>JADZBA010000001.1 GCA_020852355.1 Alphaproteobacteria bacterium
CGTTGAGGGCGGCGGGGACGCCGACCCCGAGGATGGCCCTGAACGGCGCCCGGCGCAGCCGGCACGGCGCCAGCCGGATCTCCGCCCGGCCGGACAGCAGGTGCGCCAGCAGGACCGCCGTGCCCGCTGCGTAGGAGGCGACGACGGCGATCGCCGCCCCCGCCACCCCGAGTGCCGGCACCGGGCCCAGCCCCAGGATCAACGTCGGCGACAGCGCCAGATGGACCGCCTCGCCGACGACGATGGCCGTGGCCGGCACCAGCATGTTGCCGAGGCCGCGCACGACGTTCGCCAGCAGGTTCATCGACCACACCGCGACGACGCCGCCGAAGACCAGCGCGGAGTAGGTGACGGCGGCGTCCAGCCCGCCGCCCACGGCTCCGAGGGCGCGGTAGATGGCGGGGCCGGCGAGCAGCATCAGGACGGTGAAGCAGCCGGCGATGGCGAGCGCCAGCACGCAGGCGTGGAAGGCGATCGCGGCGGCGTCGTCGCGCCGCCCCGCCCCCATGGCGCGGGCGACCGCGCCGTTGACGCCGGCGCCGATGCCGCTCGCCGAGGTCATCTGCATCAGGAGGAAGATCGGGAAGGCGAGCGAGACGCCGGCCAGCGCGTCCGTGCCGATCCAGCCGACGAACACCGCGTCGAAGCTGACGAAGGCGATGCGCGCCGCCGCCTCGCCGAGATTGGGCAGGGCGAGGCGCAGCAGGGTCGCGACGACCGGACCTTCGAGGATGCGCCGCGTGCGCGGCGCCAGCTCGGGCGGCGGGGAAGGCGATTGCGGCAATGAATCGGGCATGGCGGCGACGCTCGTCATGGTGGCATTCCCCGGGAAGCGGGTATATGGCCGCAGGATCGGCACCACCCCGCCGACCGGCAATTACCTCGGGCGTAACCGAGGCCGGCCGCTCTTGACGGCACCGGGGGCCGCATGCGGGTTCTGTGCCGGCGGGCGGAAACCGCGAGGAGATCGAGGGTGGCAACGATCGGATCCATGAAGGGCGGGCGCTACATCGCGGAGAGCGCCGCCGCCTGCGGCATCGACCACGTCTTCTTCGTCGACGCCGTGCTGCGCCGCGCCCTGGTCGAGATGGAGGCGGTCGGCATCCGCCGCGTCCTCACCCATTCCGAGAAGGCCGCCGCCTACATGGCCGACGGCTATTCGCGCACCGCCCGGCGGCCGGCGCTGTGCATGGCCCAGTCGGTGGGTGCCGCCAACCTCGCGGCCGGCCTGCAGGACGCCTGGCTCGGCCAGTCGAGCGTGGTGGCGCTGACCGGGCGCAAGCTGCCGATCGAGCAGTACCGCAACGCCTACCAGGAGATCCCGCACGAGCCGCTGTTCTCGGCTGTGACCAAGATGACGGCGCGCGTCGACGAGTCGGCGCAGCTGCCGATCCTGCTGCGCCAGGCGTTCCGCGTCGCCACCACCGGGCGGCCGGGCCCCGCCCATCTCGACATCGCCGGCATGACCGGCGACGCGACGGCGGCGGCCGACTGCCCGGTCGCGGCGCTGCCCGAGCGCTGGTTCGCCCGCGTGCCCGCCTTCCGCCCGCCCGGTGATCCGGAAATGCTGGCCGTCGCCGCCGCCGCCATCGACGCCGCCCATCGGCCGGTGCTGATGGTCGGCGCCGGCGCCATGGTCGCCGGCGCGGAGGCGGCGGTGGTCGCGCTCGCCGAGCGGCTGGCGGCACCGGTGGTGGCGGCGCTCGACGCCAAGGCGGTGATGGTCGAGGACCATCCCCTGAACGGCGGCATCGTCGGCACCTATTCGCGGAGCTGCGCCAACCGCATCGTCGCCGAGGCCGACCTCGTGCTGTTCCTCGGCTGTGACACCGGCGACCAGGTGACCAACAACTGGACGCTGCCGACGCCGGGCGTCGCCGTCGTCCAGGTCGACCCCGACCCGGTCGAGCTCGGCCGCTCCTATCCCGGCACCATCGGCCTGCAGGCCGACGTGCGCGCCGGCGTCCGGCAGTTGGCGGCCGCGGTGACGGCCCGCGCCGACCGCGCCTGGGCCGGCCGCGCCGCCGCCCTGGTCGCCGAATGGCGCGCCGGGACCGCCGACGCGCTGCGCGCCGACACCACGCCGATCCGGCCCGAGCGGCTCTGCGCCGAGCTGACGCGTGCGCTCCCCGAGGATGCCGTGCTGGTCGCCGACACCGGCTACTCCTCGCAGTGGAGCGGCACGCTGGTCGCGCTGCGCTCGCGGCACCAGCGCTACCTGCGCGCCGCAGGCTCGCTCGGCTGGGGCTTTCCCGGGGCGATGGGGGCGAAGTGCGCCGCGCCCGATCGGCCGGTCGTGTGCTTCACCGGCGACGGCGGCTTCATGTACCACATGGCCGAGCTGGAGACGGCGCGCCGGCACGGCATCGACACGGTCACCATCGTCAACAACAACGGCTGCCTCGCCCAGGGCGCGCGCAGCATCGAGGCCGCCTACGAGGGCCGCAACGGCAACAAGGACGAGATCTACGTGTTCCGCCCGACCGACTTCGCCGGCATCGCCCGGTCGATGGATTGCTTCGGCGTGCGGGTCGAGAAGGCCGGCGACTTCGCCGATGCCTTCGCCGCCGCGCTCGCGGCCGGCCGGCCGGCGGTGATCGACGTCGCGACCGACCCGGCGGCGCGCGCGCCGCCGGGCTGGACGCCGCAGTGAGGGGGCAGGCGCAATGACCGATGCCACCATGCCGGTCGCCGTGATCGGCGCCGGCACCATGGGCCATGCCCTGGCGCTGGTCCATGCGCTGGGCGGCCATCCCGTCCGGCTGCACGACGTCAGCGCCGAGGCGCTGCGGCGCGCGCCCTTGCTGATGGCGGACGCGCTGGCGACGATGCAGGAGGCGGGCGAGGCGCCGGCCGGATGGACCGCCGGGCGCCTCGCCGCGGCGGTGACGACGACCCACGACCTCGCCGCGGCGGCCGCCGGCGCCGGCCTCGTCGTCGCGGCGGTGGCGGAGGATCCTGAGGTCAAGCGGCAGGTGTTCGCCGCCCTCGACCGCGTGGCGCCCGACGACGCCATCCTCGCGTCGAACACCTCCATGCTCGACGTCTTCCCGCTGGTGCCGGAGCGGCGGCTGCCGCGGGCGCTGATCGCCCATTGGTACACGCCGCCCTACCTCGTCGATCTCGTCGACGTGGTGCCCGGGCCGGCGACCGACCCGGCGGTGACGGAGCGCGTCCGGGCGCTCTATGCCGGCTTCGGCAAGCGGCCGATCGTGCTGCGGCGCTTCGTCCCGGGCTTCATCGCCAACCGCATCCAGGCGGCGATCTCGCTGGAGGTGAACGCGCTGCTCGACGCCGGCGTGGCGAGCGCGGCCGACATCGACGAATCGATCCGCCACGGCCTGGCGCTGCGCATGGCGCTGATGGGCCATCTCATGAAGGCCGACTTCACCGGCCTCGCGCTGTCGCGCAAGATCCTCGCCAACCGCTCCTATACGCCGCCCGTCGCGACCGGGCGCTGTGCCACGCTGGAGCGCCTGGTCGATGCCGGCCGCACCGGCGTCGATGCGGGTGCCGGCTACTACGACTACGGCGGCCGCGGGGCCGCCGAGCTGTTCCGCGAGCGCGACCGCAAGCTGTTCGCGCTGAAGCGCGCGTGGCGCGGCGTCGCGGATATCGCGGCGACGCCCCTCGACGACCCGCCGCCCGGGCCGCCGTTACCTCGCGGGTAATGGAAGGTGCGGGACGGCGCGGGGTAGGGTTTCGCCATGACGATGCGCACCGATCCCGGCGCCGCGCCACCCGTCGGCACCCTGCTCGCGCGCTGGCGCCGCCAGCGCCGCATGAGCCAGCTCGACCTCGCCGGCGAGAGCGGCGTGTCGACCCGCCATCTCAGCTTCGTCGAGAGCGGCCGGGCGCGCCCCAGCCGGGACATGGTGCTGCGCCTCTGCTCCGCCCTGGCGGTGCCGCAGCGGGCGCGCAACGAGGTGCTGCTGGCGGCAGGGTTCGCGCCGGTCTTCCGCGAGACGCCGCTCGACGCGCCGGCCATGGCCGAGGTGCTGACGGCGCTGCGCATGATCCTCGACCGGCACGCGCCGTTTCCCGGCGTGGCGCTCGACGCGCGCTGGGACATCGTCATGGCCAATGCGGCCTACGCCGCCGCGGTGAACGGCTGCGGACCGGACGCGCTGCGCGCGCCGCCCGTGGTGCCGCTCGTCCTGCTGCCCGCGCCGCGCCCCAACCTGCTGCGCCTGCTGGCCCATCCGCAGGGCTATCGCAACGCGCTGGGCAACTGGGAGGAGGTGGCGCGCGCCATCCTCGGCCGCGTCCGCCGCGAGATCGCCCGCGACGGCGACCCGGCGCGCCGCGCCCTGCTGACCGAGGCCCTGGCCTATCCCGGAGTGCCGCCCCTGCCCGAGCTCGACGCCGCCGGCGCGGCCGGCCTCGTCGTCCCAGTGATTCTCGCGGCTCCGGGCGCCACGCTGCGCTTCCTCAGCACCATCGCCACGCTCGGCACCGCCCAGGACATCACGCTGCAGGAGCTGCGGATCGAGACGCTCCATCCCGCCGACGCGGCGACGGACCGGGCCTTCCGGGCGGCGGGGTAGGCGACGGCGGGCACTGCACCGATCCTCAGGCGAGGTGGTCGCGCCCGCCGATCCGCTCCCGCATGGCGACAAGTCCGGCCAGCGCGATCGCGGTGAAGGCGGCGCCGGCGACGAAAG
>JADZBA010000002.1 GCA_020852355.1 Alphaproteobacteria bacterium
CGCCACGACCGGGTCACGCCGACATGAGCGAGGAAAAGCTCTCCTTCCAGGCCGAGGTGGGCCGACTTCTCGACATCGTCGCCCACTCCCTCTACTCCAACCGCGACGTCTTCCTGCGGGAGCTGATCTCGAACGCGTCCGACGCGTGCGACAAGCTGCGCTACCGGGCGCTGACGGACACCGCGCTCGCCGGCGACACCCCCTACGAGGTGCGGATCGTCCCGGACAAGGCGGCCGGCACGCTGACCGTGGCCGACACCGGCATCGGCATGGGCCGCGACGAGCTGATCGGGAATCTCGGCACCATCGCCCGCTCCGGGACGGCGGCCTTCCTCGCGGAGATGGACAAGAAGGCCGACGACGGCGGCGGGCTGATCGGCCAGTTCGGCGTCGGCTTCTACTCGTCCTTCATGGTCGCCGACCATGTCGAGGTGCGCTCGCGCCGGGCCGGCGAGGCCGAGGGCTGGCTATGGCGGTCCGACGGCAAGGGCGAGTTCACCGTCGCCGAGGCGCCCGACGCCCCGGCCCGCGGCACCGCCATCGTCCTGCACCTCAAGGAGGACGCCCGCGACTACCTCGACCCGGTGCGCATCCGCGGCATCGTGCGCACCTATTCCGACCACATCGCGCTGCCGATCCGGCTGGTCGCCGGCGGCGAGGCGGAGCAGATCAACGCCGCCTCGGCGCTGTGGACGCGGCCGAGGAGCGAGGTCACGGCCGAGCAGTACAAGGAATTCTACCACCACGTCGCCCACGCCTTCGACGAGCCGTGGCTGACGCTGCATGGCCGGGCCGAGGGCGCGCTGGAATACGCGAGCCTGCTGTTCGTGCCGTCCACGCGCCCCTACGACCTGTTCCATCCGGAACGCCAGGTGCACGTGAAGCTCTACGTCCGCCGCGTGTTCGTGACGGACAACTGCAAGGAGCTGCTGCCCTCCTGGCTGCGCTTCGTGCGGGGCGTCGTCGACAGCGAGGACCTGCCGCTCAACGTCAGCCGCGAGATGCTGCAGCGCAACCCCGTGCTCGCCCGCATCCGTCATGGCCTGGTCAAGCGCCTCCTCCAGGAGATCGGCCGCAAGGCGGCCGACGCGCCCGCGGAATATGCCGAGTTCTGGAAGAACTTCGGCCCGGTCGTGAAGGAAGGCCTCTACGAGGAGACCGACCAGCGCGAGACCCTGCTCGGCCTCGCGCGCTTCCGCTCGACGGCCGGCGACGCGCCGGTGTCGCTGGCCGAGTATGTCGCCCGCATGCGCCCCGGCCAGGAGGCGATCTACACCATCAACGGCGAGGACGAGGCGCAGCTCGCCCGCAGCCCGCAGATCGAGGGCTTCCGCGCCAAGGGCGTCGAGGTGCTGCTGCTGACCGACCCGATCGACGAGTTCTGGCCGACGGCGATCGGCAAGTTCGACGGCAAGCCCTTCCGCTCGGTGACGCGCGGCGGCGCCGATCTCGCCAAGATCACCGCGCCCGAGGACGCCGCGGCGCCGCAGACGGCCGAGGCGCGGCCGATCGACGGGCTCCTCACCCTGTTCCGCCTGGCGCTGGGCGACAGCGTCAAGGACGTGCGCGCATCCGAGCGGCTGACCGACAGCCCGGTATGCCTGGTGGCCGATGACGGCGACCTCGACATGCATCTGGAGCGCATGTTGCGCGCGGCGCGCCAGATCGACGCCCGCGCCAAGCGCATCCTGGAGCTGAACCCTCGCCATCGCCTGATCCAGGGGCTGGCCCAGCGCGCGACCGAGCCCGGCACGGCCGAGGAGCTGGGCGAGGTCGCCCATCTGCTGCTCGACCAGGCCCGCATCGTCGAGGGCGAGCCGCCGGCCGATCCCGCGGCCTTCTCACGCCGCCTCGCCGGCGCGCTCGCCCGGCACCTCGCCGCCTGAGCGCCGCCGGCCGGGGCACGTGAAGCGCATCATCGTCTCCGGCGCGGATGCGCGCTACTTCCTGCTGCTGGCCGAGCTGCACGCCTCGCTGCGCGACCGCGGCGTCCTGGCCGGAACGGCGTTCGGCGTCCTCGACTGCGGCCTGACCGCCGCACAGCGCGGCACCCTGGTCGAACGTGGCGCGCTGGTCGTCGACGCGGTCTGGGACGGCGACTTCCCGCTGCGCGCCGAACTGGAGCGCGTGCGGCCGGGCCTCAAGGCGATGACGTCGCGGCCGCTTCTGCCGGAGCTGTTCCCGGGCTTCGAGCTGTTCCTCTGGCTCGACGCCGACACCTGGCTGCAGAGTCCCGAGATCGTCGAGCTGTTCTTCGCCACGGCCGCCGGCGGGACGCTGGCCGCAGTGATGGAGCTCGACCGGTCCTATCCCTTCGTCCGTGACGCCGGACGCTATTGGGAGAACATGCGGGAATGGTGCGCGGCGGCGAGCGGCAGCGCCACGACCGCCCGCTTCATGGCCCACCGCCCGACCATCAACTCCGGTGCATTCGCCCTCGCCGCCGGCGCCGGCCACTGGGCGCCCTGGCGCCGTGCGACGCGGTCCTGGTACGCGCTCCAGACCGCGCTGAGCCACCCGACGTCGCTGGTCGAGCAGTTCGCGCTGAACTTCGTCGTCTATCGCGGCGGCTTCCCGTTCGTCCCGCTGCCGGCGCGGTGCAACTGGCTCTGCCATCTGGCGCTGCCGGCCTGGGACCCGGCGAGCGGCCGGCTCTGCGACCCGCTGCCGCCGCACGAGCCGATCGGTCTCGTCCATGTCTGCGACTGGACGAAGAACATGGCGCCGGAGGTGCCGGGCGTCGACGGCATGCCGCGCCGCATGCGCCTCACCTACCCGCCCCGGGTGCAGGTCGAGGATGCGGCGGCGGCGAAGAACGCGGCCGGACGCAGCGCCGGGTAGGCGACGTCGAGATCGGGCCGGGCGGCGTAGAGACGGTCGAGGCCGGCGGGCGCGCGCGTGGCGGCGCTGTCGTGCAGGTTGCGGGTCTCCATGCCGCACCAGCTGTCGGCGAGGCTGCCGACATCGATGGCGATGCCGCCCGCCGCCTTGACGTCGGCGCAGTAGGTCTTGCCGAGGATGCCCGCCGCGACCAGGACGACCTCGCCCGGCGCGGTCGCGCGCAGCGCCGAACGCACCGCCGCGAAGCGCTCCACGTGATGCGGCGCGCGGTGCGCCCGGGCGACGGCGAACTTGCGCTCCGGCGGCACCTCGTGCACACGCAGGATGCGCAGCCCGAAGCGGTCGGCCAGGGCGGCCGCCAGCTCGGGGCGGCCGCAGACCAGCGAGCACTCCCCGGCCGCCGCCAGGAGGGGCTCCCACAGGCGCCAGAACGCCAGCGCCGCATTGAGGTGGCAGCTCGTCACCAGCGCACTCGGCCGGGCCAGGCCGCCGCCTTCGGGCGGCGCCACGGCGCCGGCGAGCTGCTCGGCCACGGCCAGCGCGCCCCGGCTCGTCTGGTTGGGCGGTATCCCGTCGGCGAAGTTGCGCACGAGACGGTACAGGTCCGGCACGCCGATGACGTCGGCAGCGCGCACGGCCGCGGCGAGCAGACGCTCCAGCTCGCCGAGCTGCGCGGCGTCGCGCAGCGGCGCCGGCCACCAGATTCGCTGGATCGACAGCTGGTCGGCACGACGGTGCCGCGCGTGCTCCGCGGCGTAGGGCAGGAAGTTGCCCTCGCCGTCGCCGAGGCGGACGACGCAGAACGGCCGGCGGGCGCGGATCGCGGCAGCGATGCGGTCGGCGACGGCGAAGGCGTTGGCCGGGTCGGTCGCGACGTCGAGGCGCGCGCCGGGATAGCGCCGCCCGATCGCCGCGACGAGGTCGATCGCACGGCGCACGAACCGGTCGTTGCTGCGGTTGGTGTGCGCGGCGGGCGCCGCGAGGGCAGCCAGCAGCCGCTCGGTGCGGTCCGCCGCCGGGCCGGCCCCCGGCGTCGCGGGATCCGCCAGCGCTTCCCGCGCCCGGGCGAGATCGCGCTCGAAGACGCTGGCGAGCTTCAGGGTCCGTAGCGCCCGATGGTTGTCGATGCGGTCGAGCACGGCATGCACCCCCGTCGCGCCGGAGTGCTCACGGACGCAGTCCAGCAGCTCGGGAAGGATCTGGACCGAGGTATTCAGGAGATCGGGTCCGCTCGCGATGTCGAGCAGGTAGGCGCTCAGCCGCTCGCGCTTGCCGGCGCGCACCAGCGTCGCCACGATGGTCGCCTGGTCGACGGACGTGCGGCCGAGGCGGCGGCTGTCGAGACGGCCCAGCGCGTCGGCGGTGCGTCCCGCGACGCCGAGCGCCTCGATCTCGAGGCGCGCCATGTCCGGCGCCCCGGCGACCAGCCGCGGCGCGTCCTCGAGCAGGCGGAGGAGACGCGGCCAGTCGTGGATGAGGCGGCAGAGACGCACGGCCACGCCCAGACGCAGCAGGGCCAGCCGCCGATCGCCGGCGAGGCCGGCGACGAACGCCTCGGCCTCCTCCAGGCGTTCGAGATGGACCAGCGCCGAGACGATCTCGATCGGCGCCGAGGGATGCGCGAAGCGTTGCCACACGACCCGCCAGCGCTCCAGGGCGAGCGGCCAGTCCTGCCGGTACGACGCCGTGCTGGCCATGCCGGCCGCGGTCGCGGCGTGGCCGGGAGCGACGGCCTCGATCGACGCGAAGACCCGCTCGGCCTCGTCCGGCCGATCGAGATGGAGCAGGATGCGCGCCTTCTCGTAGTGGGCGGAGAGGAGATCGGGCCGCCGCGCCAGCAGCGCCTCGCAGCGCCGCAACGCCGCCTTCCCCTCTCCCATGTTCGACT
This sequence comes from Alphaproteobacteria bacterium, assembly GCA_020852355.1. GTDB lineage: Bacteria > Pseudomonadota > Alphaproteobacteria > ATCC43930 > Allostellaceae > Allostella. Next base: position 4,730 of record JADZBA010000002.1, read on the forward strand.
CCAGGCGCAGCAGGCCGAGCGGCCCGCCCGAATGGCGGGGGTACGCCTTCGAGAACCGGAGGAATGCCCGGTACGCCTCGGGAAAGTGCTGCCGGGCGGCCAGAGCCTCGGCATGGCCGAGCAGCGCTTCCTCGTCGGCGGGAGCGAGCGCGAGGGCCTCCTCCCAGAGATACTGCGCCGTGGTCCAGCGGCGGCGGCCGCTGGCCTCGCGCGCCTCGGCCCTGACCAGGTCCAGCGGGCGCGGGGGCCGCGCGCCGGCGGTGCTGCCCATGCGCGCGCGGGCTCGGTGGTAGGCCTTGAGCGGCAGCCGACGGGACAGCTCGGCGATCACCGCGGCGGCCCGCTCGCCCTCGTAGGAGGCCGTCGCCTCGGCGTGCAGATGGGCATGGTGGGCGCCCGCATGGGTGTTGCCGCCATGGTCGACGTAGACGTAGAGGCGCGGCACGTCGAGATGGACCACCGGCACCCGCGCGCAGAGCGCCATGACGGCGGGCGTGTCCTCGCCGCGCGGGAGCTCCGGATAGGGCGGCAGCGCCGCCTTCTCGCAGAGCAGCGAGCCTTCCCAGACGCGCCGGGTCGACACCGCGAGGCGGCCCGAAGCGGGGGTCCACTGCAGCCAGCGCCGCAGGAAGCAGGCGCGTGCGTCGGTGCCCGCCATGACCAGCATCTGCATGACGATGCGCACCGGGTCGTAGAGGTCGTCGTCGTCCCATTGGCAGACGAAGTCGCCGCGCGCCGCGGCCACCGCGTCGTTGCGCAGCGCGCCGAGCGGCCGGCCCTGGTCGGGGCGGCGCAGGTGCCGGATCGAGGGGTCGCGAAGGCCCGCGACGTGCCGCGCCAGCGTGTCGTCGGGATCGTCGTCGACGATGACGAGTTCGCGCCGCCGCCACAGTTGGCGGCGGTAGCAATCGATGGCCAGCGCGGCGAGCGCGGGCCGCCCGCGCGTGACCATGAGACAGGATACGAGCGGCAGCGGCGCCGGCGACACGATTCGGGCGAGATCGAGGGTCCGGGCCGGGCCGACGGGGCCTTCCGGCGTACCCAGCGGCCAGTCCGTGCGATGCGTTTCGACGAAGCGCGGCACCTCCTGGCCGATCAGCCGCGGATCGCGAAACCAGTTGCCGTCCCAGTGATGCAATGCGTAGGCGGGACGGGTCAGTCGCTCCCAGACCTCGACGTCGAAGAGGCCGCCGGACCAGCAGGTCTGCTTGTCCACCGGATAGAGCAGCTCGGGCTCGACCAGGGTCACCGGCTCGGTGCCGGCGTAGTCGCGGTGCACGCGCGTCAGGAAGAAGGGACCGGTGGCGTCGAGCACGTGGACGATTCGGGACGCCGCGGGCAGCGCGGCGCGAACGTCGTCCCAGAAGGGATGCCCGGGAACCGATGCCATGAACGAGGGGCAGACGAGGCGCGACAGGCCGCGGGCCGACGCATGGGCCAGACCGTCGTGCGACGCCGGCTCGGTGCCGATGACCAGCGCGCGGCCGCAGAGCAGCGGATCGACCGGACGCAGGCACTGCATGTCGAGATCGACGAAGAGCCCACCCAGCCGCTGCAGGATCACGTAGCGCGCCATGTCGACCCGGGCGATCTGCTGCGCATAGCCGTCGAACATCGCGAGCAGCTCGGGCGCCTCTGCCGCGACGAAGGCGCGCAGGTCCGCGTCGGTCCACAGCCGGTATTCCCATCCGGGGTGATGCTCGCGCCAACCCGACTGGAACTGACGCTGCCGCGGCTCGAGGGCGTCCGTGCGCCAGGTCTGGTGGAGGAGCCTGGGGATGCCGGACGTCGCCTGCCGCGTCCGGGAATCAGCCGCCATGCACCAGCCTCCAGCAGCGCTCCGGGTCGTGGCAGAAGAGCACCACGAGATCGCCGGGCGAGGCCGCAGCCAGGGCCGCCGGCACCGCGGCCGCCTCGTCGTCCACGACCGCGACCTGTGCGGCGGGAATGCCCGCGGCGAGCAGCCCGTCGGCGATGCGCCGCCCGACCTCGCCCGGGGCGCGGCCGCGGCGTTCGTCGGGGCCGGTGCAGACATAGTAGTCGAAGCCGCCGGCCGCGGCGGCGGCCAGCGCCGCGTAGTGCGCGTCGACGCGATTGCCCGGCGCGTTCAGCATGCAGATCCGCCTGCCGGTGACGCGGCTGGCGGCGACGTAGTCGCGCATCGCGGCGATCGCCGGGGCATTGTGGCCGTAGTCGACGATGACCCGGAAGGGCAGCGCGTCGCTGATCGCCAGGCGGCCGCGCGACGTCGCATAGGACAGGTCGTAGGAGGCCAGGCCGCGCCCGATGGCTGCGGGTGCCGCGCCGAGGCCGACGGCGATGGCTGCGGCGAAGAGTGCGTTCTCGATGTTGTGGCGGGCCCGGCCGCCGTCCGTCGCCGCGATCGCGCCGACCGTCGCCAGGACCGTCTCGCCGGCGTCGCGGCGCAGCACCACCCGGGCCGCGGGCCCCTCGCCCACGACCGTGACGGCCTCGTCGCCGGCGGCGCGGCCGATACCCGCGAGCGGATGCGCGGGATCGAGCGACACGAAGCAGGCACGCGACGCCGGCGAGCCCCGACGCAGCGCGACGCATAACGGGTCGCGGGCGTTGAGGACGACGACGTCGGTGGCCACCCGTGTGATCAGCCCCTTGATCTCGGCCAGGGTCGCGCGATCGGGAATGCCCTCGGTCCCGACATGGTCGTCGCCGACATTGAGGACGGCCGCGACCGTGCAGCGGTCGAACCACAGCCCCTGACGCCAGATGCCGCCGCGGGCGGTCTCCAGGACCGCGACCTCCACCGTCGGATCCTCGAGCACCAGCCGGGCGCCGGCGGGACCGGCGAGATCGCCGCGTGCCAGGATGCGCCCGTCGACCTCGACGCCGTTGGTGTCGGCGAGGCCGACGACGCTGCCGGCCGCCCCCATGATCCGCGCGACCATCCG
>JADZBA010000003.1 GCA_020852355.1 Alphaproteobacteria bacterium
CCGCTCGCGTGGACCGGGTGCGCTGTCGGCCTGCAACCAGGGCTTGATCGAAGCATATTGGGCGTAGAAGTGCGTCAGATCTGACACCAGATCCTTGACCACCGGCATGTGCGGCAGCGGGTAGATCTTCACCTCGCCCTTCACGTCGGAGATGTACTTGGTGCAGGCCAGGGTATTGGTGCCGTCGATGTTCATGGCGCACGAGCCGCACACGCCCTCGCGGCAGGAGCGGCGGAAGGTGAGCGAGCTGTCCATCTCGTTCTTGATCTTGATCAGCGCGTCCAGGACCATCGGGCCGCAGCTGTCCATGTCGACCTCGTAGGTGTCGACCGCGGGGTTCTTGCCGTCGTCCGGCGTCCAGCGATAGACCTTGAAGGCCTTGACGTTCTTCGCCCCGCTGGGCGCCTTGTAGGTCTCGCCGACGCCGATCTTCGAATTGGCGGGCAGTGCAAACTCAGCCATCGCTCCCTCTCGAACTCTTTCCGCCGCGTCCTGCGCCGTGCCTCAGTACACCCGCGCCTTGGGCGGGAACGACTGCACGTCGTTGCTCATCGGCTGCAGGTTGACCGGGCGGTAGTCGATGCGGGTCTTGCCCGACTTCTCGTCGACCCACACCACGGTGTGCTTCAGCCAGTTCTTGTCGTCGCGCTCGGGGAAGTCCTCGTGCGCGTGCGCGCCGCGGCTCTCGTGGCGGTTGGCGGCGGAGTAGATGGTGCCCATCGCCTGCAGCAGCAGGTTCTCGAACTCCAGCGTCTCCATGAGATCGGAGTTCCAGACCATCGAGCGGTCCTTGACCCGGATGTCGTCCTTGCCGGCGAACACCTTGTCCATGTTGGCGCAGCCCTCGGCCAGGGTCTTGCTGGTGCGGAAGACGGCGCAATCGTTCTGCATGGTCTTCTGCATCAGGCCGCGCAGCTGCGCCGTCGGCGTGCCGCCGCTGGCGTGGCGTGCCTTGTCGAGGCGTGCGATCGCCTCCTCGCCGGCGTTGGCGATCTGCTTGTGCGGCGTGCCCGGGGTCAGGCGCTCGGCGACGCGGTTGGCGGCCGAGCGGCCGAACACGACGAGCTCGAGCAGCGAGTTCGAGCCCAGCCGGTTGGCGCCGTGCACGCCGATCGAGGCGGCCTCGCCCAGCGCCATCAGGCCGGGCACCGCGTAGTACGGGTCGCCGTCCCTGACGGTCATGACCTCGCAGTGATAGTTGGCCGGGATGCCGCCCATGTTGTAGTGGCAGGTCGGCAGGATCGGGATCGGCTGGCGGGTCACGTCGACGCCGGCGAAGATGCGGGCCGTCTCGGCGATGCCGGGCAGCCGCTCGTGGATCACCTTCGGATCGAGATGCTCGACGTGCAGCTCGATGTAGTCCTTGTTGGGGCCGCAGCCGCGGCCCTCGCGGATCTCGATGGTCATCGAACGGCTGACGACGTCGCGCGAGGCGAGGTCCTTGGCCGACGGCGCGTAGCGCTCCATGAAGCGCTCGCCGTTGCCGTTGGTGACGTAGCCGCCCTCGCCGCGCACGCCTTCGGTGATCAGGCAGCCGGCGCCGAAGATGCCGGTGGGATGGAACTGCACGAACTCGAGATCCTGCAGCGGCAGGCCGGCGCGCAGCGCCATGGCGCCGCCGTCGCCGGTGCAGGTGTGGGCCGAGGTCGCGGTCTGGTAGACGCGGCCGTAGCCGCCGGTCGCCAGCACCGTCTGGTGGGCGCGGAAGCGATGGATCGTGCCATCGTCGAGGTTCCAGGCCATGACGCCGCGGCACACGCCCTCGTCCATGATCAGGTCGAGCGCGAAGTACTCGATGAAGAACTCGGCGTGGTTGCGCAGCGACTGCTGGTAGAGCGTGTGCAGGATGGCGTGGCCGGTGCGGTCGGCGGCGGCGCAGGTGCGCTGGGCGATGCCCTTGCCGTACTCGGTGGTCATGCCGCCGAACGGCCGCTGGTAGATCTTGCCCTCGGGCGTGCGGCTGAACGGCACGCCGAAATGCTCGAGCTCGATGATCGCCGGGATTCCGTCGCGGCACATGTACTCGATGGCGTCCTGGTCGCCCAGCCAGTCCGAGCCCTTGACGGTGTCGTACATGTGCCAGCGCCAGTCGTCCGGCCCCATGTTGCCGAGCGCCGCCGAGATGCCCCCCTGCGCCGCCACGGTGTGGCTGCGGGTCGGGAACACCTTGGTGATGCAGGCCGTCTTGTAGCCCTTGCTGGCCATGCCGAACGCGGCGCGCAGGCCCGATCCGCCGGCGCCGACGATGACCACGTCGTACTCGTGGTCGACGATCCTGTAGGCGTTGCCGCCGATGTTGACGGTGCCCGCCACGGCCGCGCCGTTGCCCTTCGCTGCCTCGGCCATCTCAGCCTCCGAAACCGATACTCAGGATCGCGACGATCGCGGCCAGCCCGAACAGCACCGCGATGAAGCGGCACAGCACGATCAGCGCCAGCTTGGCGCCGTCGGCGTGCACGTAGTCCTCGATCACGACCTGCAGGCCGAGCTGGGCGTGATGCAGCCCGACGGCGATGGTCAGGATGAGGAGCACCATGACGACCGGCGAGCCGATCCAGGCCCGGACCGCGCCGTAGTCCGCCCCGCTCATCAGGACGAGCGACACCGCGAACCAGACCACCAGCGGGATCAGGGCGAGCGCGGTGATCCGCTGCGCCCACCAGTGATGCAGGCCCTGCTTGGCGGAGCCGAGCCCGCGGGCGCGGGCGAGGGGAGAGCGAAGATCGCCGTTCATGTCCGTCTCCTCAGCGCAGCCCGACGATCCACGACGCGAGCGTCGCGACCGCCGACACGCCGACCACGATCCAGCCGCTGCGATAGGCGTCCTTGAGCTCGAAGCCGTAGCCGGCATCCCAGAACAAATGCCGGATGCCGTTGCTCAGGTGGTAGAAGGCCGAGAACAGCCAGCCGCCGAGGAACAGGCGGCCGAGGATCGAGGTGTTGAAGCTCTGGAAGCCGGCATAGGTGGCCGGGCTCGACGCCGCGCACACCACCCAGATCGCCAGGTACAGCGCGCCGGCCGCCAGGGCGATTCCAGTCGCTCGATGCAGGATCGACAGGACGGACGTCAGCTGGCGGCGATAGACCTGGAGATGCGGAGAAAGCGGCCGATGCACCGGCCGGTTGGCGACGCTCATCGCGGAAGGACCTCGAATGCCTATGTGGCTGCACGTTTATCTAGCGCCGCCCGGTCGCGAGTCAACGAAACTCGCGGCGATGTAAGTCGCGGATTTCCAAGCGAAATCCTCTCACCGCGGAATCAGCAGCCAATAGTCGAGATCGAGCACCACGGCGGGATGGTAGCGGCCGTCGGGCCCCTTGCCGGGCCATGTGTCGCAGGGACAGTCCTTGGCGGCGAGGGTGCGCACGCGCAGCGCCCCGACATCGTCGCGGCCCGGCAGCGGCGCGCGGTCGAGGATCTCCGACCAGGCATAGATCGTGTCGCCGCCGAAGGTCGGCGCGACATGGCTGCCGCCGTTGATAGCCGCCATCCGGAACCCGTTCGCCAAGCCATTGAAAGACAAGGCCCGGGCCAGCGATATGACGTGCCCGCCATAGGCCAGGCGACGGCCGAACCGGGTGCTCTTGCCGGCATGGGCGTCGAAATGGACGCGAGCGGTGTTCTGGTACAGCCGGGTCGAGAACATGTGGTCGGAATCCTCGAGCGTCATGCCGCTGACATGGTCGATTCGCTCGCCCGGCGCGTAGTCGGCCCAGCGGTCGGCCGACCCAGAGGCGACGGTGTCAAATCCCTGGAACGTCAAGCCGGCGGGCACGATCAGCTGCTCGGGGCCGACCGAGGGGGCAGTTTTCGGCACGACGGGGGGGCTGACCTCGACCGAGGGGGCGCGCTTGTGCACCATCACCCAGCGGACGTAGTCGAGCACCGTCTCGCCCTTCTGGTTGACGCCGATCGAGCGCACCCAGACGACGCCGCTGCCGCGATTGGAGTTCTCGCGCAGGCCGAGCACCGTCGAGCGCGCCGACAGCGTGTCGCCGGGATAGACCGGCACACCCCAGCGGAACTCGGCATAGCCGAGGTTGGCGACGGCATTCAGCGAGATGTCGGGCACCGTCTTGCCGATGACGACGTGGAACACCAGGAGGTCGTCGAGCGGCGCCCGCGGCAGGCCCAGCGCGCGGGCGAACTCGTCCGACGAGTTGAGGGCGAAGCGCGAGCCGTAGAGGCCGACGTTGAGCGCGGCATCGGCCTCGGTCAGGGTGCGCGGCGTGGCGTGGCGGATCTCCTGGCCGACGCGGAAGTCCTCGAAGAAATTGCCGGCGCTGGTCTTGTTGCGGGTCATGGGGCGGACTGCAGCTCCCTGATGGCGGCAGCCAGCGCCAGGGCGCGCTCGGCCTGCTCGACGTGCAGGTTCTCGATCATGCGGCCGTCGACCGTGACCACGCCCTTGCCTTCGGCCTGGGCCTGGCGGAAGGCGGCGACGACCTTGCCGGCCATCGCCAGCTCGTCGGCGGTCGGCGCGAAGATCTCGTTGCACGGCTCGACCTGGCTGGGATGGATCAGCGTCTTGCCGTCGAAGCCCATCTCGAGGCCCTGGCGGCACACGGCGCGAAAGCCGGCCTCGTCCTTGATGTCGTTGTAGACGCCGTCGAGGATCGCCAGCCCGAAGGCGCGCGCCGCCAGCATGCCGAGGCCGAGCGCGATGACCATCGGCAGGCGCATCGGCGTGTGCTGCGCCCGCATGTCCTTCACCAGGTCGTTGGTGCCCATGACGAAGCAGGCGAGGCGGGGATGGGCGCCGGCGATCTCCTCGGCGCGCAGGATTCCCTTGGGGGTCTCCATCATCGCCCAGATCGCCAGCTCGGGCGGCGCGCCGGCCTCCTCGAGCAGCGACACGATGTGGGTCACCTCGGCGGCGCTCTCGACCTTCGGCACCAGGATCGCGTCGGCCCCCGAGGTGGCGATGGCGGCGACGTCGGCGGCGCCCCAGGGCGTGCCCATGCCGTTGCAGCGGATGACGATCTCGCGCTTGCCGTAGGCCTTGCTCCAGGCGGCGGCGACGACGTTGGTGCGTGCCGCTTCCTTGGCATCGGGCGCCACCGCGTCCTCGAGATCGAAGATCAGCGCATCGGCCGGCAGGCTGCGCGCCTTGTCCAGGGCACGGGTGTTGGCGCCGGGCATGTACAGCACGCTGCGGCGGGGACGGACGGTCTGCGACATGAGGGCTCCCCCGAAAACGCGGCGGACTATAATGCCGGAGGCCGTTGTGGCAAGGTTACGGGTCGCATGCGCTTCCTCTCGCTCCAGAGCCATGTTGCCTACGGCTATGTCGGCAACCGGGCGGCCACCTTCCCCCTGCAACGATTGGGCCACGAGGTCTGGGCGGTGAACACGGTGGAGTTCTCCAACCACACGGGATACGGCGCCTGGCGCGGCCGGGTGGCGCCGGCCGGGCAGGTCGCGGAGATCGTGCAGGGGCTGGCGGATCTCGAGCTGCTGCCGCGCTGCGATGCGCTGCTCACCGGCTATGTCGGAGATGCGGCGCTGGCCGACGTCGTGCTCGAGACGGCGCGCCGCGTGCGGGCGGCCAATCCGCGCGCGGTCTGGTGCTGCGATCCGGTGCTGGGCGACGTCGATACCGGCCTGTACGTGCGGCCGGGAATCGACCGCTTCTTCCGCGATCGCGCGATGCCGGCCGCCGACCTGATCACGCCCAATCACTTCGAGCTCGAGCATCTCACGGAGGGCCCGGTGAAGACTATGGCCGCCGCCCTGGCCGCCGCGCGCAGCCTGCTCCGCGGCCCGCGGCTCGCGCTGGTCACCAGCCTGCGCCGCGCCGACGGACCGGCCGACCGGATCGAGATGCTGGCCGTCTCCCGGCACGAGGCGTGGCGGGTGTGCACGCCGCTGATCGGCTTCGAGGTGGCGCCCAACGGAACGGGCGACATGGTGGCGGCGTTGTTCTGTGCCCGGTGGATCGAGAGCGGCAGCCCCGCCGAGGCGCTGGGCGCCGCGGCATCGGCGGTCTTCGCAGTCCTCGAGGCGACCCGCGCGGCCGGCGAGCGCGAGCTGCAGGTCGTGGCCGCGCAGGAGGCGCTGGTGAACCCGTCGCGCCGGTTCGTCGCCGAGAAGGTCTAGCCCGGATTTCTCAAACGTCGACGGGCTTTGAGTGATTGGGCAAGTTTAGTCGCCGGAAGAGCGGGAGCCGAGGAGTTGAAGTCGGGCTGAGGCAGATTTCGGTCGAGCGCCCGCCTGCGC
>JADZBA010000004.1 GCA_020852355.1 Alphaproteobacteria bacterium
ATGGTCGGCGCGACGCGGGGGATCGAGAGGGGATGCCGCCGCCCGTAGCGCGAGGTGCGGTAGATGTCGCTGCCGATGAGGAGCGGCCGCGTCAGCGGAAGACGCCGTGGAACCGGCCGAGGAAGGACGACAGCCGTTCCGACTTCGGCCGGGTGAACAGCGCGTCGGGCGGACCCTGCTCGGCGATGCGGCCGCCGTCCATGAAGACGACGCGGCTCGCGACCGCGCGCACGAACAGCATCTCGTGGCTGACCACCAGCATGGTCATGCCCGACCTGGCCAGGTCCTGCATCACCGCCAGCACCTCGGCCACGAGCTCGGGGTCGAGGGCCGACGTGACCTCGTCGAACAGCACCAGCTTGGGCTCCATGGCGACCGCGCGGGCGATGGCCACGCGTTGCTGCTGGCCACCGGAGAGCTGGTAGGGATAGTGGTCGCGGCGGGCCGCCAGGCCGACGCGGTCGAGCCAGCGCCGGGCGATCGCCACCGCCTCGTCCTTGCCCTTGCCCTGCACCTTCATCAGCCCGAGCGTGACGTTCTGCTCGGCGGTCATGTGCGGGAAGAGGTTGAAGCTCTGGAACACCATGCCGATCTTGGCGCGCTGCGCGGCGACCGCCGCCTCGCCGAGGCGGCGGTGGGTCCCGGCGGTGTAGCCGATGCGCTCGCCGCCGACCTGGATCTCGCCCTGGTGGAACTCCTCCAGCAGGTTGATGCAGCGCAGGAACGTCGTCTTGCCGGACCCCGAGGAGCCGATGATCGCCACCACCTCGCCCGGCTGCACGTCGAGGTCGATGCCTTTCAGCACCTCGACCTCGCCGAAGCGCTTGTGGACGTCGATCGCGCGGAGCAGCGGTTCGGCCTCGGCCATGGGACGCCTCAGTAACGCAGGTGCGCGGTCCGGCGCTCGATCATGGCGCCGAGCTGCGAGATGATGAAATTGACGACGACGTAGAGCGCGCCGGCGGCGAAATAGAACTGCAGGATCATGTAGTTGCGCGAGATCGTCTGCTGCGTGGCGAGCAGCAGCTCGATGACGCCGATGATCGACAGCAGGGTCGTGCCCTTGACCATCTCGACCGCGGTGTTGACCCAGGGCGGCAGCAGCCGGCGCACCGTCTGCGGCAGCAGCACGTAGCGCAGGCGCTGGAAGAAGCGCAGGCCGATCGCCTTGGCCGCCTCGGTCTGGCCGATCGGGATCGACTCGATGGCACCACGGATCGTCTCGGACATGTGCGCCCCGCAGAAGCCGCCGAGCGCCACCACGCCGGCGGTGAACGGCGAGATCTGGATGCCGAGGAGGGCCAGCCCGTAGTAGCTGAAAAGGATCAGCACGAGCACCGGAATGCCGCGGACCGCGTCGACATAGCCGCGGATGAGTACGCGCACGGGCCAGGGGCCGTAGGCGAGCCCGATACCGCCGAAGGCGCCGATCAGCGAGCCGGCGGTGATGGTCAGGATCGAGAGCTGCGCCGTCACCCACAGGCCCGACAGGAGCTGCGCCCGCGCCGCCCACGCCTCGAACAGGAAGGTGCCGGGCTCGAAGCCGGACATCAGCGGATCACGGAATAGCGCCGCTCGACCCGGCGCAGCAGCCAGGCGATGGCGTAGCAGGTGACGAGGTAGAGCGCGCTCGCCGTCAGCCAGCTCTCCATGACGCGGAAGGTGTTGGCGTTGATCTGGCGGGTGACGAAGGTCAGCTCGGGGATGGCGATGGCGGCCGCCAGCGAGGTGTCCTTGAAGAGCGAGATCAGGTTGTTGGCGAGCGCCGGCAGGGTGATGCGGAACATCACGGGCAGCACGACGTAGGTCTGCCGCTGCCAGGGCCGCAGCCCGATCGCCTTGGCCGCCTCGACATACCGCACCGGGATCGACGTCAGGCCGGAGCGGAACACCTCCGAGAGGTAGGCGCCGGCGTAGACGGAGAGCGTGATGACGAAGCTGTCGATCTTGTCGAGGAAGTAGATCCCGAGTTCGGGCAGGCCGAAATAGACGAAGAAGATCAGCAGCAGGATCGGGCAGTTGCGGATGATCTCGACATATCCCCACACCGTCCAGCGCAGCGGCGTGATGCGCGACTGGCTGGCGTAGGCGGCGGCCAGCCCGATGACGCAGCCGATCGCCAGCGACAAGGCCGCCAGCCAAAGGCCGAGCCAGAGCCCCGCCAGCATCTTGTCGAAGCTGCGGAAGATCGGATCGAAGTTGAACTGATAGCCCATCGGCGGCGGTCGCGATCGCGGGGCCGGCGACGTGCCGGCCCCGCGAACCGTCAGTGCGTCACGCGAATTCCTGCGGGAAGCCGACCTTCGGCGTCGGCAGGTCGATGCCGAACCACTTCTTGTAGGAGGCGGCGAAGTAATCGAAGTCGACGCCCATCATCGCTTCCTTGTAGACCGTGTTGACCCAGTTGAGCCAGATCGGGTCGCCCGGCTTGACCGCCGAGGCGTAGGAGTTCGGCATCCAGCCGTAGCCGGCGTCGACGAAGCGGTTGGGATTCTGCTGCATCAGCCAGCGCATCGCCGACTGGTCGGCGAGGTAGCCGTCGACGCGCCGGGCGTTCAGCGCCTGGAGGGTCGAATCCGGGCTGTCGAACTGCTCGACGGTGGCCTCGGGCAGGCCCTTCTTCACCCACTCCTCGATGAAGACGTTCTGCATGGCGCCGATCTTGACGCCTTTGCCCGCCGCCTTCAGCTCGGCGAACGCCTTGTACTTGCCGCCGGCCAGCAGCATCACGCCGACGCCCTCGCGGTAATAGGGGATGGTGAACTCGACCTGCTGGGCGCGGCCGGGCGTCACGGTCATCCACTGGACGACGATGTCGACCTTGTTGGTCACCAGGCTGGGGATGCGGGCGTCCGAGCCCTGCAGGACGAACTCGACCTTGTCGTAGCTGTCGAAGAGGCTCTTGGAGATCAGGCGGGCGAGGTCGATGTCCATCCCGACCAGCTTCCCGCTGCGGTCCTCGAAGTGCCAGGGCGGGTTGGTCGAGCCGGTTCCGACGATCAGCTTGCCGCGCTTCAGCACCTCGTAGAGCTTGCTCTTGCCGGTATCCATCGTCTGCGCCTGCGCCGCGCCCGGCGCGACGACCCCGGCCACGCCCCCGACCAGCCCCGCCGCCGCGGCGACGCCCGCGGCGCCGGCCGAGAGCTGGAACATGTCGCGCCTGGTGACCGTCCCCGCCGCCGGCTTCTCGCTCTCACGCTCGCTCATGTCGCTCTCCCCTGGCCGATGGCGGCGCCCGGCCGCCGTCCCTTTGATCCATGCAGAATCTGCGCCGGGGTTCCGGACCATGCCGCCCCCGCCGCGTCCGCGGGCCGGAGGATCGTTGGCCGGGGCCGGCATTGTCAACGGCCTCCCGGCGAAGGCGGACGCACGGCAGCACCTTGTCCGGGGGGGCGCGGGTCCAGGCCGGTTCGGCGCACTCGATACAGATCGATGGACCCGCAGGCCGCGAAGGCGAGAAGCTCCAGGGGACTGGTCGAATCGGATGACGACGCCCCGGTTCGGGTTCTGGAGGCCGACATGCCGGAGGCGATGCCGGTTGCAACCAAGAAGCTGGGCCTGGCGCTCGGCAGCGGTTCGGCGCGCGGCCTCGCGCATATCGGGGTCCTTCGCGCATTGAGAGAGGTCGGCATCGAGGTCGACGTCGTCGCCGGGACCAGCATCGGCGCCCTGGTCGGTGCGGTGGATGCCGCCGGTAAGCTCGACATGCTCGCGGCGACCTTTCAGCGCTTCGACTGGCGGCGCATGGCATCCTACTTCGACGTCGTGCTGCCGAGGTCGGGCCTGCTCGATGGCGCCAAGATCGGCGCGCTGGTGCGCGCCCATGTTCCGCCCGAGAACATCTCGGCCCTGTCCAAGCCCTTCGCCGCGGTGGCGACGGACCTCGCAAGCGGCGAAGAGGTCGTGATCCGCAGCGGCGACGTGATCGAGGCGGTGCGCGCGAGCATCTCGGTGCCCGGCATCTTCACTCCGGTCCGCTGGAATGGCCGCATCCTGGTGGACGGCGGGCTCGTGAACCCCGTGCCGATCACGGCCGCCCGCTCCCTGGGTGCCGACGTCGTGATTGCCGTCGATCTGAACCACGAGATCGTCGCCGCCAAGAACCTGAAGCCCTTGCTGGCACGAGATCGATCGGAGGAGGCGTCGGGCTTCTCCCCATGGGCGCAGACCATCGCTCAGAGCGTGCGAGAGCTCACGGTCCACCTGCGGCAGCGGGCCATGGCCGCCGCAGCGCCGGTCGCGAGCTCGCCGGCGCCCACGGAACCGATGCCCAACATCTTCGAAGTGCTGCTGGCCGCCATCAACATCATGGAGAGCCGTATCACGGAGAGCCGCCTGATGCTGGACCGGCCCGATCTCCTCATCCGGCCGCCCCTCGGACACATCCGCTTCCTCGACTTCGACCGTGCCGAGGAGATCATCGAGATCGGATATCGCAGCGCCATCGCCCAACTGGCGGCCTTTGCGCGCGTCCGGCCGCCGTCCCTTTGACCCATGGGGAATCTGCGCCGGGGCCCCGGATCATGCCGGCGATGCGCGACGCGTGCGATCAGAAGATGATGAAGAACTCTTCCCGCAGGTTGGTCCGATCGTAGCCCTCGATCAGCACCGCGTTGCCGGCGCCGAGATCGAGGATCGCGCCCTGTGGGCTCTGCACCGATCGCGCGATGACGTCGAGGCCGGTGGCGATCAGCGAGCCGTTGACGTTGGCGCGGATGCCGATGCGATCACCGTCGAGATTGCCGAAGAGATCCTCGATCGCGTCGAAGCCACTGTCGTGATCGAAGGCGAAGACATCGGCGCCGGTGCCGCCGATCAGCGTGTCGTCGCCGAGATCGCCCGACAGGAAGTCGTTGCCGGCATTGCCGAAGACGAGGTCGTCGTCGCGCCCGCCGAAGACTGCGTCGTTCCCGGCGTCGCCCCTGACGGTGTCGTTCCCGTTGTTGCCGTTCACATGCCAGTCGTCGCCCTCGTCGCCCGAGACCAGGTCGCCGTCCTGCCCGCCGCGCACGAAATCCCGGTCGGCGCCGCCCAGCACCGTGTCCGCGCCCTTGTTCCCGTTGATCTCGTCATTGCCGCCGCCGCCCCGGACGTGGTCGCTGCCGTCCATGCCGAGGACGAGGTCGTCGCCGTCGAATCCGGAGAGGGTGTCGGCTCCGGCAGCCGACACGATCGTGTCGTTGCCCGCAAATACCTGCGCGTAGGCCGCATCCTCGTCGCCCGCCGAAAGGAAGCCGCCGATCTCCAGTCCCGACAGGTCGAGATCGCCGGCGACGGCGTAGGGGATGATCGGATCGCGCGCCACGATGCCGTCGAGGCTGATCAGCGGCAGGGTCAGCAGCAGCGCGTCGAGGTCCTGCGCCCGCAGCGCATCGGCGATCGCCGCGAAGTCGCCGAAGAAATCCAGCACGCGCGGCCCCGCGAGCTGGACCGAGATCACCTCGTCGGTGACGAGGGGATCGCCGTCCGGGACGTCCTCCTCGGCATCGAACAGGAACCGCACGTTGGTCGCGTCGACGTCTCGATGGAGAGAAGGATCGAAGTACAGCGTCACCATTGCACCCTCCCTTGCTCTTCCCGAGCACCACGTGCCGATGAGGCGAGTTCCTATCTACTTTCTTTCCATTTGCGTTATTCATTGCATGCTGCCGCGCGACGAGCAATCCGGCGCATGGCTGCCGCGCGATCGGGTCCCGTCCGTCGTCGACGACTGCCCTGGGGCGCCCCGACGACCCGGTTCCCGCGCGTCACCCGCCCGGCCCCGGGACGCACTTCGCCCGACCTCGCGCAGACGATAGATATCCCGG
>JADZBA010000005.1 GCA_020852355.1 Alphaproteobacteria bacterium
CGGTCGACGTCGAGTACTGGGCGACCTTCGACCCGACCGTCGTCGAGGGCGCCCGCGAGCTGCGGCTCGACGCCTACCGCACCGTGCGCGACGGCCTGTGGGACCGCATCGCCGCGCGCTTTCCCGGGCCGCCGACGCCCGCGCCCTGATCGCGGCATTGCCGCGACGGGCACACTCGCCCAGCATGCGCCCATGATGCGCCTCATCGCCGTCGCGCTCCTCGGCATCGTCGGCGCGTGGGCCGGCACCGCAGCGGCGGCCGATCTCGCGGGCTCGACGCTGACGGTCGGCCGCAAGAGCGTGCCGCTGCCGCTCGCGGCCTGGACCATCGTCGCCGAAGGCGCGCAGGACGTGCCGCTGCCGGGGACCGGCCGCCATGCGGTCCTCGATGGCGCGGTCGCTGTCGCAGGGGATGCTCCCGAGGTGCGCTATCTCGCGCTGGTGCGCGCCAATCGCGCGCCGACGCCGGGCGGGTTCGGGGTCGCCGAGGCGTGCCGCCGGACCGATCTGCACAGCGCCCGCATGGCGAGCGGCGGCGGCTCGGCGGTGGCGGCCTGCACCTTCGTCACCCATGTCGTCCAGGCGGTGCCGGCCGACGCCGATCCCGCATGGGCGGCCGCGATCGCCGTCCTCGGCCGTGCCGGTCGGCGCCTGCCGGCGACCTGGCTCGTCGCCGGCGTCCGCATCGTCGACGGCGACGACCTGCTCGACGTGCGCTACTACTTCAATCCGACGGCGATCGGGTTTCCCGACGACCTGCCGGGATCATCGACGCCCGCGGCCGCCCCGGGCTGGCTCGGCCGGGCCGCGACCAGGTTCGCACGCCTGCTGGGCCGCGAGCCGGCCGGCGAGGACGGGCGGCGCTGGCCCGCGAGCGCCTGGGCGCCGGCGGCGACCGCCAGCGACGAGCGGCGCGGCCGGGTGGTGGGCGGCCTGGAGGCGTGGGTGGCCACGACGCAGCCGACCGTCTACACCGGCTTCAAGGGCTGGCCCGTGGACGGCGTGGCCCCGCCCGACGCCTGGATCGGCGATCTCCAGGGGGTGGTATCCCTCGAAGGCGGCCTGCCTGTCGAGACCGCGCTGTGGAAGACGCTGTCATGGCGCGCCGTCGGATCGAGCCTCGACGCCGTCGTCAGCTATGTCTTCACCGGCAGCATCGGTGCGGCGGGCGGCATCACCATCGTCGGCGGCCTGGTGAACGCCACGGTCTACTATCTGCACGAGAAGGCGTGGGAGATCCTCGGCACGCGGCGCAGCCCCGGCGACGTCGTCACCGAGCTGCGGCCCGCCGGCATCGAGCGGTAGCGATCGGCTAGACGATCTTCGGGGCCAGCTCGCGCATCAGCTCCAGCCAGGGCGGCATGCAGCGCGACAGGTCGTAGCGGGCGATGGCGGTCTCGCGCGCCGCGCGGCCGAGATGGGCGAAGGCGGCGGGCTCGCGCAGCACCTCGGCGACGCGGCCGGCCAGCGCCGCCGGATCGGTCGCATCGACGAGCAGGCCGTTCCGGCCGTCCTCGATCAGCTCCTCGACCGGCGGGTTGCGCGCGCCGACCACCACGGCGCCCAGCGACATCGCCTCGACGACCGACCAGGACAGCACGAAGGGCCGCGAGGAATAGACGTGGGCCGTGGTGACCTGCATCAGGCGGATGAATTCCGCGTAGCGGATGCGGCCGAGGAAATGTACCCGCGGATCGCTCAGCCCGAGGTCGCGGAGCAGCGCGGCGCGATGACTGCCGCCGCCCTCCGGCTCCGGCCCGTACTGCGCGCGCTCGCCGCCGACGACGACGATGCGCGCGTCGGGCACCAGCTCCAGGATCCTGGGCACCGCATGCAGGAACTCGGGGAAGCCGCGGGCCGGCTCCAGCCCGCGGGCGACGTAGGTGACGATGCGGTCGCGACGCGACAGCATCGTCAGGTCCGGCAGCTCGAAGCGGGCCATCGGGTCGGGGTGCAGGCGGCGCGTGTCGATGCCGTCGTGTATGGTGCGGATCTTGGCATGGTAGGCGGCGGGAAAGGTCGAGCGCTGCCACGCGGTCGGCGCGACGCCGGCGTCCGCGATGTGCAGTGCCGCGGCGAGGTGCCAGTTGGCCATCGCCTCGGAAATGCCGTCGCCGGGGCGGAAGAATTCGCAGTAGACGATGAACGGGACGTCGGGAAAGACCTCGCGCAGCGGCAGGGCGGCCCCCCAGCCGGGATGGCCGATGACGAGGCGAGGCCGGAAGCCGGCGTCGGCCATCGCGCGGAGCTGCCGGCCGGCGGCGCGCGCATGGCCCAGCACGTTGGCGACGGGCTGCAGGGCGCGGTCGCCCGGCGAGCCGATCGTGTCCGGGCGGTAGAACTGCTTGTCGACGAGATGGAAGGCGGTGTTGTCCTGCACCGCCAGGAACACCGGCTGCGGCCGGATGCGCGGAGCCACATGCTGAATGATGTTGAGAAACTGCCCCGGGACGCTGTGATGGATATAGAGGATGGACATGCGTCCTCGGGACGGCTCGGGCGATCGGGCGGGGCCGTGATCCTGCACGGGACGGCCCGGACCTTCTACCGCGATTCGACCGATCGGGGGGACCATATCCCAACCGCGGATGGCGCCGGATATTCGCCGCGATGATGAGTCCAGCGAAAGCGGCCGGCGCCGCGCTGGTCCTGGCCTCGGCCTCGCCGCGGCGGATCGAGCTGCTGCGGCAGGTCGGCCTCGTGCCCGATGCGGTCGATCCCGCCGCGATCGACGAGGGCGCCTTGCGCGACGAGCTGCCGGCCCTGCATGCGCGCCGCCTCGCCGCCGCCAAGGCGGCGGCGGTGGCGCCGCGCCATCCCGGCGCCTGGGTCCTGGCGGCCGACACCGTCGTCGCCTGCGGCCGGCGCATCCTGCCGAAGGCCGAGGATCCGGCGACCGCGCGCGGCTGCCTGGAGCTGCTCTCCGGCCGGCGGCACCGCGTCTTCGGCGCCGTCGCCCTGGCGACGCCCGCGGGCCGCGTCGCGGTGCGCGAGGTCCAGACGGCGGTGCTGTTCAAGCGCCTGGAGGAAGCGGAGATCGCGGCCTACGTCGCCGGCGGCGAATGGCGGGGGAAGGCCGGGGGCTACGCGATCCAGGGCCGCGCCGCGCTGTTCGTGCGGGGCATCGTCGGCTCGTACTCCAACGTCGTCGGCCTGCCGCTCTTCGAGACCGCCGCCCTGCTGCGCGGCCTCGGCTTCCCCCTCGACCCATGAGCGCCGACACCATCCTCGTCGACCGGGTGCCGGGCGAGACGCGGGTCGCGGCGCTGGCCGGTGCGACGCTGGTCGACCTCCACATCGCCCGCGGCGACCCGCGCTTCGCGGTCGGCGCCATCCATCTCGGCCGTGTCGCCCAGCTTGTCCAGGGCTTCGACGGGGCGTTCGTCGACATCGGCATGGAGCAGGCGGCCTTCCTGCGCGCCGGCGATGCGCCGGCACCGCCGCGCGCCGGCGACCCGCTCGTCGTGCAGATCGTCCGCGCCACGATCGGCGACAAGGGGCTCGGCGTCACCGCCCGGCCGCGCCTCGCCGGCCGTCTGCTCGACTGGACGCCGGCGCGACCGGGCGTGCGGACGCCGCGCGGCATGCCGCCGCCGGCCGGCCTGGCGCTGGCCGCCGATGAAGGGGTCGACGTCAGGGCCGCGGCGGCCGGCGCGCCCGATGCGGCGATCGCCGCGGAGGCCGACGCGCTGCGGACCGAATGGCGGCGCGTCCTGGCGGCGGCGAGGGGCGCGGTGGCGCCGGCGGCGCTGGCACCGGGGCCCGATCCGTGGCTCGGCCTCGTCCTTCACCATGGCGCTTCTCTGGTCGCCGTGCGCTTCGCCGACCGCGCGACGTTCGTCGCTGCGCGCGCTGCGGCGGAACGGCGCCTGCCCGGCCTCGCCGACCGCTTCGCGCTGGACGCCGAGGGATGGCGACTGTTCGAGATGGCCGGCGTCGAGGAGCAGATCGCCGCCGCCCTGCGACGGCGCGTGCCGCTGCCGACTGGCGGGTCGCTCACCATCGACGAGGCGGAGGCGCTGACCGTCGTCGACGTCGACGCCGAAGGCTCGCGCGCCAACCCCGCCGCGATCAACCGGGCGGCGGTCCCCGCCGTCGCGGCCGCGCTCCGCCTGCGCGGCATCGGTGGCCAGATCCTCGTGGACTTCGTGCGCGAAGGCGGCACCAAGAGCCGCGACGCCACCATCGCCGCCGTGCGCGAGGCCGTATCCGGCGACCCGGAGCCGGTGGAGATCGCCGGATGGTCCCGCCTCGGCCTGCTGGAGATGACGCGGCGCCGCGCCCGGCCGTCGCTGGCGGCCCTGCTGACGACCCCGCGCGAGGACCAGCCGGCGGCCGCCCGCGCCCGCGCCTACGACGCCCTGCGCGCGGGCGCCCGTGCGGCCGCCGGCGCCGGCGTGACGCGCATCGTCGTCGCCGCCGGCGCGGCGGTCGCGGCCGAGTTGACCGGTGCGCTCGCCGGCGATCTCGCAGTCCTGGGGGAGGCGACATCCGTGGCGATCGGCGTCGTTCCCGATTCCACCCTCGGCGCGACGGACTTCCGCGTCGCGCCGGCCCATCCCGGAGGAAGCCAGCGATGAGTGCCGAACGGCCCGCTCGCCCGACGCGCTGCCCGATCTGCGGCCGTCCGGCGGTCGCCGAGCACCGCCCCTTCTGCTCAGCCCGCTGCCGGCGGGTCGACCTCGGGCGCTGGTTCAGTGAGGCGTACCGTGTGCCGGCGGCGGAGAGCGAGGAGGAGGACGCCGAGGAGACGAAGAAGGAGTAGCCTCAGCGATAGCCGAGCGCCCGGGGCAGGGCGGTCGACAGGCCGGGAATGAAGGTCACCAGGCCGAGCACGACGATCTCGGCCAGGAGCAGCGGCCAGATCTGGCGCATCAGCCGCGCGATGCCGACCTTGGCGATGCCGTCGACGACGAAGAGGCATAGGCCCATCGGCGGTGTCAGCAGGCCGATCATCAGGTTGAGAACGACCACCATCGCGAAGTGGATGGGGTCGATGCCGAGATGGGCGGCGACCGGCGCCAGGATCGGCACCAGCACGATCATCGCGGCCATGCCCTCGATCAGGCAGCCGACGATGAGCAGCAGCACGTTGACGAGAATCAGGAAGAGGACCGGGTCGGCCGCCTCGCCGATGATGAAGGCGGCGAAGCGCTGCGGCACCTGGTCGGTCGTCAGCAGCCAGTTCAGCAGGTTCGCGGCGGCGATGATGAAGAGCAGGACGGCCGACAGCAGCATGGTCGAGGCGAAGACCCGCACCAGCGCGGAGAGCGCGATCGTGCGCAGGACGAAGAGCCCGACGACGAGCGCGTAGAGGACGGCGACGGCCGCGGCCTCGGTCGGGGTGACGACGCCGCCCAGGATGGTCGCGAGGATGATGACCGGCATGAGCAGCGGGATGATGCCCTGGCGCAGCGCCGCGCGGAGGTCGGGCAGCGTCGCCCGCGGCTTCGGCGCCGGCGCGGTGGCGCGCACACGGACATAGACGACGACGGCCAGTGCCATTGCGAGCATGAGGCCGGGCACGACGCCCGCGAGGAAGAGAGCGGCTACCGATTCCCCGACGATCAGAGCGTAGATGATCATCGGGATGCTGGGCGGGATGATCGGCCCGATGACGGCCGCGGCGGCGATGAGTGCGGCGCTGAAGTCCCGCGGATAGCCTTCCCGCTCCATCTCCGGGATGAAGATGCGTCCCAGCGCCGACGCGTCGGCTACGGCCGAGCCGGAGATGCCGGCGAAGATCACGGAGGAGAGGATCGCGACCTGGCACAGCCCGGTGCGCACATGGCCGACGAAGGCCGAGGACAGGCGGATGATGCGCCGGGTGATGCCGCTCTCGTTCATCAACTCGCCCGCCAGGATGAACAGCGGGATCGCCATGATCGGGAAGGAGTCGAGCCCGGTGAACAGGCGCTGTGCGATCAGCATCGCCGGCAGCCCGCGCTCCACGGCGACCCAGCCGCAGATGAGCACGATGGAGAACGAGATCGGCAGACCGATCAGCAGCACCCCGGCGAGAAGCCCGACGGACAGCCCGCTCATGCCGGCCGCGCTAACGAGCTGAGGTCCGCGACGAGCAGCCGCAACGCCTCGATCGCCAGCATCGCGCCGGCGACCGGCATCGCGACGTAGACCCAGGCCAGCGGTACGCCGCTGCCGGGTGCGGCCATGAAGCCCAGCAGCGTGAGCAGCACGTGGCCCGCCCGCCAGATCACGAAGGCGGTCGCCAGCGTCAGGGCATGGCAGGCGAGGCGGCAGGCGAAGCCGGCACACCGGGGCAACGCGTCGACGAGCAGGGTGACGGCGACGTGCTGGCCGCCGC
>JADZBA010000006.1 GCA_020852355.1 Alphaproteobacteria bacterium
ACCCGCGAGGAGGCGGAGGCGGCAGTGCGCACGCTGATCGCCTGGGCCGGCGACGATGTCGGCCGCGAGGGCCTGCTCGACACGCCGGCGCGGGTCGCCCGCGCCTACGAGAAGTTCTTCGCGGGCTACGAGGTCGACCCGCTCGAACTGCTCACCCGCACCTTCGACGAGACCGACGGCTACGACGAGATGGTCCTGCTGAAGGACATCCGCTTCGAGTCCCACTGCGAGCACCACATGGTGCCGATCATCGGGCACGCCCACATCGCCTACCTGCCCCGGCACCGCGTGGTCGGGATCAGCAAGCTGGCGCGGGTCGTCGACGCCTATGCCAAGCGTCTGCAGATACAGGAGAAGATGACGGCCCAGATCGCCGACGCGATCGAAACCGCGCTCCGCCCGCGCGGCGTCGCGGTCGTCCTCGAGGCGCAGCACCAGTGCATGACGACCCGCGGCGTGCACAAGCCCGGCGTCTCGATGGTGACGAGCCGGATGCTGTGCCAGGTCAGCACCGACGCCGCGACCCGGCGCGAGTTCCTGTCGATGGTGACGCCGCGTACGCCGGGGTGAGCGAAGCCCGATGGCGCGGTCGTCGTTGCGTCCCTCGACTGCTCGCTGCGCTGCGCGCTCGGGATAAGGGTCGTTCTTCTCCAGAAAGCTAGGGAAGAAGCTCATCCCGAGCGCGCAGAGGAGCGCAGCGGATCGAGCAGTCGAGGGACGCTGGAGCGATTGCAGCGTCTCCAGACTGCCCGCCGGGATGGGGTCAGGTCTTGATGCCGGTGATCGAGCCGCTGACGGCGCGCGGGTCGCGGTTGGGCCAGCGGCCGGCCTCGACCTGGGCCAGGAAGTCGCCGACGAGCCGGTTGTAGGCGTCGGGGTCCTCGAGGTTGATGGCGTGGCCGGCATTGGGGATGACGGCGAGCGCGGAGTTCGGGATCGTCTGCTTCATCAGCAGGCCCGGCTGCAGGCAGGGCCAGTCCTCGTCGCCGGTCAGCAGCAGGGTCGGCACGGTGATCGCCTTCATCTCCTCGACCAGGTCGTAGAGCGAGGGGCGCTCGCGCTGCACGCCGATCTGGGTGTTGGCGGAGCCGAGTGCCGAATGCTCGCCCAGGATGCGCTTGAACTCCGCGAAGCCGCGCGGATCCTTGTTCTCGAACTGCACCCGCGACGGGCCATAGGCATAGGTCTCGGCGAAGGTCGCCATGCCCTCCTTCAGGATGAAGGCCGAGATGACGTCGGCCTCGGCCCGGACGCGCTCCTTCTTGCCGGGCTCGGCGCCGTAGCCGCAGCCGCCGATGCACAGCGACACCGCGCGGTGCTGGTGGCGCAGGCCGAAATGCAGCGTCGCGAAGCCGCCCATCGACAGGCCGACGATGTGCGCCTTGGCGAAACCGAAATGGTCCAGCACGGCCGCGATGTCGTCGGCGGCGCGCGCCTGCGAGTAGGCGCCGGGGCTCTCCGGCACGTCCGACGGCGCGAAGCCGCGGGCGTTGTAGGCGATGCAGTGGTGCCGGCGGGCGAACTGGCGCAGCTGCGGCTCCCACGAGCGCAGGTCGCCCGCGAACTCGTGGACGAAGATCACGGGACTGCCGGAACCGGCCTCCTCGTAGTAGAGGCGGACACCGTCGTCGGCGATGGCATAGGGCATCGGCGCTACTCCCTGGGCTTCAGGTTTCCTCGATCTCGTTGACCCCGACGTCGCCGGGGACGGCATAGGCGGATTCGGCGAGCGCGCGGGCGATGACGCCGTGCGACCGGCGCATCAGCTGGCCGGCGCGGCGCTTCGCGAGATCGCGCTTGCCGGCGAGGATCGCCTCGGCGACCCCGCCATGCCCCTCCAGCGTCATCGCCAGCATCTCGCGGGTCTGGAGGTGGGCCAGATAGCGATAGCGCAGCGCCTGCTTCTCGATGCCGGCGACGATCCGCATCAGCGTCTGGTTGCGCGACAGGCCGTGGATGGCGCGGGTGAAGGCGACGTTGTGCTGGAAGAAGGTCGGCACGTCGTCGGCCGCGTAGGCGTCGCGCATCCCGCCCATGAGTTGCCCGATCAGGGCTCGGCCCTCGTCGTCGAGGTGGCGCGTCGCCTCCGACGCGGCCAGCCCCTCCAGGCCGACGCGGCAGGCATAGACCTCGTCGAGATCGCGGCGGCTCATCGGCGTCACGCTGACGCCGCGGCGGGCCGCGCGGACCACCAGTCCGTCCGATTCCAGCATCCGGAACGCCTCGCGGATGGGCGACCGGCTGACGCCGAAGCCGGCGCCGACCTCCTCCTCCGGGATGCGCTCGCCGGGGGCCAGTTCGAGGAAGACGATGCGGTCGGAGAGGACGCGGGCGATCTCGGTCGCGATCACCGACGGCAGGGCGAAGCCGCCGCCGCGCAGAAGCCCCGGCCCGATGCCCCAGGCCGGTGACGGCGGCTGGACCGCCTTATCCAAGGACGAAGCCACCATCGGCGATCACCGTCTCGCCGGTGATGTAGGCGGCGGCGTCCGAGCACAGGAACAGCGCCAGCTTGGCGATCTCCTCGGGCGTGCCCCAGCGGCCGAGCGGCACGCGGGCGAGGCCGCGGTCGCCGGACTTGCCCGCCTGCACCGTCTCCCGCGCCATGCGGGTCAGCGAGCGGCCGGGCGCCAGGCAGAGCACCCGCACGCCGTGGGGCCCCCACTCGACGGCGGCCCCCCGGGTCAGTTGCGACACGGCCGCCTTGGCGGCGGCGTAGACCGCCCGGTTCTCGCCGCCGGTGAAGGCGGTCTGCGAACCGATCGACAGGATGACGCCCCGCCCGCGCGCGACCATGCCGCGCCCGACCTGCTGCACCAGCCGGATGGTGCCGACGAGGTCGATGTCGACGATGCGGCGGATCTCGTCGAGGCTGGTGTCGAGCAGGGGCTTGGCGACCAGGATGCCGGCATGGGCGACCAGCGTGTCGACCGGCCCGGCGGCATCCGCCAGCCGGTCGATCGCGGCCGGGTCCGCCTGGTCGTAGACATGGTGTTCCGCCCCCAGGCGCCCGGCGAGTTCCGCCAGCGGCCCGGCCTCGACGTCCGCCAGCACCAGCGCGGCGCCGGCGGCGTGGAAGGCGTCGGCCATGGCGGCGCCGAAGCCGTTGGCGGCGCCCGTCACCAGGACGCGGCGGCCGGTGAAATCGA
>JADZBA010000007.1 GCA_020852355.1 Alphaproteobacteria bacterium
GCGCGATCATGTCGCCGCCGGCGTTCTTGATGAAGTCCTTCTTGCGGTCGGTGATGACGAGATAGCCGTCGCCGTCGAGATGGCCGACGTCGCCGGTATGCAGCCAGCCGTCGACCACGGTGCGCGCCGTCGCCTCCGGGTCCTGCCAGTAGCCCTTCATGACGTTGGCGCCGCGCACCAGGATCTCGCCGTCCTCGGCGATGCGCACCTCGACGCCGGCGAGCGGCGGCCCGACGGTGTGCATCTTGATGCGGTCCGGCGGGTTGGCGGAGATCACCGGCGAGGCCTCGGTCTGCCCGTAGCCCTGCAGCAGGCGCACGCCGAGTGCCAGGAAGAAGAGGCCGATGTCGGGATTCAGCGGCGCGCCGCCCGACACCATCGCCTTCAGCCTGCCGCCGAAGCGCGCCCGCACCTTGCTGCGCACCAGCCGGTCGACGACGAGGTCCTGCACCCGCTGCCACAGCGTCAGGCTGCCGGGCCGCTCGGCCTTGCGGCGGCCGAGCTCCAGGGCCAGGGCGAAGAGCTTCTGCTTGGCCGGGCTCTGCCGCTCGACGCCGCGGCGGATGCGCTCGTAGAGCGTCTCGTAGAGCCGCGGCACCGCCGTCATGATGGTCGGGCGAACCTCGATCAGGTTGGAGGCCAGCGTCTCCACCCCCTCGGCGAAGCGCACCTCGGCGGCGAGCGAGACGGGGAACATGGTGCCGGCCGTATGCTCGTAGGAATGCGACATCGGCAGAAAAGAGAGAAAGACGTCGTCGCCGACGCCGATCTGCTGCAGCAGGCGGTAGGCGCCGTGGGCGTTGGCCAGCAGGTTGCCGTGGCTCAGCATCACGCCCTTGGGCACGCCGCCGGTGCCCGAGGTGTGGATGATGCAGCAGACATCGTCGCGTGACAGGCGCGCCACCGTCTGGGCGACGTCGTCGGGCAGTGCCTCGCCGCGTCGCAGCAGGTCGTCCCAGGCGAGCACCGGCACCGGCGACTGGCCGTGCACGTCGGGCACCACCGCGACGATGAAGGCGACGTTCGAGACCTGGCCGACCGCCGCCGCGACGCGCTGGGCCAATGCCGGCGTCGAGACGATCACCGCCCTGGCGCCGCTGTTGGCGAGCACGTGGACATGGTCGGCCACGGTGTTGCTGACGTACGCCGGCACCGTGACGGCACCCGCCGCCATGATCGCGAAATCGGCGATCACCCATTCCGGCCGGTTCTCCGAGACCAGCGCCACCCGGTCCCCCGGACCGATGCCGGCGGCGCGCAGCGCCCGCGACAGGGCCGAGACCTGTGCCGCACCCTCGCCGTAGCTGCGCGTCCGCCACGTGCCGTCGACCTTCGCCGACAGGAACGGCCGCGCCGCGTGCTTCGCCGCCACGTCGAGCAGCATGGCCGGCAGGCTCGGCCAGCGATCGTAGTCCATCCCCCTCCCCGGCGTCCCCCGCGCGACCATATATGCCCTGCACGACGAACGACACCAGGACGAGCCATGGCACAGAGCGCAGCGCCCGCCGCGACGGACGCGCTACCCGAATGGGACCTGAGCGACCTCTACCCCGCCCCCGATTCCCCGGCGCTGGCCGGGGACCTGGCGCGGGCGGGGGCCGATGCCAAGGCGTTCCGGGCCCGTTGGGAAGGCAAGCTGTCCGGGCTCGCGGGCAGCGCGCTGGCGGCGGCGCTGCGCGAGTACGAGGCGCTGCAGGACCTGCTCGGGCGAATCATGAGCTACGCCCAGCTCGTCCATTCCCGGGCCATCTCCGACGAGACCGTCGGGCGCTTCTACCAGACGACCCAGGAGAAGGTGACGGACATCACGTCCGAGCTGCTGTTCTTCACGCTCGAGCTGAACCGCATCGAGGAGGATGCGCTGCAGGCGAAGCTGGCCGACCCGGCGCTGGCGGCCTATGGCCCCTGGATCCGCGACACCCGCGCATTCCGGCCGCACCAGCTCTCCGACGAGGCGGAGCGGCTGCTGCACGACAAGTCGGTCGCCGGCCGCGCCTCCTGGATCCGGCTCTACGACGAGACGCTGGCCGGGCTGCGCTTCCCGGTCGACGGGCGCGACCTGACCATGGCCGAGGTGCTGAACCTGCTGTCGGACCGCGACGGGGCGCTCCGCCGCAAGGCCGCCGACTGTCTGGGCCGGGTGCTGGGCGACCAGGGGCGCCTCTTCGCGCTCGTCACCAACACGCTGGCCAAGGACAAGGAGGTCGAGGACCGCTGGCGCGGCTTCCCGCGGCCGATCTCCGCGCGCAAGCTCTCCAACTTCGTCGAGGACGAGGTCGTCGACGCCCTGGTCACCGCCACGCGCGAGGCCTATCCGCGCCTGACCCACCGCTACTACCGGCTGAAGGCGCGCTGGTTCGGCGTCGACCAGCTCGACCACTGGGACCGCAACGCGCCCCTGCCCGACGACGAGGACCGCGTCATCCCCTGGCCGCAGGCGCGCGACACCGTGCTCGACGCCTATGCGCATTTCTCGCCCGAGATGGCCGACATCGGCCGGCGCTTCTTCGAGGCGCCCTGGATCGACGCGCCGGTCCGCCCGGGCAAGGCGTCGGGCGCCTTCGCCCATCCGACGGTGCCGAGCGCGCACCCCTACCTGCTGCTCAACTACCAGGGCAAGACGCGCGACGTGATGACGCTCGCCCATGAGCTGGGCCACGGCGTCCACCAGGTGCTGGCGGCGGGCCAGGGTGCCCTGATGGCCGACACGCCCCTGACGTTGGCCGAGACCGCGTCGGTGTTCGGCGAGATGCTGACCTTCCGCTCGCTGCTGCGCGCGGAGACCGACCCCCGGCGGCGCAAGGTGATGCTCGCCGCCAAGGTCGAGGACATGCTCAACACCGGCCCGCGCCAGATCGCGCTGTGCGACTTCGAGATCCGCCTGCACGACGCCCGGCGCAAGTCGGAGCTGACGGCCAAGGAGATCGGCCTGCTGTGGCGCGAGGTCCAGGGTGCGAGCCTGGGGCCGGCGATCCGGCTCGGCCAGGGCTACGAATGGTACTGGGCCTACATCCCCCACTTCATCCACACGCCCTTCTACGTCTACGCCTACGCCTTCGGGGACTGCCTCGTGAACTCGCTCTACGCCGTCTACGAGGGCGCCGCCGAGGGCTTCGCCGCGAAGTACCTCGACATGCTGCGCGCCGGCGGCAGCAAGCGGCACCGCGAGCTGCTCGCGCCGTTCGGCCTGGACGCCGCCGACCCCGCCTTCTGGCGCCGCGGCCTCGGCGTCGTCGAGGGCATGATCGACGAGCTGGAGCGCATGGGATGAGGTACCGCTGACCACCATGGCCGACCGGAACAGCTTCGGCGGGCGGCTCCGGCGCTATGCCCAGGTGTCGACGACGGTCGGCGGCCTCGCCGCCCGCGTCGCCGGCGGACGCCTGTTCGGCGTCGCGTTGGACCAGGACAGGCACGCGGCCGAGCTGCGCGCGGCGCTGGGCGGCATGAAGGGGCCCCTGATGAAGGTCGCCCAGATGCTCTCGACCATCCCCGACGCGCTGCCCGACGCCTATGTGCGCGAGCTGCAGTCGTTGCAGGCGCACGCCCCGGCGATGGGCTGGCCGTTCGTGCGCCGGCGCATGACGGCCGAGCTCGGCGAGGGCTGGCAGCAGCGCTTCCGGCGCTTCGAGCGCGAGGCGGCGCGCGCGGCGTCGCTCGGCCAGGTGCATCGGGCGGAGTCGCTCGACGGCGTCCAGCTCGCCTGCAAGCTGCAGTATCCCGACATGGCGTCGGCCGTCGAGGCCGACCTCCGCCAGCTCAGGCTCGCCTTCGCGATCTACCAGCGCTACGACCGCGCCGTGACCCTGGGCGAGATCCATGCGGAGATCACCGCGCGCCTGCGCGAGGAGCTGGACTACCGCCGCGAGGCCAGGCACCTCGCCCTCTACCGCGCCATGCTGAAGGACGAGGCCGGCGTCCATGTCCCCGACACGCTGCCGGAGCTGTCGACCGACCGGCTCCTGACCATGACCTGGCTCGACGGCGTCGGCCTCGCGACTGCCGAGGATGCCCCGGTCGAGCGGCGCAACCGCATCGCCCGGCATCTCTTCCAGGCGTGGTACGTGCCGTTCTACCGCTACGGCGTCATCCACGGCGACCCGCATCTCGGCAACTACACGCTGCGCCCGGACGACGGCGTCAACCTGCTCGACTTCGGCTGCGTCCGCGTCTTCCGTCCGGCCTTCGTCGAGGGTGTCATCGACCTCTACAAGGCGCTGCGCGACGACGACGAGGCCCTGGCCGTGCATGCCTACGAGAGCTGGGGCTTCGTCCAGCCCAGCAAGGCGCTGGTCGGCGTGATGAACGAGTGGGCGCGCTTCCTCTACGCGCCGCTGCTGGCCGACCGGGTGCAGCCGATCCAGGCCGCCAAGAGCGGCCTCTACGGGGCCGAGGTGGCGAGCCGGGTCCACCGCGAGCTGCGCAAGCTGGGCGGCGTCACGCCGCCGCGCGAGTTCGTGCTGATGGATCGTGCCGCGATCGGCCTGGGCTCGGTCTTCATGCGCCTGGGCGCCGAGCTGAACTGGCACCGCCTGTTCCACGGCCTCGTCGACGATTTCGACCGCAGGAAGCTGGAGCGGCGGCAGGCCAGGGCGCTGAAGGCGGTCGGGCTGGAAGCGTCGGAGTAGCAGCCATGATCACGCCTACGATCGGCGCCGGGGCTCGGTCACGCTGCCCGAGGACGTGCTGAAGCACCTGGGCGCGCGCGCCGGCGGCAGGATCGCCGTGGACAAGCTTCCCGATGGCCGGATCGAGGTGCGGGCAGCCAGGTCGACCGGCAAGATCTCGGATGTCTTCGGGCTCCTGAAGCGCGAGAGCGGTCCGTCGCTGTCGCCCGAAGAAATCGGCCGGATCGCCGCAGACGGCTGGGCCGGCGAGCCGGGCCCGAGATGGCGCCGGAAGAAACCGCCGCGCGGTCCGTTCTCGACGGGAGGGCGTGCCGCCGCTATCAGCTTGCTGCCGGCGGCGCCGGACCCGCCACCCTACCCAGAGGCCCCGCGCCCGTGACCACCATCCCGTCCGCCGACCTGCCGGCCGCGTTCCGCGGCGCCAAGGTGATCATCACCGGCGGCCTCGGCTTCATCGGCTCCAACCTCGCCCGCCGCCTCGTCGGCCTGGGGGCCGACGTCATCGCCGTCGACAGCCTGATCCCGGA
>JADZBA010000008.1 GCA_020852355.1 Alphaproteobacteria bacterium
CCCTCCCCACCCGATCACATTTGATTAAGACACAATCCATGTCGGCGTGTCGGGCGGCCTTGCGACGTGGCATGCTGGGCGCCAAGGAGGCTAGTACCGTGTCGGACTCCCCGGCCCATCGCCAATGGTGGCAACCGCGCCGCGCCTTTTCGCTGGCCGAGATCGTGGCCGACGGCATCGTGCATGGGGTGGGCATCGCCTTCGCGCTGGCGCTCGGCACGGTGCTGATCGTCTTTTCCGCCATCGGCACGGCGCCCGGCGAGTTGCCGGCGATCATCGTCTATGTGGTGACGCTGGTGCTGGTGCTGGGCATCTCGCTGGCCTTCAACCTCGCGCCCGTCTCGGGCTTCCGCCGGCTCATGGCGCGGCTCGACCAGGCCGCCATCTTCCTGTTCATCGCCGGCAGCTACACGCCCTTTCTGGCGCTGCTCGCCGAGACGCCCGTGGCGCAGCCGATGACGATCCTCGTCTGGGGCGCGGCGCTGATCGGCATCTCGCTGAAGCTGATCGTGCCGCAGCGCTTCGGCCGGCTCGCCATCCTGCTCTATCTCGGCATCGGCTGGAGTGGCGTTCTCGTCTTCCAGTCGCTGGCCGCCGCCCTGCCCGCGGTCAGCCTGTGGCTCCTGGTCGCAGGGGGCGTCTCCTATTCGGCCGGCATCGTCTTCCATCTGTGGGAGCGGCTGAAGTTCCAGAACGCCCTCTGGCACGTCTTCGTCGTCGCCGGCTCGGGCTGTCACCTGTGGGCGATCTTTCACACCATGGTGCTGACCCGCCTCTGAGCCGGCGGGCTCAGCCAGCGGACTCAGCCAGCGGGCTGTAGCCGGCAGTCGCAGCAGCCGGCGCGGCTCAGTCGGCCGCGCCCACGCGCGGGTGCTCCACCCGGTCGCCGACCTTGAGCCCGATCTCCTGCGAGCGCCCGCCCGGGATCTCGAGCACGAAGCGCACCGGCACGCCGGAGGGGATCGAGGTGGTGTCGAGCGGCCGGGCGTTGACGTGGATCGTCTTCACCACTCCGTCCGCCGAAATGAAGATCATGTCGAGCGGGATCAGCGTGTTCTGCATCCAGAAGCTGGCCAGCTGCTCGCGATGATAGTCGAACAGCATTCCAGCGTCGGGCGCGAGCTCGGTGCGGAACATCAGCCCCTTGGCGCGCTCGGTCTCGGTGTCGGCGATCTCGATGCGGAAGCTGTGCGCGCCGCTCGCCGTATGCAGCACGATGCGGTCCCCGGCGGCGCCGCAGGACGCCGTGGCGCCGAGGACGAGCACCGCGAACAGCAGCCGCAGGGCCGCCAACAGCGGCCCCGTGATGCCTGAAAAGCGCATGTTCCTGAGCGGCTTAGTGCGAGGACGGGGCGTCGCCCCAGCCATCGGGGCGGATCTCCGCCACCATCAGCCCCTTGGGGCCGTTGCCATAGCGGACCAGCACATACTGGCCCGGACGCAGTTCGGTGATGCCGAAGCGGCGCAGCGTCTCCATATGCACGAAGATGTCGGGGCAGCCCTCGCCCGCCGACAGGAAGCCGAAGCCGCGGATGCGGTTGAACCACTTCACCTCGAGCCGCTCCAGCCGGCTCGTCGGCTCCACCACCACATGGGTGCGCGGCGGCGGCATCTGCGCCGGATGGCGCGCCGTGCTCTCGTCCATCGACAGGATGCGGAAGGCCTGCAGGCCGCCCGGACGGTTCAGCGCCTCGACCACGACGCGGGCCCCCTCATAGGCGGTCTGGTAGCCGTCGCGGCGCAGGCACGTCACATGCAGCAGCACGTCGGCGCGGCCGTCGTCGGGGACGATGAAGCCGAACCCCTTGGCCGCGTCGAACCATTTGATGGCCCCGGCGATCTCGATCACGTCTAGAGCGGGAGTCGACTCGTCCGCCACGGCGCCGCTCTCAAGCGGACGGACACCGGCACCGTCGCCACCGGCTGGAAGTTTAGCCGCCATGCCCCCTACGCCTCTTCTGCACATTGCCCGGTCGCAACTCCGGGTACGCTGGTGAGGCCACCTTGGCCGATTCAGTTACAAAAGTTAAGGAGTGGTTGAGAAATTCTTGGCCGCGCTTTCGCCAATTCACAGCACTGTTGCAACGAGGGCGCAACGCGGCCCCCACCCCCCGCGAAAGATGAGGTCCGAGGCAATGAAATATCTCCACACCATGGTGCGCGTCAGCGACATCGAGGCCAGCAAGCGCTTCTATTGCGACGGGCTCGGCCTCCGCGAAGTGCGGCGCAGCGAAAACGAGTCGGGGCGCTACACCCTCGTCTTCCTCGCCGCCCCCGGCGACGAGGCGGCGCAGGTGGAGCTCACCTTCAACTGGGACCCCGAGGCCTATACGGGCGGGCGCAATTTCGGCCATCTCGCTTACGCGACCGACGACATCTATGCGCTGTGCAAGCATCTGCTGGACATGGGCATCACCATCAACCGCCCGCCGCGCGACGGCCGCATGGCGTTCGTGCGCTCGCCCGACAACATCTCGGTGGAACTGATCCAGGCCGGCGCCCCGCTGCCGGCGCAGGAGCCCTGGAGCTCGATGCCCAACAGCGGCAGCTGGTAACGGGACGCTAACCACGCGGCTTAGGTCCCGCTAAACCGCATTTGACTAGCATTGTTCCGAGGCCGCCATCGCGCGGTGACTTCTGCTCGGAGCGATGCGATGCGGCTCTTCATTCTGGCGCTGGGGTGCCTGGCCCTGCTCAGCGCCTGCGCCACGGCGCCCCGCAACCTCTACGCCCCGTACAAGACCAGTTTCGGCACCTATGTGGCGCATGGCGAGGTCAACGTCTTCTGCCTCACGCCGAAACTGCGCTTCGCCATCTCGGCCATCGAGAGCAGGCTGGGGCGCAAGGCGGTGGTGAGTTCGGGCTATCGCGACCCCAGCCACAACGGCAAGGTCGGCGGCGCCGACGACAGCTACCACATGAAATGCATGGCGGCGGACATCTTCTTTCCCGGCGTCAGCAAGCGCGCGACCATCGCCGCCGCCTATCGCGAGCCGCTGGTGGGCGGGCTGGGCTGCTATCCGGGCCGGCAGTTCGTCCATATCGACGTGCGCGACCGGCCGCGGGGCTGGAACCGCCCGGTGACGTTCTCCGGCTGCTGACGCGGCGATTTGGGCTTGCACGGGTGAGGCACGGACTCTATAGACCCGCTCGCCGGATGCGCCCATCGTCTATCGGTTAGGACGCCACCCTTTCACGGTGGAGAGAGGGGTTCGACTCCCCTTGGGCGTGCCAGGCCCCCGCCGCGATTGACGCGTGGCAGGGAACATTGATACTGAGCCTGCTCCGCGCCCATCGTCTAGCGGTCAGGACACCGCCCTCTCACGGCGGGAACAGGGGTTCGATTCCCCTTGGGCGCGCCACTCTCCCACGACAGTTCAGCAGCCATTCGCTTGTGGACAAAGCCGTCCGCGGCGCGGGATTTTCACCCCTGCCGGCGGGCCGGACTTCTATCGGCGGCCCGAATCGCCCGAACCTGCCGGGCGCCGGCCACGGGGCACGCCGGCTCGATTCATCCACACCGGGGGCTTTGCCATGGCGCACAAGTTCGAAATCTACAAGGACAAGGCGGGCGAGTACCGCGTCCGCTTCAAATACAACAGCGAAGTGATGTTCTCGACCGAGGGCTACACGTCGAAGGCGTCGGCGGAGAAGGCCATCGCCAGCATCAAGAAGAACGGGCCCGAGGCGCCGGTCGACGATCAGAGCTGACCGCCTCCGCCGCATCGACACAGGCGCCCTCGCCCGCCGGCGGGGGGCATGACGCCGCGGACGTTGACGGCCGCCGTTCCCTGCTGCCAGATAAGCCGTCCACGGCGAGGACGGGGCCACGCCCCGATCCCGCCTTTTCCCGACTGACCAGAATCGAGGTGCGCCGATGCCGACTCCACTCCCGGATCGCATCGCGGTGTCCACCTGGTCGCTGCGCCGGCGACTGGGCACCACCTATCCCCACGATCTCACCACCGAGGCGATCCCGCCGGCGCAAGAGACCTATGGCGAGGGCAGCGAGTCGCTGCTC
>JADZBA010000009.1 GCA_020852355.1 Alphaproteobacteria bacterium
AGAAATCGTCGAGGAAGGCACGGAACCCGGCCGGGTCGCGGTAGAGCGTCAGGTAGCCTTCGAGATCGCCGCCGGCCGAGAAGGCGCGGCCCTCGCCCGTCACCACCACGGCGCGCACGGCGGGATCGTCGACCGCCAGGGCGACCGCGGTGCGCAGCTCGCGGACCGCGGTCCAGTCCAGCGGATTCATGCGCTCGGGCGTGCAGAGGACGATGGTGGCCCGGCCGCCGGCGGCGGCGTAGCGCAGCCGTGCGAAGCTCATCGCCCCTTCCCCAGGAGCTGGCGCGCGATGATCAGCTTCTGCACCTCGCTCGCCCCCTCGTAGATGCGCAAGGCCCGGATCTCGCGATAGAGCTCCTCGACCTTGACGCCGACGGTGACGCCGAGGCCGCCGAAGATCTGCACGGCGGCATCCACCACCTGCTGCGCCGCTTCGGTCGCGTGCAGCTTGGCCATCGCCGCCTCGCGGGTGATCGGCCGGCCGAGCACGTCGCGCGTCCACGCCGCGCGGTAGACCAGCAGCGCGCTGGCGTCGATCGCGACCGCCATGTCGGCGAGCTTCGCCTGCGTCGTCTGCTGGTCGGCCAGGGTCTTGCCGAACATGCGACGCGCCGTCGCCCGCGCCGCCGCCTCGTCGAGCGCGCGCCGCGCGAAGCCGAGGGCCGCGGCACCCACGGTCGGGCGGAACACGTCGAGCGTCGCCATGGCGACCTTGAAGCCCTCGCCGGGCGCGCCGAGCAGGCGATCCTCGGGGACGACGCAGCCCTCGAAGGCCAGCGTCGCCAGCGGGTGCGGCGCGATCACCCGGATGCGCTCGGCGACGGCGAGGCCCCGCGTGTCGGCATCGACGATGAAGGCCGAGAGGCCGCGCGTGCCCTCGCCCTCGCCCGTACGCGCGAAGACGACATAGTGGTCGGCGATGCCGCCGTTGGAGATGAAGGTCTTGCGCCCGTCGAGCCGCCAGCCGCCGCCGACCCGGCGCGCCGTCGTGGCGATGGCCGCGACGTCGGAGCCGGCGTCGGGCTCCGACAGCGCGAATGCCGCGAGCCGCGCGCCGGAACGCACCGGCGGCAGGTAGCGGCGGCGCTGCTCCGCGGTGCCGAACAGCGCGATCGGGCCGGTGCCCAGCCCCTGCATGGCGAAGACGAAGTCGGCGAGGCCCGACCAGCGCGCCAGCGTCTCGCGCACCAGGCAGAGCGTGCGGACGTCGTGCGTCCCGCCCGCGTCCGGCACCGCGTGCGCGAGCCATCCGGCCCGACCCAGCCGCGCCGCGAGGTCGCGGCAGTCCCCGTCGACGTCGTCGTGCGCATGCACGTCGCCGCCGATCGCGTCCGCCGCCCACGCGTCGAGCGCCCCGGCCAGCGCACGGTGGCGCGGTTCCAGGAACGGCCATTCGAGGAAGGTGACGTCAGCCATCGCGGAAGAGCTCGCGCATCGAGAAGCCGGCGTCGGCCGGCCGGTCGAGCTGGAAGGTGCCGTTCGCGCGCAGCACCGGCACCTCGTCGGCCGCCAGCAGGCACTGCGCGAAGCCGAGGCGGCGGCCGCGGCGGAGGATCTCGGCACGGCCGGCGACGAAGGCGCCGGCAGGTGCCGGCGCGAGGAAGTCGCCGGCCAGCCCGATGGTCGGCACGAAGCCGCCGGTGCCCAGCGCCGCGCCGAGGCCGAAGCCCATCACCACGTCGGCCGCGGTTATGAGCATGCCGCCGTGGCAGAAGCCGACGGGGTTGCAGTGCTGCGGCGCCGCGCGGAAGCCCATGGCGAACCCGTCGCCGTCACGGCGCCACCACAGCGGACCGACGGTCGCGAGGAACCCGTCCGCCACGGCCAGGCGATGCCATCCCGCCGGTGCCCCGTCCATCGCCGGATCAATTGCCCTCGAACACCGGGCGCTCCTTCGCGACGAAGGCGCGATAGGCGCGGCCATAGTCCCTGGTCTGCATGCAGATCGCCTGCGCCTGCGCCTCCGCCTCGATGGCGTCGTCGATCGTCATGCTCCATTCCTGGTGGATGCAGCGCTTGGTCATGGCGTGCGCGAAGGTGGGGCCGGCGGCCAGCGCGGCAGCCATCGCCTGCGCCTCCGCCAGCACGCGGTCGCCCGGGACGAGGCGGTTATAGAAGCCCCAGCGCTCGGCCTCGGTCCCGTCCATGGAGCGTCCGGTGTAGAGCAGCTCGGCCGCGCGGCCCGACCCGATGATGCGCGGCAGGATGTTGCACGCCCCCATGTCGGCGCCCGCCAGCCCGACGCGCACGAAGAGGAAGGCGACCTTGCTCTCGGGCGTACCCAGGCGCAGGTCGGACGCCATGGCGACGATGGCCCCCGCCCCGGCGCAGATGCCGTCGACGGCGGCGACGATCGGCTGCGGGCAGGCGCGCATCGCCTTCACCAGGTCGCCGGTCATGCGCGTGAAGTCGAGCAGACCCTGCATGTCGCCCGCCTCCTGCATGCGCACCAGCGGGCCGATGATCTCGTGCACGTCGCCGCCCGAGCAGAAGTTGCCGCCGGCGCCGGTCACCACCACGGTCTTGACCGCGTCGGCGTAGGTCAGCGCGCGGAACGTGTCGCGCAGCTCGGCATAGGATTCGAAGGTCAGCGGGTTCTTCCGCTCCGGCCGGTTGAGCGTGATGGTCGCGACCTTGCCCTCCAGTGACCACTGGAAATGCTGCGGCCGATAGGTGGCGAAGTCGACGCGGTTGCGGTCGTAGGCGAGCGCCATGGGGAAGTTCCTCGGGTCCGAGCGCCTCATCCTTCGACGGGTTCAGGATGAGGAAACAGAGAAAAAAGCGCCCTCACCCCGAGCCGGTCGAAGGGTGAGGTCGCTCCGTCGGCGATCAATCCACCATCGTCAGGCCGCCGCTGACGCTCATCACCTGGCCGGTGATGTAGTCGGAGCGGCGGCCGAGGAAGAAGAGCACGGCCTCGCCGATCTCCTCGGGCTGGGCGATGCGGCGGAAGGGGATGGCGCGGGTGAGCGCGTCGCGCATCTTCTCGGGCTGGGCCGCGAACAGCGGCGTGTCGGTCGGACCCGGGCAGACGCAGTTGACGTTGATCTTGTAGCGCGCCATCTCGCGCGCCAGCGACTTGGTGAAGGCGATGAGCCCGCCCTTGGCCGCCGCGTAGACCGTCTCGCCCATGCTGCCGACGCGGCCGGCGTCGCTCGACACGTGCACGATCTTGCCGGCCTGCGCCGCCATCATCGGATCGAGCACGGCGCGCGTCAGGCGGACGGCCCCCATCAGGTTGATGGCGATGACGCGGTCCCACATCTCGGGCGGGTTGTCGATGAAGGGCTGGATGCGGTCCCAGCCGGCGGCATTGACGAGGCCGTCGACGCGGCCGCCCGCCGCTTCGTGGACCCGCCCGGCGAAGGCGTCGATCGAGGCGGGGTCGGTCAGGTCCATGGCGAAGACCCGGACGTCGAGTCCGTCCTTCTTCGCCATCTCCTCCGTCGCCTTGCCGCCCGTCGTGTCGACATCGCCGCCGAACACCCGCGCCCCCTCGCGCGCCAGCAACAGCGCGGTCGCGCGGCCGATGCCGGACGCGGCCCCGGTGACGATGACGGTCCTTCCGGACATTTCCATGAGGTTCAACCCTTCCTGTCGAGAAAGCGGGCGACCAGCGCCCGCGTTTCGGCGGTCTCCAGCAATGCCGCGCCGCCGGTGATCTCGCGTTCGAAGCCGTCGGCATCCGGCTCCAGCGCCGCCGCGATGCAGGCGCGCGCCTCCGCCACCGCGTGCGGCGGCAGGGCGGCGAAGCGCCGCGCGATCTCGGCGGCGCGCTGCGGCAGCTCCGCCGCGGGCACGCTCCACTGCACCAGCCCGAGGCGCTCCGCAGCGGCGCCGTCGACCGTCTCCGCCCCGAGGATCAGGCGCTCGGAGATCGCGCGGCCGACGAGGCGGGTCAGCCGCTGGGTCCCGCCCGCCCCCGGCAGCAGGCCGAGCCGCACCTCCGGCAGGCCGACCTGGGCGTCGGCGGCGGCGATGCGCAGGGTGCAGGCGAGCGCCAGCTCGAAGCCGCCGCCCATCGCCGCCCCGCCGATCTCCGCCAGCGTCGGCCGCTCCAGCGCCTCGATGCGCGCGAACAGCTTCTGCATCCCGCGCACGCCGTGCTGGAAGGCGGCGCGGCCCTCGGGCGTGGCGTAGCGCGCGCGCATGTCCTTTAGGTCGGCGCCGGCCGAGAACAGGCGCAGGGCGCTGCGGATATGCAGGACGTTCCAGCCCGTCGCCGCGTCCAGCGTGTCGAGCTGCGCGTGGAAGCCCGCGACCCATTCGTCGTTGATGGCGTTGACCGGCGCGCGCTGCAAGGTCAGCGTGGCGACGGCGTCGGCGATCTCCAGTCGGAACATGGCTACCCCTTGCGTCCGGCGGCGGTGGTCAGCACGACCTTGCCCAGCACGCGGCGGTCGGCGATGACGGCGAGCGCCTCGGCCGCCTGCTCCATCGGATATGCGGCCATCACCGGCGGGTCGAGCCTGCCCGCCGCCAGCAGCGCGAACATCTCCGCCTGGGCGGCCGCCACCCGCGCCGGGTCGCGGTCGCGATAGTCGCTCCAGTGGATGCCGCTGACGGTGATGTGCTTGATCAGCAGATAGTTGGCCTTGACCGAGGGGATGGCGCCGGAGGCGAAGCCGACCACGACCAGCCGGCCGTCCCAGGCGAGCGCGCGCAGGCTCGCCTCGAAGACCGCGCCGCCGACCGGGTCGATCACCACGTCCGCACCGTGGCCGCCGGTCGCCGCGAGCACCGCCTTGCGCAGCCCGTCGCGCAGGTCGGGCATCGCCAGGTCGACGACGGCCTCGGCGCCGTGCGCGCGCACGAAATCCGCCTTCGCGACGGTGCCGATCCCGGCGATGGGATGGGCCCCCAGCGCCCTCGCGAGCTCGATCGCGGCGATGCCGACGCCGCCGGCCGCGCCGTTGACGAGCACATGGTCGCCCGGCCTCAGGCGGGCGCGGTCGACCAGCGAGAACCAGGCGGTCTGGTAGACCAGCACCATGGCCGCCGCCCGCTCCATCGAGACGGCGTCGGGCAGGCGGTAGCAATGCACCGCCGGGA
>JADZBA010000010.1 GCA_020852355.1 Alphaproteobacteria bacterium
CCGACGACACGCGGCTCGCCGCCCCGGCCGGCAGGTTCGGCCCCTGGGTGATCGGCGACTATGCGCTGCAGCAGACCGAGCGCACGCTCGGCGGCGAGCGGGTGTCGCAGTCCTTGCGCACCAGCGGTGTCAGCGTCGGCGGCGACCATGCGCTCGCTCCCGGCCTCGCCGTCGGCGTCGCCGCCAGCTACGTCACCGGCAAGGCCAAGGCCGGCTACGGCAGCGAGTACGACCCGAGCGCCGTCGGCCTGTCGCTCTACGGCTCCTACGAGCTCGGCGGCTTCTACGTCGACGCCGCCTACACCTACGGCTTCCAGAAGTTCGACAAGGTCCGCCGGCCCGATCCCTACGGTCTGACCGGCCGCGGCGACTTCGACGGCACCTCGCACACGATCTCTGCCCAGACGGGCTACGACTTCGTCTCCGGGCAGCTCGTGATGGGGCCGGTCGGCGGCCTCAGCTACGTCCGCGGCGACTTCGACGGCTATACCGAGACGGGGGCGGCCGGCGGCAACATCCGCTACTCGGGCGGCGACTTCGACTCGCTGGTCGGCAGGCTCGGCTGGCAGGTCTCCTACCGGCTGCGCGACCGCGACTTCGCCTTCGTGCCGTTCGGCGAGATCGCCTACGAGCGCGAGTTCCTCAACAAGAAGACCAGCGCCGCCTTCAGCCTGGCGAGCGCGGAATCGAGCCTGGGCACCACGGTGGTCGGCCTGCCGTCGCAGAACCAGCATGCCCTCAGCCTGACCGTCGGCGCCCAGGGGGTGCTCGATGAAACGGTGACGATCGGCCTCGGCTACAACTTCAAGGTCGGCGACGACGGCTTCACCAGCCACACCCTGACGGGCCGCGTCGGCGTCCGCTTCTGAGTGCGCTTCGCCCCGCCGCTGCCTCCATTGCGGGCAGCGGCGAGGTGGCCTTTCCAGCTCTGCCCAATCTTTGAGCGGACCGACCGCCTCTCGAACCGGAGGCGCGAGAGCGGCGGCACTGGCACACCCTTTGCTGCTCTGCACCAAGCGGCGAGTTCGACCCCGATGCGATCGGCGGCGGGCGCCGTTGGGAGATTGGGGGCTCGAGAGCCATGAACATGAAGACTGCAAGCGCATTCGCCGGCGCCGCACTCGCGGCCGCGGCGATGATCGGTCCGGCCGTGGCACAGGACACGATCAAGGTCGGTATCCTGCATTCGCTCTCCGGCACCATGGCCATCAGCGAGACGACGCTGAAGGACGTGATGCTGATGCTCATCGAGGAGCAGAACAAGAAGGGCGGCCTGCTCGGCAAGAAGCTGGAGGCCGTCGTCGTCGATCCCGCGTCCAACTGGCCGCTGTTCGCCGAGAAGGCGCGCGAGCTGATCAGCCAGCAGAAGGTGGCGGCGGTGTTCGGCTGCTGGACCTCGGTCAGCCGCAAGTCGGTCCTGCCGGTGTTCGAGGAGCTGAACAGCCTGCTGTTCTATCCCGTGCAGTACGAGGGCGAGGAATCCTCGCGCAACGTCTTCTACACGGGGGCGGCACCGAACCAGCAGGCGATCCCGGCGGTCGACTACCTGGCGAGCGAGGAGAAGGTGGTGCGCTGGGTGCTGGCCGGCACCGACTACGTCTATCCGCGCACGACCAACAAGATCCTCGAGGCGTACCTGAAGTCCAAGGGCGTGAAGCCCGAGGACATCATGATCAACTACACGCCGTTCGGTCATTCCGACTGGCAGTCGATCGTCGCCGAGATCAAGAAGTTCGGCTCGGCCGGCAAGAAGACCGCCGTCGTCTCGACCATCAACGGCGACGCCAACGTGCCCTTCTACAAGGAGCTGGGCAACCAGGGCATCAAGGCGACCGACATCCCGGTCGTCGCCTTCTCGGTCGGCGAGGAGGAGCTGGCGGGCATCGACACCAAGCCGCTGCTCGGCCATCTCGCCGCGTGGAACTACTTCATGAGCGTGAAGGACCCGGTGAACGACGCCTTCATCAAGCAGTGGCAGGCGTTCATCAAGAATCCCAAGCGCGTCACCAACGATCCGATGGAGGCCCACTATATCGGCTTCACCATGTGGACGCAGGCGGTGCTGCAGGCCGGCACCACCGACGTCAACGCGGTGCGCCAGGCGATGTACGGCCAGAAGGCGAAGAACCTGACGGGCGGCATCTCGGTCATGGGCGTCAACCACCACATCTCCAAGCCGGTCCTGATCGGCGAGATCAAGGGCGACGGCCAGTTCAACACCGTCTGGAAGACCAAGGACCTGGTGCCCGGCGCGGCGTGGTCGCCCTACATCCCCGAGTCGGCGAAGCTCACCGCCGACTGGACCTATCCGTGGGTGTGCGGCGGCTGCGAGAAGCCGAAGTACAACTGATCGCGACGGCGGGCGGGGCGGCGACGCCCCGCCCGCCGGCCGTTTCCCTCCATTTGCGAAGGCCGAGCGGATGTCCCCCACCCTCCGCCGCATCGCGCTGGTCCTGCTGCTCGCCCTCGGCGCTCCCGCCGCCTGGGCGCAGGATCTCGCGGCCCCCCTGCAGGCGCTCGTCGGCGACGACCTCGCGGCCAAGGGCGAGGCGATGGAGGCGCTGGCGCGCACCGGCGACCCGCGCGCCGCCGCCGCCCTCCAGGCGCTCGGCGACGGCCGGCTGTTCCAGCGCAAGTCCGACCGCAAGGTGGTCATCGCCGCGACCACGCGCGGCGGCGCGCTGACCGACGCCGCGACCGGTGCGGCGGCGGGATCGGCGACCGCCGCCGACCTCGACGAGGCGAACCTCAACAACCGCCTGCGCCGCCAGCTCTCCGGCCTGCTCGGCAGCCTGACGCTGACGCTGGGCGACGCGGCGACGCGGATCGCAGCGGCGGAATCGATCTTCAAGACGCGCGACGCCGCCGCCCTGGCGCCGCTCACCGCGGCGATCGCCGCCGAGAAGGACGCGCGCGTGCGGCGCGCCATGGAGACGGCGCGCGCGGCCGTCGTCCTGGTGACCGACGGTGCGGAGGCCGAGCGCATCGCCGCCGCGGCGACGGTCGGGGCCCGCGGCGACCGCGACGCGCTGGGCCTCTTGCTGCAGGCGGCCAATGCGTCGCCGCCCGCGGTGGCGGCGGCGGCGCGCGAGGCGGCCGCCACGATCCAGCGCCGGCTGGTCATGCTCGATGCCGCGCAGAACGTCTCCTACGGCATCTCGCTGGGCGCGGTGCTGCTGCTCGCCGCCGTCGGCCTCGCCATCACCTTCGGCGTCATGGGCGTCATCAACATGGCGCACGGCGAGATGGTGATGCTCGGCGCCTACACGACCTTTGTCATCCAGGACTGGTGCCGCACCGCGGCGCCGCAGCTCCTCGACCATTCGCTGTTCCTCGCGATCCCGCTCGCCTTCCTCTTCACCGCCGCCGTCGGCGTGCTGCTCGAGCGCTCGGTCATCCGCTGGCTCTACGGCCGGCCGCTGGAGACGCTGCTCGCCACCTGGGGCCTCAGCCTGGTCATCCAGCAGGCCGTGCGCAGCGTCTTCGGCCCGACCAACCGCGAGGTCAGCAATCCCACCTGGATGTCGGGCCAGGTCGACGTCTACGGGCTGACGCTGACCTGGAGCCGGCTGTGGATCATCGTCTTCGCGGCGATCGTCTTCGTGGTCCTGCTCTTCGTGCTGAAGCGCACCGCCTTCGGGCTGCAGATGCGCGCCGTGACCCAGAACCGCGCCATGGCGAGCTCGATGGGCATCCGCACGCACCGCGTCGACGCGCTGACCTTCGCGCTCGGCTCGGGCGTCGCCGGCATCGCCGGCGTCGCACTCTCCCAGATCGACAACGTCAGCCCGAACCTCGGGCAGTCCTACATCATCGATTCCTTCATGGTCGTGGTCTTCGGCGGCGTCGGCAATCTCTGGGGCACGCTGGCGGGGGCGCTGACGCTGGGCATCGCCAACAAGCTGCTGGAGCCGATGGCGGGCGCCGTGCTCGGCAAGATCGCCATCCTGGTCTTCATCATCCTCTTCATCCAGCGCCGTCCGCGCGGGCTCTTCGCGCTGCGCGGCCGCGCGGTCGAGGCGTAGGGGCATGGTGACCCGCCGGCTCCTCGTCGGCTGGACCGGCATCGCCTTCCTGGCGGTGGTGGTCGCGCTCGCCGTGCTCGTGCCCGCGCTCAATCTCGGGCTGCCACCGTCTTCCCGCTTCCATGTGCCGACCCACATCGTCGTCCTGCTCGGCAAGTGGCTGTGCTACGCGCTGCTCGCCATCAGCCTCGACCTGGTGTGGGGCTATTGCGGCATCCTGTCGCTCGGTCACGGCGCCTTCTTCGCGCTCGGCGGCTACGCCATGGGCATGTACCTGATGCGCCAGATCGGCACGCGCGGCGTCTACGGCAATCCGCTGCTGCCCGACTTCATGGTGTTCCTCAACTGGAAGGAGCTGCCCTGGTACTGGTACGGCTTCGACCAGTTCTGGTTCGCGGCGCTGATGGTGATGCTGGTGCCGGGGGCGCTCGCCTTCCTCTTCGGCTGGTTCGCCTTCCGCTCGCGCGTCACCGGCGTCTACCTCTCGATCATCACCCAGGCGCTGACCTACGCGCTGCTGCTGGCCTTCTTCCGCAACGACATGGGCTTCGGCGGCAACAACGGCCTGACCGACTTCCGCGAGATCCTGGGATGGGGCGTGCGCGAGCCGGGCACCCGCGCCGCCCTCTTCGTCGCGACCTGCGTGGCGCTGGCCGGCGGCTTCGTCGCCGCGCGTGCGATGGTCGTCTCGCGCCTCGGCCTGGTGCTGGTGGCGGTGCGCGATGCCGAGAGCCGCACCCGCTTCCTCGGCTGGCGCGTCGACCGCTTCAAGGTCTTCGTCTTCACGGCATCGGCGGTGATGGCCGGCATCGCCGGCGCGCTCTACGTGCCCCAGGTCGGCATCATCAACCCCAGCGAGTTCGCGCCGACCAACTCGATCGAGGCCGTCATCTGGGTCGCCGTCGGCGGCCGCGGCACGCTGGTCGGCGCGGCGCTGGGCGCGGTCCTGGTCAACGGCTTCAAGACCTGGCTGACCGGCGCCTTCCCCGAGGTCTGGCTGTTCGCGCTGGGCGCGCTCTTCGTCGCCGTCACCCTGTTTCTGCCCAAGGGCATCCTCGGCACGCTCGGCGGCCGCAGGCGGCGGCCGGTCCCGCCCACCCCCACCCCGGCCGAGAGCCGGGCTGCCGCGGAGTAGCGACGATGCCGGTCGAGACCTCGGCGGTCCTCTACCTCGACGGCGTCGACGTCTCGTTCGACGG
Organism: Alphaproteobacteria bacterium; assembly: GCA_020852355.1. Classification (GTDB taxonomy): domain Bacteria; phylum Pseudomonadota; class Alphaproteobacteria; order ATCC43930; family Allostellaceae; genus Allostella. The sequence goes on from JADZBA010000010.1 coordinate 5,225, forward strand.
CTTCCGTGCGCTGAACGGCCTGTCGCTGGTCGTCGAGCCGGGCGAGATGCGGGCGATCATCGGCCCCAACGGCGCCGGCAAGACGACGATGATGGACGTCGTCACCGGCCGCACGCGGCCCGACAGCGGGACCGTGCTGTTCGCCGGCGTCCACGACCTGTCGCGCCTCGACGAGGCCGCGATCGCCGAGCTCGGCATCGGCCGCAAGTTCCAGCGCCCGACCGTGTTCGAGATGCATACGGTGTGGGACAATCTGCTGCTGGCGCTGAAGCAGCGGCGCAGCGTCTTCCGCTGCCTGACGGCGCGCACCACGGCGGCGGAGCGCGCGCGCCTCGACGAGATTCTCGGCGTGACGCGGCTGGGCGACCTGCGCGGCCTGCCCGCCGGCATCCTGTCGCACGGCCAGAAGCAGTGGCTGGAGATCGGCATGCTGCTCGCCCAGGACCCGGCGCTCCTGCTGGTCGACGAGCCGGTCGCCGGCATGACCGATTCCGAGACCGAGCAGACGGCGATGCTGCTGCGCGACATCAACCGCACGCGCTCGGTCGTCGTCGTCGAGCACGACATGAGCTTCGTGCGCGCGCTCGGCGTGCGCGTGACGGTCCTGCACGAAGGCTCGGTCATCGCCGAGGGCTCGCTCGACGCCGTCAGCGCCAACGAGCGCGTCGTCGAGGTGTATCTGGGGCGATGAGATGCTGACGGTCGAAGCGATCGACGTCCATTACGGCGCCGCCCAGGCGCTGAAGCGCGTGTCTCTGGCGGCGGCACCCGGGCGCATCACCTGCGTCATGGGGCGCAACGGCGTCGGCAAGACCTCGCTGCTGCGCGCCGTCGCCGGCCATCGCGCGCCGAGCGGCGGGCGCATCGTGTGGGAGGGCCACGACCTCGCGGGACTGCCGCCGCACGAGCGGGCGCGCCGCGGCATCGCCTTCGTGCCGCAGGGGCGCGAGATCTTCCCGCTGCTGTCGGTGGAGGAGAACCTGCGCACCGGCTTCGCGGTGCTGCCGCGCCACGCGCGCTCGGTCCAGTCGGAGATCTTCGACCTGTTCCCGGTGCTGCGCTCGATGCTGGGCCGCCGCGGCGGCGACCTGTCGGGCGGCCAGCAGCAGCAGCTCGCGATCGCGCGCGCGCTGGTCATGCGGCCGCGCCTGCTGCTGCTCGACGAGCCGACCGAAGGCATCCAGCCCTCGATCATCAAGGACATCGGCCGCGTCATCACCCATCTGCGCGAGGTCGGCACCATGGCGATCGTGCTGGTCGAGCAGTATTTCGACTTCGCCCGCGAGCTCGCCGATACCTTCGTCGTCATGGATCGCGGCGAGGTCGTGCTGTCGGGTACCGGCGACGGGATGGACGAGACCGCGGTCCGCCGCTATCTCAGCGTCTGATCGGCCCGTTTCGGGGCAGGAGACCTCCCATGCGCATCTGTATCTACGGCGCCGGCGCGGTCGGCGGCAACTTCGCCGCGCGCCTGGCGCGCGCCGGCATCGACGTCACGGTCGTGGCGCGCGGCAGGCATCTGGAGGCGATCCAGGCGCGCGGCCTGACCGTCCAGGCGGGCGAGGAGCGGATCCATGTCCGGCCGTTCGCCACCGACGATCCGCGCCGAGCCGGCCCGCAGGACGCCGTCATCGTCGCGCTGAAGGCGCCGGCGCTGCCCGGTGCGGTCGCGCCGATGGCGCCGCTGCTGGGGCCCGACACGCCGGTCGTCTTCGCGACCAACGGCGTGCCCTGGTGGTACTTCCACCGTCATCCCGGCCCGCTCGCCGAGCGCCGCCTGCCGCGCCTCGATCCCGAAGGCGTGCTGTGGGAGCGGCTGCCGGTCGAGCGCGCCATCGGCGGCGTCGTCTACTCGGCGAACGAGATCGTGGCACCGGGCGTCGTCTCCAACAACTCGCCGACCCGCAACCGGCTGGTCGTGGGCGAGCCCGACGGCAGCGTGTCGGCGCGCATCCAGAAGGTCTCCGAGGCGCTGAAGTCGGGCGGCATCGATTCCCCGGTCAACACCGACATCCGCGCCGAGGTGTGGACCAAGCTGATGGGCAACCTCGCCTGGAACCCGATGTGCGCGGTGACCGGCCTCGGCATCCGCATGATGGCGACCGACCCGGCGCTGCTGGCGCTGGCGCGCCGCGTCCTGGAGGAGGGGCAGCGGGTCGCCGAGGCGCTCGGCGTCACCGTCAACGAGGACGTCGACACGCGGATGAAGCGCGCCGAGCGGCCGGGCCCCGGCGCCGGCCACAAGCCGTCGATGCTGCAGGACTTCGAGCTGAAGCGGCCGACCGAGCTCGATGCGATCGTGCTGGCGGTGCAGGACTTCGCGCGCGAGGTGAAGGTGCCGACGCCGGCCCTCGATGCCGTGGCCGCGCTCGCCGTCGGCCGCGCCCGGGCGCTCGGGATCTATCCCTAGAGCGGTCGCGCCGCCGCCATCAGTCCAGCAGGAACGCCACCCCCGCGCGCTCCGCGATGCCGCGGACCTGCCCGACCAGCTTGGCGGGGAGCGGGATGCCCTCGGACCGGCGGCGGTCGTAGCTCGCCCATTCCGGGTCGCCCGGCACCAGCACCGGCTTCGCCGGGTCGACCGGCGGGGCGGCGCGCAGCGCGTCCATCATCGCGTCCAGGTCGTCGGCGAAATCGCCGGCCGGGCGGAAGGCGGCGGGATCGACGGCCATGAAGAAATGGCCGAGGTCGTCGTAGGGCGTCGCCCTGGCGCGCGGGTTGGTCGCGGCGGTGCCGCCGTAGATGCCGCCCGCGAGCATGGTCGACATGATCTCGATCATCGCGGCCAGCCCGTAGCCCTTGTGGCTGGCCATCTCGGGCAGCCCGCCCAGCGGCGTCAGGCCGCCGTCGGGCCGGCGCGAGCAGTATTCCCGCGCGGTCGCCGCGTCGGTCACCGGCGCGCCGTTCTCGTCGACCACCCAGCCGGTCGGCACCGGCCGGTCGTTGAGCCAGCACAGCGTCACCTTGCCGACGGCGACGGTGCTGGTCGCCATGTCGAGCACGAAGGGGCGGTTGCGGCGCGCGGGCGCGGCGAAGGCGATCGGGTTGGTCGCGAACATGCCCTCGCGCGCCCGCGTCGGGACGACCGCGCGGGTGCGCGAGCCGGTGCCGGTGATGCCGATCAGGCCCGCCTCGGCGGCGCGCAGCGCATAGGCGCCGGCGGCGCCGTAATGGTTGCTGTTGCGAACGGCGACGGTGGCGACACCCATCCGCCTGGCCTTGGCGACCGCCAGGTCCATCGCGAGGATCGAGGGGTAGTGGCCGAGCCCGCCGCCGCCGTCGACCAGCGCGGTCACCGGCGCCTCGCGCACGACCCGCACCGCCGGCGCCATGGCGAGCCGGCCGGTGCGCCGCCGGTCCTCGTAGCTCGGCAGCATGGCGAGGCCGTGGGAATCGATGCCGCGCAGGTCGGTCTCGACCATGACGCCGGCGCTGGCGGCGGCCATCTCGCGGGGCATGCCCCAGGCGACCAGGGTCGACTCGATCTGCAGGCGCACCCGCTCCGCGGGGACGACCTGGAAGCGTTCCAACGTGTCCATCGCGCCACTATCGTCGAGGGAATGCGCGGACGGCAACCGCTCCGAGTCGCCGGTGCGTTGACAGGATTCCCGCGGATTCTAGGGTGGATTCGTACCGAATCCGATTCCCGAGTCGGAGTGACGCGACGATGCGCATCAAGCTGTCCCTGCTCGCCGCAGCGCTCGCGGCCATGCTGCCCCTGTCGGCGCCGGCCGAGGCCCAGCTCGTCTCCGAGCTGAAGGTGGGAGGCGCCTACCACGACCCGCCGATCTTCGGCCCGCGCAACGAGCGCAAGGGCTTCGACATCAATGGCGAGGTCCTGTTCACCTCGCCCGGCTTCCTGTCCTTCCTGTGGTCGCCGCGACCGCATGTCGGGCTGCAGGTGAACACCGCCGGCCTGACCAACCAGGCCTATGCCGGCCTGACCTGGCAGTACGACTTCGACGCCGGTCCGTTCATCGCCGGCAGCCTCGGCCTCGCCGTCCACGACGGCGAGCTCGACAGCGACCGCACCGACCGCAAGTCGCTCGGCGGGCGCGTGCTGTTCCGCGAATCGATCGAGGTCGGCTTCCGCTTCGGCGAGGAGCGCCGGCATTCCCTCTCGCTGATGCTCTCGCACGTCTCGAACGCCGGCATCTACGAGCGCAACGAGGGCATGGACACGATCGCCGCGCGCTACGGCCTGCGCTTCTGACGGCGCTCTCTCCGCCCGGCGGGGCGGCCATCGCCGCACGCGCGGGCGTGCGGCGCATCGCCATGTGGTCGGGCCCGCGCAACCTCTCGACCGCGCTGCTGCGCGCCTGGGAGAACCGGCGCGACACCTGGGTCGTCGATGAGCCGCTCTACGGCTTCTACCTCCAGGCGACGGGCAAGGATCATCCCGGCCGCGACGCGGTGATCGCCGCCCAGCCGACCGACTGGCGCATGGTCGCCGAGCGCCTGTCGACCGAACGCTGCGGCGACCGCGCCGTATTCTATCAGAAGCACATGGCCCACCATCTGCTGCCGCAGGTCGGCCGCGACTGGATCGATGCGCTCGACAACTGCTTCCTGATCCGCGACCCGCGTGCCGTCGTCGCGTCCTACGTGAAGACGCGCGAGACGGTCGGGCTCGACGATCTCGGCTACGAGGTCCAGGCGGAGCTGTTCGCGCGCGAGCGGCGGCGCACCGGGCGCGTGCCGCCGGTGATCGACGCCGCCGACGTGCTGGCCGACCCGCGCGCCGTCCTGACCGCCCTGTGCCGGCGGCTCGACCTGCCGTTCGACGAGGGCATGCTGTCGTGGCCGGCGGGGCGCCGCGACAGCGACGGCGTCTGGGCGCCGCACTGGTACGAGGCGGTCTGGCGGTCGACCGGGTTCGCCCGGCCGCGGGCCGAGGCGGCGACGCTGCCCGCTGCGCTGGGACCCCTGGCGGCGGCGGCCGAGCCGTACTATCGCCGTCTCGCAGAACACCGCATCACGGGGTGACCATGGTCCAGGGCTCGCAGGGCTTCGTCGAGGATCCGCGCAACGACCGCGTGCTGCTCTACCTCAACGGCGACCTCGTGCCGCGCGCCGAGGCCAGGGTCTCGGTGTTCGATGCGGGCTTCGTCCTGGGCGACGGCGTGTGGGAAGGTTTCCGCCTCGTCGGCGGCCGCGTCGCCTTCCTGGAGAAGCATCTCGACCGGCTCTGGGAGGGGGCGCGCGCGATCGATCTCGACATCGGCATGGACCGGGCGGCGATGGCGGCCGCTCTCGATCGGACCGTCCGCGCCAACGCCATGACCGACGGCGTGCACATCCGCCTGATGGTCACCCGCGGCCTCAAGCGCACGCCCAACCAGGACCCGCGCTACACCGTCGGGCCGGCGACCGTGGTGATCGTGGCGGAGTGGAAGGAGCCGAACCCGGAGGTCAAGCGCAAGGGCCTGCGCCTGTTCACCTCGACCATCCGCACGACGCCGCCCGACATGTTCGACATGCGGCTCAACTCGCACAGCCGGCTGCCGCTCATCACCGCCCTCATCCAGGCGCTCAAGGCGGGCGCCGACGAGGCCCTGATGCTCGATCCGCACGGCTTCGTCGCGAGCTGCAACGCCACCAACTTCTTCATCGTCCGCAAGGGCGCGCTGTGGACGTCGACCGGCCGGTACTCGTTCAACGGCATCACCCGCGGCAACGTGGTCGACCTCGCACGCGCCGACGGCATCCCCGTCGAGCTGCGCGACTTCACGCTGGCCGAGGTCTACGGCGCCGACGAGGCGTTCGCCACGGGTACCTTCGGCGGCGTGACCCCGATCGCCGCCGTCGACGGGCGCCCGATCGGCGGCCCCGGCGGTCCGCTGACGCAGCGCCTCGACGCCCTCTACCGGGCGCTGCTGGCCGCCGAGGCCGGCTGACCACCGCCGCCCGTGGCCCATCTTCCGGAGTGGCTCTTCGGCGTCGGCTGGTGGCGCCTCTGGCACGGCTTCCTCTGGCTGTGCCTGGCCTCGGCGGGCTGGCTCGCATGGTGGGCGGCCCGGGTGCTGGTGCCGGGCACCGGGCCGCAGGGCGGCGAGGCCATGTTCGCCCTGGCGGCTCTCACGCTCCTCGCGCTGGGCGTCGCCACGCTGGTCGACGCTGTCCTGCTCGGCGCCGCGGTCGACGGACCCTGGTGGCTGCGCCGGCTGGCCGTGCCGCTGGGGGGGCTGGCGGCCTTCGTCCTGGCGCTCCTCATGCTGCTCGCGTTGGTCGAGGTGCTGGCGGACGACGCGGCGGGCGTCGGCTGCTCGGTGCTCGGCGTGGTCGCCGCCATCGTCGCGCTCAACCTGTGGGCGCTCGCGCGATGCCGCGCGCGCTGATCGCCGCCTGCGCGGCGCTGCTGCTCGCCCTCCCGGCGGCGGCCCAGGCACCGCTGCCGGGCGTCGTCGGCGCCGACGACCGCCATATCGTCGAGCCGCGCGAGTATCCCTGGAGCGCGATCGGCCGGCTCAACACCGAGATCGGCCAGCGCTGCACCGGCACGCTGATCGGTCCGCGCCTCGTCGCGACCGCGGCGCACTGCCTCTACAACCGCCGCACCGGCCGGCCGCTGCGGCCCGAGTCGGTGCATTTCCTCGCCGGCTACGCCCGCGGCGCGTACGTGGCGACGGCGCGCGCCGTGGCGATCCGCAGGGGCGCCGACGGGCCGCCCGGGGACGCCGCCCGGGACTGGGCGCTGGTGACGCTGGAGGCGCCGCTCGGCGAACGCGTCGGCTGGATCGGCGCCGCGGCGCTGAACGGTCCGGGCATCGTCGCCGCGGCCCGCGGCGCAGTCGTGCTGCGCGCGGGCTATGGCCAGGACCGGCCGCACCTGCCGATGGCGGTGCTCGGCTGCCATGTCCTCGGGGCGGGCGCCGGCGGTGCGCTGGTCGCGCACGACTGTGACGCCGTGCGCGGCGATTCCGGCTCGCCGCTGCTGCTCCTGAAGGACGGGGAGCTGCGTCTCGTCGCCATCCATTCCGGCCATCGCGGCCGCGGCGAGACGGTCGCCGGCATCGCCGTGGCCACTGCCGCCCTGCGCACCGCCGCGGGGGACCCGCCCGCCTCGCATCCGCCGGCGCGGGCGACGGGCATCGACCCGGTGCCGACGGTCACCGTGCGCGCCCTGGCGCAGCGGCTGCGCCGCCCGCCGCCGCCGCCGTCGCTGGCCGCGCTCGAGCGGCTCTTGCGCGCACCCTAGGCGGCGTCTATCAGGCGAGGGGGAGTTCGCGGCGCTGGAAGAACGGTTCACCGTGCATGAAGGTCTGCCGCCGGACGGCGAGCTGCCGCCCGGCCTCGTGAGCCCGGCGCAGGACGGTCTCCTGCGCGTCCTCTACAGCCCCGACGACGAGGTCCTGGCCGAGTTCCGCCGCTGGGAGGCCGGCGTCGCGCTCGACGACCTCGACAGCGGCTGCTACCGCCTCTACCCCGCGCTCTATCACCGCCTCCGCACCCTGGCGCCCGATCATCCGTTTCTCGGCCGCATGAAGGGGCTCTTCCGTCGCGCCCTCTACCGCAACCAGCTGCTGTTTCGTTGGGCCCGCGAGGTGCTGGGGCGGCTGCGCGCGGCCCGCATCGACTGCATCGTGCTCAAGGGCGCGGCGCTGGTCCGCTCGATCGGCTTCTCCGCCGGCTTCCGGCCGATGGCCGACGTCGACCTGCTGGTGCGGCCGCGCGACGCGCGACGGGCGATGGAGGTCGCCGACGTCCGCTTCCGGACGGTCCTCGACGACGTGGCGGCGACGGAAGCGCATCTCCATCTCCGCCACGGCCTGTCGGTCATGGACGAGAGGGAGTTCGAGATCGACCTGCACTGGCGGCTGGCCGGCGCATGGGCCGCCGGCGAGGATCCCGACGCACCGTTCTGGGAGACGGCGGAGGCGATCGACCTGCAGGGCGAGCCGGCCCTGACGCTGGGGCCGACCGAGCTGCTCTACCATGTGCTGGTGCATGGTCTCGCCTGGAACGCCGTTCCGGTCGTGCGTTGGGTCTCCGACGCGCTCGGGATCCTGGAGGCGGAAGGCGGGCGGGTCGACTGGGGTCGCCTCGTGCGCCTCGCCGCGCGCTACCGCCAACGGCCGGCCGTGCGCGTGGCCCTGTCCCACCTCGTGCACCGGTTCGGCGCGCCGGTGCCGCCCGCCGTGCTGGCCGCCCTGGCGCCGCCCTATGCCGCCTCCGAGCTCGCCGGCTTCGCGGTCCGCACCCGTCCCTGGGCCAGCCCGATCGCGCTCGAGGAGGCGATGGTGCTCACCGCGGCCCGCCTTCCCGAGCTGGAGCGCCGGCTGCCCGGCCGCCGGCGCCTCGTCTACCTGCCCGACCGCATGGCGACGCCACGGGCCATGGCATGGATACGCTCGCTGGGCGCCGACCATCTCTGCGAGTTCGCCGCGACCGCGCCGCTGATGGCCGAGGCGCGGCGGCGCATCGTGGAAAGCGCGCAATGGCAGCGCCGGTTCGACGGCGCCGAGGGGGCGCTGTTCCGCCTCGATCTGTTCCACGACGTCCCGGGCGGCGGCCGCACGCCGGTCTATGCCCGGGTCGGCCGGACCGAGGACGGCAAGTGGGCGATCCGCACGTTCGCGACCTCGCTCGGCGACTGGCCGCGGGGAGCGGTCGTCTTGAGGCTCGACGCAACGATGGGTTTTCTGCAAACGTCGATTCTCTCGCTGGAGAACGCCATGCCGCAACCGTTCCTGCCCACCTGGCCCGGTTTCGTCGCCGCCGCCGTGGCGCCGACGCTGCCCGCGCCGCCGCCGATGGTGCGCTGAGTTGGAGGCGATGACGACCTTGGACGGCGCAGCCCTCCTGCCACCCGAAGGCGAGCTGCCGCCCGGCATGATCACGCCGGACCAGGAAGAGCTGCTCCGTATCCTCTACAGCCCCGACGAGATCGCCGCCCCGCTGTTCGAGCGGTGGCAGGCCCGCGTCGACATGACCGACCTCGACGACGGCTGCTACCGGCTCTACCCGTATCTCTACCGCCGCATCCGCGGCTTCGCGCCCGATCATCCGTTCCTCGGCCGGCTGAAAGGCCTGTTCCGCCGCTCGCTCTATCGCAACAACATGCTCTTCCAGTGGGCGCGCGAGGTGCTGGAGCGCCTGCGCGCCGCGGAGATCGACTGCATCGTGCTGAAGGGCGCGGCGCTGGTGCGCTCGATCGGCCTGTCGGCCGGCTTCCGGCCGATGGCCGACGTCGACCTGCTGGTGCGGCCGGGCGACGCGCGGCGGGCGATGGAGGTGGCCGATCCGCTGTTCCGCAGGATCCTCGACGATCCGGTCGGCACCATGGCGCGCATCCAGCTCCGCCATGGCGCCTCGATCATGGACGACCGGCGCCTGGAGATCGACATGCATTGGCGGATCGGCGACGTCTGGGCGCCGGGCGACGATCCCGATGCACCCTTCTGGGAGACCGCGCAGCCGGTCGAGCTGTCGGGCGCCACGGCGCTCGCCCTGGCGCCGACCGAGCTGCTCTACCACGTGGTCGTCCACGGTCTCTCCTGGAACGCCCTCCCGACGGTCCGCTGGATCTCCGACGCCCTCGACATCATGGCGGCCGAGGGCGATCTCCTCGACTGGCATCGCCTGGTCGCGCTCGCGGAGCGCTACCACCGGCGCGCGACCGTGCGCGTCGCCCTCGCCTATGTGCGCCACCGCTTCGCCGGCCCCGTGCCGGACTGGGTGCTGGCGGCCCTGGGGCCGCCGTACGATGCGCGCGAGGCCGCCGACTTCCGCCAGGAGATGCTGCCCTGGAAGACGCCCGTCGACATGGCGGACGTCCGTCTGCTCGCGCCGGACTGGCTCGCGCGCATGCGCGAGCGGGTGCCCGGGCGGCGCTGCATCGTCTTCCTGCCAGACCGCATGGCGACGCCCGACGTAATGGGCTGGATCGGCTCCATCGGTGCCGATCATATCTGCGAGTTCCCGGCCGACGGCGTCGTGATGAAGGAGGTCCGCCGCCGCATCGTGGAATCCGAGCAGTGGCGGCGGGGCTTCTACGGCCGACCCGGTGCGCTGCTGCGGATCGACCCCGGCGATGCCCTGCCGGCCGGGCTCTCCGGCCCGGTCTATGTGCGCGTCTGGCGCAAGGACGAGCAGTGGCGCATCCGCGCTTTCGTCTCCAGCCTGCGGGACTGGCCGGTCGGCGCTCCCGTGTTGCGCCTCGACTCGGTGGTCGGCTTCCGCAAGCCGAGCCTGCTGGGCCGGGAGGATGCGGTGCCCACGCCGTGCCTGCCGGCCTGGCCCGGCTTCCCCGAAGGCGCGCTCACGGCGACGCCGGCCGGGGTCCTGCCGTCGCGGTGACCGCGCCGGCGGCGCGCTTGCCGCCTTCGCCGTAGCTGACGTCCATGCCCTCGGCCGGGTCGGCATTGGCGCCGTAGGGCGGGATCGGGTAGCGCAGGCCGACCTTGGCCAGCGCCTCCAGCCCCTCGACGCCGCGGCGGAATTCGTCGGGCGGGCAGGCGACCAGCATCTCGTCGTCGGCGACGCCGCCGTAGCGCCGCTCGGCGTAGCAGGGGATGGAGATCGAGGTCTTGCGCGTCTTCAAGGCGCGGCCCCAGGAATCGGCGCAGGCGCTCTCGCCGGTGATGCTCATGTCGTAGCGGCGATAGCGGGCGTGCTGGAGGCCGTTGACGAAGAGGATGGTCTGCCCCGGCGTGCCGTAGAAGAGGCAGATGTCGGGCGGGTCGAGGCGCGCCGCGCGCAGCGGCGAAGCGACGACGCCGACATGGCCGGCGGCCGGCGCGCGCGGCATCGTCGCCTGGTGCAGCCGGGCGTTCTCCTGGTCGGCGAACCACACGCCGGCCAGCTTGCGCCCGGACAGGTAGTCCTCGCCCGGCGCGTTGAGGCCGATGACGCCGCCGCAGTTGCTCCATGGCCGGACATTCTCGTGCGCGATGCCGATGGTGAGACCGGCGACGCGCGCCTGGGTGACGAGCTGGCAGGTGGTGAAGCGCCGCCCCGCGCGCGGCCGCCGCAGGCCGGGCACGGCGGCGAACGCCGCCTCGTCGTCGAAGAGACGCATGCCGATCGGCAGCGTGCGCAGGCGCAGCAACCCTTCGAGTCGCTGCGCCAGATCCTTCAGCTCGGCCGCCGTCGGCGCCGGCCGCGCGTTCTTCTTTCTGGGCATCGTCGTCCTCCGTCGCTGGCCGCGGATATTGCTCCCGGCGCGACGGCCGTGCGACGACAAAACCGTCGCGACCGCAGGAGGGGAGCACAATGGCCGACAGTCCCGGAACGCTCGTCGTCACCGGCGCCGGCCGCGGCATCGGCGCCGCCGTCGCCCGCGCCGCCGCCGCGGCCGGCTGGCGCGTCGCCGTGCACTACGGGACGTCGCGCACGGCGGCCGAGGCGGTGGTCGCGGAGATCGCCGCCGCGGGCGGGACCGCCGCCGCCTTCCCGGCGGAGATCGCCGATGCGGCAGCGGTCGCCGACCTGTTCGCCGCCGTCGACCGCAGGCTCGGCCCCGTCGCCGGCCTCGTCAACAATGCCGGCATCATCGGCGCTCGGGCGCCGATCGCCGCGCTCGCCCCGGGGCTGGTCGAGCGCGTGCTCGCCGTCAACGTCGCCGGCACGATGTACGCGACGGCGGAGGCGGTGCGGCGCATGGCGCGGAGCCGCGGCGGTGCCGGCGGCGCGATCGTCAACGTTTCCTCGCTGGTCTCGCTCACCGGCGGCCTGCCGCAGGAGGTGCACTATGCCGCCAGCAAGGGCGCGGTCGACAGCCTGACGCTGGGCCTCGCGCGCGAGCTGGCGGCGGACGGCATCCGCGTCAACGCGGTGCGGCCGGGCATCATCGCGACCGACATCCACGAGGTCCATGGCGGGCGCGCCTTCGTCGAGGGCTTCGCGGCCAACATCCCGGCCGGCCGCGCGGGCACGGCGGAGGAGGTCGCGGCGACGGTGCTGTGGCTGCTCTCCGAAGCGGCGGCCTACGTCACGGGCGCGCTCCTCAACGTGGCCGGCGGGCGGTAGGGCTCACACGCTGGCCGAGCGGATGTCGCCGATGCGCTCCACGACCAGCAGCGCCACCACGGCGAGCGCCATCTGCACGGTGCAGACCGCGGCGACCGACGGATCGAACTGGTTCTGCAGGTAGCTCAGCATCACCACCGGCAGCGTGTTGGTCGAGGACGTGCCGAAGAAGAACGAGATCGGGAGGTTGTCGAGCGAGATCAGGATCGCGAAGAGCGAGCCCGCGAAGACGCCGGGCTTGATCAGCGGCAGGGTGACGAGCCGGAAGGTCTCGAACCGGCCGGCGCCGAGGATCGCGGCGGCTTCCTCCAGGTCGCCCGGCACCGCCCGGTAGACGGCGATGACGTTGCGCGTGACGTAGGGGATGGCGATCACCGTGTGCGCCACCAGCAGCGCGTCGAACGAGACGCCGAAGCCCAGCGCCGAGAGGTAGTAGAGCAGCGCGAAGCCGAGCACGATCGCCGGCATGGAGAGCGGCGCCAGCAGGAAGGTGGCGAGCGCCTGGGCCAGCGGCCGCTGCGAGCGCGCCAGCGCCAGCGCCGCCGGGATGCCGAGCAGGCAGGCGAGCAGCGCCGAGGAAAAGGCGAGCTGCAGGCTGACCAGCAGCGAATCGATGAAGGGCCGGTACTCGACGATGCGCCGGTACCAGCGCAGCGAGACGGACTGGATCGGGAAGCTGATGAACTCCGCCTCGCCGAACGACACCACCACGACGACGACGATCGGCGCCATGACGAAGAGGAAGAACAGCACGACGAAGGTGCCGAGGCCGACCTTCGCCCAGTCGGTCCGCCGCCGCCGGCGCGCCCTCACGCCTTCACCCCGCGGCGCGCGATCAGGCGCAGCTGCACGAACAGGCAGGCGACCGCGAAGACCAGCAGCACGTTGCCCATGGCCCCGGCGAAGGCGGTGTCGCGCGTCAGGTTGAACTGCTGGTAGATCAGCAGCGGCAGCGTCACGACGTTGCCGCCGCCCAGCAGCAGCATGGTGATGAAGCTGCCGTTGGTCAGCATGAAGACGAGGATGCAGCCGGTCGCCACCCCGTCGAGGCTGAGCGGCAGGGTCACCGACAGGAAGGCGCGCAGCCGGCCGGCGCCGAGGATCATCGCGGATTCCTCCAGCCTCGGGTCGATGCGCTGGAGGACGGCGGCGATCGACAGCACCATGAACGGCACGAGGACGTGGACCAGGCCGACATAGACCATGGCCGGATCGTTCACGAGGTTGAGCGGCCGCTCGATGATGCCGAGGTCGCGCAGCACCACGTTGACGACGCCGCGGCGGGCGAACAGCACCTGCCAGCCGAAGGTGCGCATGATGATCGAGGTCAGCAGCGGCGCGATCAGCAGCATGATCATCAGCGTCTGCCAGCGCCCGGCGTAGCGCACGAAGAAGTAGGCGACGGGATAGCCCACCAGCAGGCTCGCGACCGTGACGATGGCGCTGACCTGGAGCGTGCGCCAGGTGACCGCGAGATAGTAGGGGTCGCTCAGCAGCTTGCGGTAGGGCGCGGTGGAGAAGCCGTCGGGCCCGAAGAAGCTCTTGATGCCGTTGTCGATCAGCGGCAGCAGGAAGAAGGCGAGCAGGAAGCCGACGGCGAGCAGGCTCCAGCCGAGGCCGAGGCCGACGAAGCGCCGGGCGCGCCGGCGCCGGGCGGGGACGGCGGCGATGTCGCCCGCCGTCATGGCGCCTCGTCGTCGAGAAGCACCAGCCACTCCGCGGGCCAGCCGAGCCGCACGGCGTCGCCTGGGGCCAGCGCGGCACCGTCGACCAGCGGCGTCTGGCGATAGGCGAAGACCGGGACGGCGCGGCCCGGGACCTCCAGCGAGTAGGCATGGTAGCTGCCGCGGAAGACATGCTCGACGACGCGCGCCGGGATGCCGTCGCCGTTCCGCGCGACGTCGATCTTCTCCGGCCGCACGGCGACCAGCCGACGCCCGCCAAGTATTCCCTCGCCCGGCACCAGCGAGCGCACGGTCGCCGTCCCCGCCGCCACGGCCAGCGCCAGGCGGCCGCCCTCGGCACGCTCGACGGTGGCTTCGAAGACGTTGGCGGTGCCGAGGAACTCCGACACGAAGCGGTTGCGCGGGCGCTCGTAGACCGCGGACGGCGGGCCGACCTGCAGGATCTCGCCGGCCGACAGCACGGCGACCCGGTCGCTCATCGTCAGCGCCTCCTCCTGGTCGTGGGTGACCAGGATCGAGGTGATGTCGAGGCGCTTCTGGAGCTGGCGAAGCTCGAACTGCATGCCCTCGCGCAGGTTCTTGTCGAGCGCGCCGAGCGGCTCGTCGAGCAGCAGCACGGACGGATCGGTGACCAGTGCGCGCGCCAGCGCGACGCGCTGCTGCTGTCCGCCCGAGAGCTGGTGGGCGAAGCGGTCCTCGAATCCGGCGAGCCGGACGAGGGCCAGCGCGTCGCGCACCTTCTGCCCCTGGGTCGCCTTGTCGACCCGGCGCATGCGCAGGCCGAAGGCGATGTTCTGCCCGACCGTCATGTGCGGGAAGAGGCTGTAGTTCTGGAAGACCATGCCGAGGTTGCGCCGGTTGGGCCGCAGGTCGGTCACGTCCACGCCGCCGATCCGCACGGTGCCGGTGTCCGGGGTCTCGAACCCGGCGATGACGCGCAGCGTCGTCGTCTTGCCGCATCCCGAGGGTCCGAGCAGCGCCAGCATCTCGCCCGGCTCGACCGACAGGCTCGTCGGCCGCAGCGCATGCACCGGCCCGAAGGTCTTGCTGATGTCCTCGAGCGCGACCGAGAGGGCGGGACGGTCGGTCACGGCGACGTCCTTCCTCTCCGCCCTTCGGACCACGACCGTGGCGCGAGGCCGTGCGTTCTCACAGGTGCCGCTCCGGCAGGGTCTGGCCGATGATCCACAGCACGCGCACCGGGCGGTCGGATTCGTTCCAGAAGCGGTGGGGGAGCGCGCTGTCGAACTGGAAGCTGTCGCCTTCCTCCAGCGTCGCCTCCTGCTCGCCGACACGCAGCGAGAAGCGGCCCTCCAGCACCAGCCCGGCCTTCTCGGCGGGATACATCAGCACCGACTCGCCCGAGCCGCCGCCCGGCGGAATGTTGAGCACCATGAACTGCATGTTGACCGCTGCGGCCGAGGACAGCAGCTCCTTCACCACCAGCTCGGGCCCGAGGTCGAGGCGCGGCCGCCGGGCGGCGCGGCGGACGAACTCCGGGTCGCCGGCCGACGATGGCGGCTCGTCCTCGGCGAACAGCGCGCTGAGGGGCACCGCCAGCGCCATGCGGATGCGCGTCAGGGTGCGCAGCGATGGATTGGCGAGGTCACGCTCGATCTGGCTCAGCATGCCGACCGAGATGCCCGAGCGCTGTGCCAGCTCGCTCAGGGTCAGCCCGTTCTCCTGGCGCAGCCGGCGAATGCGGGCGCCCACCAGCGGGCCGTCGCCGTCGGCGAGGCCGCCGTCCGCCTCCTCGGTTGTCGCGCTCGCTGCCATCCCCGCCCGTTTCAATATACTGATCGCGCCGAGCCTAATCTGGGCCCGTGTTACGGATCAATGAAAATGGAATGGACAGCATTTCGCCAGTGGTGAATTCTGTCCGCGTCGTTTTCCCCTGAGCAGGAGGGCAGCAGCATGCGGACCCGAGCGATCATCGGCCCCTTGGTCGGGGCGGCGGCGTGCGTCGTGGCGGCATCGGGCGCCTCGGCGGCCGATCTCGTCGTCAACGCGTTCGGCGGGATCTGGGAGAAGGGCTTCCGCGACTGCTACGTCAAGGAGTTCGAGGCCAAGACGGGCAAGAAGGTCGACGTCGTCATCGGCAACCCGATCCAGCTCATGAACCAGGTCGAGGCGAACCGGGCGAAGCCGCCGATCGACGTCATCGTCAACTCGATCGACGGCGCCTACGACGCGATCAAGCGCGGCCTCGTCGATCCGTTCGACGCCGACAAGCTGCCCAACATGAAGGACATCAACCCCGACTTCCTGAAGGCGGGGCGCGGCTACGGCACCATCCTCAACTACGGCGCCATGGGCATCGCCTACAACACCAAGGCGGTGAAGAACCCGCCCAAGGACTGGAAGTCGTTCGTCGACGGCACCATCAAGGGTGAATGGAAGGCCGCCATCCCCAGCATCAACTACCTGTCGACCTACCTGACCACGCTGTGGATGTACGCGCATGTCTACGGCGGCGGCGTCAACGACATCGGTCCGGGCATCGAAGTGGTCAAGAAGATGAAGGCGAGCGGCAATCTCGTCTTCTGGTCGGACGTGAACCAGTTCCTCAACATGCTGAAGTCGGGCGAGGTCGATATCGGCATGTACTGGGACGGCCGCACCTGGGCCTATGCCGACGCCGGCAATCCGGAGATCTCCTACATCAACCCGAAGCCGGGCGCGGTGATCAACCCGACGCTGATCCAGAAGGTGAAGAACGGCTCGCCGCTCGGCTACCAGTTCATCGACGTGACGCTGCAGCCCGGCCCGCAGGCCTGCTTCGGCAACCTGCTGCAGTACGGCATGTCGAACCAGAAGGTGACCTTCGAGCCGAAGGTTGCCCCGCGGATCACCAAGTTCGAGGAGATCCTGTGGCCGCCCTTCGAAGAGTCGCTGCCCCACACCGCCGGCTGGATCGAGCGGTGGAACAAGGAGATCGGCGGCTGATCTCCCGCGACCGGGCGGCCGTGCGCGGCCGCCCGGTCCCCTTCTTGCTTCCCGGAGAGACCTGATGGGCTATCGCGTGGGCGTCGACATCGGCGGCTCCTTCACCGACTTCGCGGTGCTGGACGAGGCCGACAACAGCATTCGCTCGCTGAAGGTGTTCTCGCGCCCCGATCAGCCGGGGGCCGAGGTGCTGCACGGCATGCGCCTGCTGGAGGAGCGCTACGGCATCGCGCCCGCCGCGGTCTCCTACTTCACCCACGGCACCACCGTCGGCATCAACACGGTGATCCAGCGCAAGGGCCTGAAGCTGGCGCTGTTCACGACGCGGCATTTCGAGGACGTGCTGGAGCTGGCGCGCCTCAAGATCGCCGACATGTACAACCTGTTCTCGCGCCGCCCGACGCCGCTGGTCGCCCGCGACCGGGTCTTCCCGATCGACGAGCGTATCGACGCCGACGGCAGCGTGCTGACGCCGCTCGACCGCGCCAGCGTCGAGGCCGCGCTGGCCGCCGCCAGCGCCAAGGGCTGCGAGGCGGTCGTGGTGTCGCTGCTGCACTGCTACCGCAATCCCGCGCACGAGCGCGCGGTCAAGGCGATCGCCGCCGAGGTCGCGCCGGGCCTGCCGGTGATCCTCTCCTCCGACGTCTGGCCGATCATCCGCGAGTACGAGCGCACCATCACCGCCGCGATCAGCGGCTACGTGCAGCCGCGGGTCGCCCACTATCTGGGCTCGCTCCAGGCCGCGCTGAAGACCGCCGGCGTCGCGCCGGAGCCGCGCATCACCAAGTCGAACGGCGGGGTGATGACGGCCGAGCAGGGCAAGTCCGACTGCATCCAGATGATCCTGTCGGGCACCGCGTCGGGGGTCATCGGCGCCAGCTTCATCGCCGGGTCCTGCGGCCTGAAGCGGGTCATGAGCCTCGACATCGGCGGCACCAGCGCCGACGTGGCGCTGATCCACGACGGCCGGCCGCAATACGGCGTCGGCGAGCTGATCGGCGAGTTCCAGATCTTCATCCCCTCGGTCTCCGTCTCCTCGATCGGCGAGGGCGGCGGCTCGATCGCCTGGGTGGACGAGCTGGGCGTGCTCAAGGTCGGACCGGAGAGTGCCGGCTCCAACCCCGGCCCGGCCTGCTACGGCCGCGGCGGCACGCGCCCGACCATCACCGACGCGTTTGCCGTGTGCGGCCTCATCGGCCACGGCGCGCTGGGCTACGACGCGGTCAAGGTCGACGCGGCGGCGGCGCGCGCTGCCGTCGCCACCGTCGCCGATCGGCTCGGCGTCCCGGTCGAGGACGCGGCGGAGGCGATCATCAAGGTCTCCGTCGCCGGCATGTACGCCGAGGTCAGCGGCCTCGTCTCGCGCTTCGGCATCGACCCGCGCGAGTACGCGCTGATGGGCTTCGGCGGCGCCGGGCCGATGATGGCCTGCATCCTCGCCCGCGAGCTGAAGGTGCCGCAGGTCGTGGTGCCGACGACGCCGGGCGTGCTGTCGGCGCTGGGCGGCCTCATCGCGGACATGAAGAACGACTTCATCCGGACCGTCTATTGCCCGCTCGACGACGCGGCGGTGGCGACGATGGGCACGATCTTCGCCGAGCTCGGCGCGCGCGCGCGGGCCTGGCTGCACGACGAGCAGGGCTATCGCGGCGTCGCCGACGTGCGGCTGTCGGCCGACATGCGCTACCGCGGCCAGTCCTTCGAGATCGAGGTGCCGCTGGAGGCGGCCTGGATCGCGGCCGGCGACCGGGCGGCGATCGCCGAGGCGTTCCACCGCGAGCACGAGACGCTGTTCGGCCATGCCGACCGCGCGGCCGCCGTGCAGGCGATCAACCTGCGCCTCGTCATCGCCGGCAGCACGCCCAAGCCGGCCCTGCCGGCGCTGGCCGCGGGGGAGGGTGCCCCGGCGCCGGCCGGCCACGCGACGGCGCGCCTCGACGGCGCCGACCATGCGGTGCCGCTCTACCGCCGCGCCGACCTGCGCGCCGGCCAGCGCTTCGTCGGGCCCGCGGTGGTGCTGCAGGACGACTGCACCACCGTCGTCACGCCGGGCTCGACCGTCACCGTCGATCCCTTCGGCAACCTGCTGATCCAAGTCCAGCCGCTCTGATCGCGCGAGGTCCCGCCATGGCCATCGACCGTCTCAACCTGCAGATCCTGGCGCACCATTGCGGAGCCGCCGCCGAGGCGATGGCCTACACGCTGATGCGCACGGCGCACTCGACCTTCGTCAAGGAGACGGAGGACTTCTCGTGCGGCATCCTGACGACCGAGGGCGTCACCTTCGCGTCGCCCAAGGGTCTCGGCGCCACCTGGTACATCGGCCTCGACTACGGGCCGGCGATCCGCATGATCGACAGCTACGAGGAAGGCGACGTCTGCCTGACCAACGATCCCTACAGCGGGTTCGTCGCCACCCATTCGCCCGACATCCACATCTGGAAGCCGATCTTCTGGAAGGGCGAGCTGGTCGCCTTCGTCGCCGGCCACATCCACAACACCGACGTCGGCGGCGCCGTGCCGGCGACCCTGTCGCGCACGCTCTCGGAGGTGCAGCAGGAGGGCCTGCGCGTCCCGCCGGTCAAGATCCTCGCGCGCGGCAAGCCGAACGTCGACGTGCTGAAGATCATGAACATCAACGTGCGCGTGCCCGAGCAGAACTGGGGCGACCTCAATGCCCAGTTCGCCTCGGTCAACGTCGGCGAGCGCAAGGTGCACGAGATCATCGAGCGCTTCGGCCTCGACACCTTCAAGGCGGCGCAGCGCGAGCTGCTCGACTATGCCGAGACCCAGGCGCGCGCCATCGTCCGCGACATCCCCGACGGCGATTACTTCTTCTCCGAGTTCGCCGACGAGGATTCCGACGGCGGCCCGCCCTGCCGCATCGCCATCACGCTGCGCGTGCGCGGCGAGACGCTGGAGCTCGACTATACCGGCAGCGACCCGCAGCTCTCCGCCTCCCTCAACATGCCGACCGGCGGGCGCGAGCGGCACGTGCTGCCGATGGTCGGCCTCGGCTACGTGCTCTACACGCTCAATCCCAACCTGCTGCTGAACGCCGGCGTGCTGCGCGTGGCGCGCGCCATCCTGCCCAGGGGGACCGTCGTCAACTGCGAGCCGCCGGCCGCCGTCGGCATGCGCAGCCTGACCTGCGCCGTCACCCAGCTCTGCACCTTCGGCGCGTTCGCCCGTGCGCTGCCCGAGCGCATGGCCGCCTCGCCGGCGGGCGGGCTGTCGATCATCAACGTCAAGACCACCGACACCACGGGCACCCCGGTGATGGCCTCCCTCGGGCCGGTCGGCGGCGGCTCGGGCGGCACGCCGACCGACGACGGCGTCGAGGGCTCCGGGGCCAACGCGTCCTTCCTCAAGAACACGCCGGTCGAGATCAGCGAGTCCGAGATCCCGGTGCGCTTCCGCCGCTACCATCTGTGGGCC
The DNA here is from genome assembly GCA_020852355.1 of Alphaproteobacteria bacterium. Classification (GTDB taxonomy): domain Bacteria; phylum Pseudomonadota; class Alphaproteobacteria; order ATCC43930; family Allostellaceae; genus Allostella. The sequence goes on from JADZBA010000010.1 coordinate 25,264, forward strand.
GGCAGCGGCGGGCCCGGGCGCTTCCGCGGCGGCCTCGGCACCGTGATGGAGTTCGAGGTCTTCGCGCCGGAGACGATGGTGACGGCGCGCAACCGCGACCGCTCGCGGTTCGCCTGCTGGGGCACGGCCGGCGGCCGTGCCGGCGCGCTCTCGCGTTTCGTCAAGAATCCGGATTCCGACCACCCGGTCGAGCTCGGCAACAAGGACATCGTGCAGTGCGAGCCGGGCGACGTGCTGCGCATCGTCGGCGCCGGTGCGGGCGGCTGGGGCAGCCCGCTCGACCGCGACCCCGAGAAGGTGCTGCAGGACGTGCGCTGCGGCTTCGTGTCGGTCGCGGCGGCACGCGCCGACTACGGCGTCGTCGTCGCGGGCGACGCAGTCGACGCGGCGGCGACGACCGCGCTGCGCGCCGCCATGCGGCCGGCCGCGAGCAACGCGGCGTTCGACTACGGCGCCAACCGCAGCGCCTTCGAGGCGGAATGGACCGAGGCCGCCTACGACGCGCTGACCACGGCGCTGGCGCGCACGCCGGTCGTCTGGCGCCATTTCCTGAAGAAGGCGGTGTTCGCCGCCGTCGAGCGCGGCGAGCACGGCACGCTCGCCGGCGCGGAGCGCGTCCGCCGCGTCGTCGCCGACCTGATGCGCCGCTATCCGGCGCTGGGGGCGCTGACGGCATAGGCGGCAGCACCGGCGCGCGCGTCCGCAGCGACGGGAGCGCGATCCGCTGCGGCAACGCGGCCGGGAGCCCCGGTGTCAGCGCTGCAGCACGATCGGCTTGCCGTGCGGGGTGGCGCGGACGGCGGCGTCCCAGGCGTCGCGCCTGGCGTGCAGCTCGGCGTCGCTGACCGCGCCCTTGGCCTTCACCAGCCGCTCCAGCGCGGCCAGCCAGTGGCGATAGTAGGTGTCGCCCCGGTCGGGATCGCCGGCCGCCTGGGCCCGGGTGATCTCCGCGGCCAGGGTCTCCGCCCATTCCGTCCAGGTGAAGAGGCCGCCCTGGTGCAGGCGCACGGCCATGGCGAAGGCCGCGGCCTCCCACGGCTCGCGGAAGACCGGGCCGTCGGCGTCGCGCGGGATCGCCGGCAGCCGGTCGAGATCGACGGCGGTCGTCATGCCGCTTCCAGGTAGTCGTCCCAGAGGTCGACCAGGACGCGGTCGGCGGCGGGCGCGTCGGGGCCCCACAGCGTCTGCGCCGTGAAGCGCACGGCGTAGCAGCGCTGCGGCGCCTCGCCGGCGCCGGTCGCATGGCTGTCGGGAAAGACGAAGACGCCGTGGTCGCGCTCGATCACGCCGACATGGCCGCGGACGTAGCGCGGCATGCGGGTGTGGCCGCGCGGATGCAGGTTGCGCACGCGGACCGCGTCGCCCGGCCGGTAGCGCGGCGGTGCATTGGCCGGCCGCCGGGCGAGGCGGCGCTGCGTCAGCAGCGTCGGCACGCGCGACGCCGGCACGGCCGGCACCGGCCCGGGCCCCGCGGCCTCGCCGCTCTCCAGCTCGGCCGCCGACACCAGCCCGCGCTCGACCAGCAGGCGGCGCAGGCCGCGCAGCCAGTGCTCGTAGTAGGTGGAATTCAGATAGATCTGCGGGTCGGTGTCCTCGCGCGCGAAGCGCGCCATGTCGATGTTCCAGCGGCCGAGCATGCCGCAGGCCAGCGTCACGGCGAAGGCGCGTCGCTCCCAGGGATGATGGAAGCGGGGCTCGTTCGGATCGGGAGCGATCGCGCCGAAGCCGTGCATGCCGCCGAGGTCGTGGGCGCCGTCCATGGCCTCACGCCTCGCCGGGGCGGAGCGGCTCGCCGACCCCGATCATCGAATCGCGGGTGACGAGGCGGGCGAGCGCCGCCTCGTCCATGCCCTCGGTGCCGGGTGGCCGCTGCGGCAGCACGAGGTAGCGCAGTTCCGCGGTCGAATCCCAGACGCGGACCTCCACGTCCTCGGTCACCGCGGTGCCGAACTCCGCCAGGACCGCCCGCGGCTCGCGCACCGCCCGGGCGCGATAGGGGGCGGACTTGTACCAGACCGGCGGCAGGCCGAGGACCGGCCACGGGTAGCAGGAGCACAGCGTGCACACGACCATGTTGCGCACCCGGTCGGTGTTTTCCAGCACCACCATGTCCTCGCCCTGGCGGCCGATATAGCCGAGCTCGGCGATGGCCGCCGACGCGTTCTCCAGCAGGCGCGCCTTGAAGCCGGGGTCGGACCAGGCCTTGGCGACGACGTGCGCGCCGTTGCGCGGCCCGACCTTCGTCTCGTAGGTCTCGATCAACAGGTCGAGTGCGGCGGGGTCGACCAGCCCCTTGTCGACCAGCAGCGATTCGAGCGCCTTCACCCGCAGCTCGACCTCGCTCCAGCGCTGCTCGTCATGGTCATGGTCGTGATGGTGACCGTGATGGTCGTGATCGTGCGTGCCCATGGCGACAGTCTCCCGCCGACGGGAACGGAAATCAACGGCCGGGACCGGCGGCCAGCAGCTCGGCCCAGCGGATACCCGCCCCGGGATCGGCGCCGGCGGCGAGCCAAGGCAGCCCGGCGCCGCTTTCGAGCGGCCGCACGTCGCCGTCGGCCGGCGTCGCGATCGCGGTGACGGCGCCGGCATCCGGGGCATGCGTCGACCACCAGCTCTGGCCGATGGCCGCGGCGATCCGCGCCGCGCCCTCGGCCCGGCGGGCGGGGTCCTCGTCACGCCCGGCGGTCGCCAGCGCAGCCGGCGCCACGCTCGCCGCCAGCGAGGCCAGCGCGCGCACGGCGGTCCGTGCCTCGGCCAGGGGCGCGGCGAAGCCGAGCACGACCGGGACCGACCACGCGTCCTTGCCGGAGTCGCCGTCGGTGGCGGCCAGCACGTAGGCGGCGAGGGGCCCTTCCTTGCCCGTGCAGGACATCGCGACCTCGCCGGCCTCCAGCTCGACCGAGCCCGGTAGCGGCACGAGGCCGCGCGACAGCGGTTCCGCCAGGTCGGCGCGGCGGCGGCGATGGACGGCGTCGGGATCGCCGGCGCAGCGGCCGGCGAGGATGCGCATGCCATGGACCTCGGCGTAGCCGAGGCCGGGCATGTGCCGGGCGACCAGAACGGGCGTGCCGTCGGTATGGCGGAAGGTCGCTCCTTCCTGGATGCCGGCGGCGCGCAGCCGCTCGGTCGGCAGCAGGAAGAGCGGCAGCTCGGGGTCTCCCAGGAAGATGCGGGCGCCGCCCGGGGAGGTCGCGCTCAGATGCCAGGCCGGCGTGCCGTCGCGGCCGATGCGGGTGCCGCCCTCGGCGGTCCAGCCGACGGGGACCTCGGCCGAGAAGCCGCCGGCGGGGTCGGACCAGCGGCGGGTGCGCAGCGCCGCTTCGGCGGGCGGCGGGCCGGCGAGGCGCAGCGAGGCGAGGATGCGGGCGGCGGTCGCGGCCGTGTCCGCCGTCCATGCCGGTGCGCTCGCCACCGCCAGCAGGCCGCCGCCGGCCGCCGTGCGCAGCACCGCGCGCCCCGCGTCGCGGTCGCCGTCGCGCAGCGGGGCGACGAGCAGCCCGTCGCCGGCCGCGGCGGGCGGGCCGACCGCGCGGTCGGGCACCGCCGCTGCGGCCATCGCGGGCAGCAGCGCGCGCGCCGCTCCGCCGGACAGGGCCTCGGCGCGGCGGAAGGGCCACCAGACCACCCGGGCACCGTCGGGTCCCGTGGCGGCCACCATGCCGTCGGCGCGCTGCGTCGCCGTCCAGTCGCCGGGGAGCTCCAGGGTGACGCGGCCCAGTCGCCGGGGGATCCAGGCGGCCGCCGGGGCGGGGTCGGCGGTGCCCATGCGGACCTCGCGGAAGGCGAAGCGGCCGGGACCGACGGCGGCCACGCCGGCGCGGGCGCCGGCCGCGCCGCCGCGCGCGGTCTCCGCGATGCGGATGCCGTTGGCGGTCGCGACCAGGCGGCCGCCCTCCTCGGCGAGCGCCAGCCGGACAAAGCCCGTCGCCGCCGGCAGGTGCCGGCCGGATTCGCGCTTCAGCCCGGCCGCGTCGCCGCGGTAGAGGCCGATCTCGCCCGAGCGCTCGACCAGCATCAGGGCGTAGCGCCGCGCCGCGCCGGCGCCGTGCAGGTCGAACAGCAGGCCGGCGCCGACCAGCGCGTCCGCGGGCGCCGCGCCGGGCTCGATGCGCACCATGGCGGACAGCGACAGAGGCCCGGCCGGAGGCGCCAGCGACATGAAGCGGGCGCCGTAGGGCGACACGCGGTTGGTCAGCACGTAGGCGTCGTCCGCGACCGCCATCTCCCAGTCGCCGGCCCGCCCGACGAGGCCCTGGGGCGCCAGCGGGCCGAGCAGGCGAAGCAGCGCATCGGCGGACGGGGCCTGCTGTGCGGCGGCAGCGGTCGCGAGGCCGACGAGGATGCCGAGCGCGAGCAGCGGCCGGGTGGGCGGCAGCCGGGGCAAGGCGGCGCTCGCCGGCCGCTACTTCAGCGAGGCGAGGCCGCGCGCCAGGCCCTGCAGCGACAGCGGCAGGGCGGCCGCCTGGCCCTGCGGGCTGCGGAAGGCGACGATCGCCTGCTTGCCGCCGCGCAACTGCTTCTGCATGTCCTCGGTCAGCGTCACCGCGGCCGTGCACGAGCCGGCGTCACAGGCCTGGATCGGGATGGTGGTGAAGGCGCCTTCGTCGATGCGCAGGCCGACACCGGCGTTGCGATCGACCTGCACCGGCAGCTTGATCACCATGGCCATCTTGCGATCGGGCGTGAGGCGGCCGATGGCGACCGCGATCAGCGGCTGCCGCGGGTTCTCCTTGGGCCCGACGAACTGGCGCAGCGAGCACAGCTCGGCACGGCCGGTCTTCTCGCAGCCGCGCTGCCAGTCTCCGAACGACTGCGGCCGGGCGGCCGGCGCCGGGGCGGCGCCGCGCTGCTGCGCCGGTGCGGGCGCGGCGGCGAATCCGAGGAGGGCCGCGGCGAGAGCGGCGGGCAGGAGTGGTCGCATGGCGAATCTGGTCAGGGAGAGGATCATTGCCTATCTAGCCCGAATGCGGCGAGGATGCCACTGGCAGGCGCTGTCGTCGGCGGGGCGAACGCCGGGCGGCGCCGGGCCGTTCCCCGCGCGCGCGGTTCTGCGGCGTTGACACGTCGGCGACCCCTAACTATGGTCCGCCGCTCATTTTCGCCCCCCCGGGGTCCGAGGAATTCGCGATGAAGGTCGTCAACTCGCTCAAGTCGATGAAGAAGCGCGACAAGAATTGCCGCGTCGTGCGGCGCAAGGGTCGCGTCTACGTCATCAACAAGTCCAATCCGCGCTTCAAGGCTCGCCAGGGCTGACGCCGGCGGCCGGGCCGTTCGCGGCCCAGCCTTCGCAAGCCGCGCCTTCGGGCGCGGCTTTTCGTTTCTGGCGGCGGCGGCGCGCGGTTGCTAACCTCCCGACCCATGCGGGAGCCGACGCCATGAAGATGCCCGAGCCCGATGCCGGCACGCTGGCGCGGCGCGATGCGATCGTCGCCGCTCTGGCCGCGATCGTGCCGGGCGGGGTCATCGACCGTCCGGACGCGATGCGCGTCTATGAGACGGACGCGCTGACGGCCTATCGGCAGATGCCGCTCGTCGTCGTCCTGCCGGAGACGACCGAGCAGGTGGCGGCGGTGCTGCGCTGGTGCCACGCGCACAAGGTCAAGGTCGTGCCGCGCGGCGCCGGCACGTCGCTGTCGGGCGGGGCCTTGCCGCTGGCCGACGGCGTCCTCCTCGGCATGGCGAAGTTCAACCGCGTGCTGCGGATCGATGCGGCCGACCGCGTCGCCGTGGTCCAGCCCGGGGTGACCAACCTCGGCATCTCCCAGGCGGTCGCCCATCTCGGCTTCTACTACGCGCCCGATCCGTCGAGCCAGATCGCCTGCACCATCGGCGGCAACGTCGCGGAGAATTCGGGCGGGGTGCACTGCCTCAAATACGGCCTCACGACCAACAACGTGCTCGGCGTCGAATTGGTGCTGATCACCGGCGAGGTGGTGCGTCTGGGCGGCCGGCACCTCGACGCCGAGGGTTACGACCTGCTCGGCGTCGTCGTCGGGTCGGAAGGGCTGCTCGGCGTCGTCACCGAGGTGACGGTGCGCATCCTGCCCAAGCCGGCCAGCGCGCGCGCCGTGCTGATCGGCTTCGCCACCAGCGAGGCGGCCGGCGACTGCGTCGCGGCGATCATCGCGGCCGGGATCATCCCCGGCGGCATGGAGATGATGGACCGCCCGGCGATCCACGCCGCCGAGGACTTCGTCCACGCCGGCTACCCGCGCGACGTCGAGGCGCTGCTGATCGTCGAGCTCGACGGCCCGCCGGCCGAGGTCGACCACCTCATCGGGTCCGTCGAGGCGATCGCCCGGGCCAAGGGCGCGGTGATGCAGCGCGTCAGTGCCGACGAGGCGGAGCGGCTGACCTTCTGGGCCGGCCGCAAGGCGGCCTTTCCCGCCGTCGGCCGGATCAGCCCGGACTATTTCTGCATGGACGGCACCATCCCGCGCCGCCGCCTGCCCGAGGTGCTGACCGCCATGCGCGAGATGGAGACGCGGCACGGGCTGCGCGTCGCCAACGTCTTCCATGCCGGCGACGGCAACCTGCATCCGCTCATCCTCTACGACGCCAACCGGCCGGGCGAGCTCGAACGGGCCGAGGCGTTCGGCGCGGACATCCTCCGGCTCTGCGTCGCGGTCGGCGGCGTGCTGACCGGCGAGCACGGCGTCGGGGTGGAGAAGCGCGACCTGATGGGGACGATGTTCAGCGACGTCGACCTCGCCCATCAGCAGCGCCTGAAATGCGCCTTCGACCCCGACGGTCTGCTCAACCCGGGCAAGGTCTTCCCGACGCTGCACCGCTGCGCCGAGCTCGGCCGGCTGCACGTGTCGGGCGGCAAGCTGCCGTTCCCCGACCTGCCGCGCTTCTGATGATCCTGAAGCCGGACGACGCGGCGCGCCTCGCCGAGATGGTCGCGGGCGCGCTGGCCGAAGGGGCGCCGCTGGAGATCGTCGGCGGCGGCACCAAGCGCGGGCTCGGCCGGCCGATGCAGACGCGCGCCACGCTCGATCTCTCGGGCCTCGCCGGCGTCACGCTCTACGAGCCCGACGAGCTGGTGCTGTCGGCGCATGCCGGCACGCGGCTCGCCGACATCGAGGCGGCGGTCGCCGCCCAGGGCCAGATGCTGGCCTTCGAGCCGCCCGACCTCGGGCCGCTCTGGGGCGCGGCGGTGGGGGCGCAGACCATCGGCGGCGTGCTGGCGACCAACCTCGCGGGGCCGCGGCGGATCAAGGCCGGCGCGGCGCGCGACCATTTCCTCGGCGCCGAGGCGGTCGGCGGCCGCGGCGAGGCGTTCAAGGCCGGCGGGCGCGTCGTCAAGAACGTCACCGGCTACGACCTCTGCAAGCTGTTCGCCGGCTCGCACGGCACGCTGGTGGCGCTGCACGGGGTGACGCTCAAGGTCATGCCGATGCCCGAGAAGACGCGCACCGTGCTGCTGCTTGGCCTCGAGCCGGCGGCGGCGGTGGCGGCGCTCGCGGCGGCGCTCGGCAGCGCGCATGAGGTGTCGGGGGCGGCCCATCTGCCCGCGTCGCTCGCCCGCCGCTCCGCGGTCGACCTGGTGGCCCGGGCCGGCGCGGCGGTGACGGCGGTGCGCGTCGAGGGGCCGGGACCGTCGGTGGCCGTGCGCTGCGCCGCCCTGCGCGAGCAGCTGGGCAGGGGGGCCGAGGCCGCGGAGCTGCATTCCATGCGCTCGCTGGCGCTGTGGCGCGAAGTGCGCGACGTGGCGTCCCTGCTGCCGGACGTGACGGCGGCCTTGTGGCGGGTCTCGGTCGCACCCTCCGACGGACCGGCGGTCGCCGCCGCCGTGGCGGCGCGCGCGCCGACGGAGGTGCTTTTCGACTGGGGCGGCGGCCTGCTGTGGCTCGCCGTGCCGGGCACCGGCGATGCCGGTGCTGCGATCGTCCGCGCGGCGGTCGACGCCGTCGGCGGCCACGCGACGCTGGTGCGCGCGGATGCCGCGGTGCGCGCCGTCGTGCCGCCCTTCCATCCCCAGCCCGCCGCGCTCGCCGCCCTGTCGCGGCGGGTCAAGGACCAGTTCGACCCGCGGCGCATCCTCAACCCCGGCCGCATGGCGGCGGACCTCTAGGCCGATGCAGACGCATTTCTCCCTGGCGCAGCTCGCCGATCCCGACATCGCGGTCGCCGACGGCATCCTGCGCGCCTGCGTGCATTGCGGCTTCTGCACCGCGACCTGCCCGACCTACGTGCTGCTCGGCGACGAGCGCGACAGCCCGCGCGGCCGCATCTACCTGATCAAGGAGATGCTCGAGAACGACCGGCCGGCGACCGGGGACGTGGTGCCGCACATCGATCGCTGCCTCTCCTGCCTCTCCTGCATGACGACCTGCCCGTCGGGCGTCCACTACATGCACCTCGTCGACCACGCCCGCCGGCACGTCGAGGAGACGTACCGTCGGCCATGGCGCGACCGGGCCCTGCGCGCGCTCCTCGCCTTCGTGCTGCCGCGGCCGACGGCCTTCCGCCTGGCCCTCGCCGGCGCGTCGGCGCTGCGGCCGCTCGGCCGCGTTCTGCCGGGGCGGCTGGGCGCCCTCTTCGCCCTGCTGCCCGCGGCGGTGCCGGGTCCCTCGCCGTGGGAGGGGGCGCGCGTGTTCCCGGCCGAGGGGCCGCGGCGCAGGCGCGTCGCGCTGCTCGAGGGCTGCGCCCAGAAGGTGCTCGACCCGGCCATCAACGAGGCGACGGTGCGGCTGCTGACGCGCCACGGCTGCGAGGTGGTGGTGGCGAAGGGGGCGGGCTGCTGCGGCGCCCTCGTCCATCACATGGGCAAGGAGCATCCGGCCCTGGTCCAGGCCAGGGCCAACGTCGCCGCCTGGACGCGCGAGATCGACGGCGCCGGGCTGGACGCGATCGTCGTCAACGCGTCGGGCTGCGGTACCACGGTCAAGGACTACGGCTTCATGCTGCGCGGCGAGGCGGCATGGGCCGACAGGGCCGCGCGCGTCTCGGGGCTGACCCGCGACGTCAGCGAGGTGATGGCCGACCTCGGCCTGAAGGACGCGGGCGGCGCGCCGCGGCTGCGCGTCGCCTACCATGCGGCCTGCTCGCTGCAGCACGGCCAGCGTGTGCGCGAGGCGCCCAAGGCCCTGCTGGCCGCCGCCGGCTTCGAGGTCGCCGAGGTGCCCGAAGGCCATCTCTGCTGCGGCTCCGCCGGCACCTACAACCTGCTGCAGCCCGAGCTGGCGACCCGGCTGCGCGACCGCAAGGTCGCCAACATCGCCA
>JADZBA010000011.1 GCA_020852355.1 Alphaproteobacteria bacterium
TCAACAAGGCCGACCTGGTGGCATCGGAGGCGACCTTCCCGGCGGCGGCCGTTACCTGCCTGGCGTCGGCGCTTTCCGGGGCCGGCATCGCGAATCTGGCGCGCGCGATCGGGGACCAGGCGGCGGCGCGGCTGGGCGGCGGCGTGGCGCCGACCCGGCTGCGCCACCGCCGTGCCGTCGAGGAAGCCGCCGGCCATCTCGAGCGTGCGATCGCGGCACCGCTCCCCGAGCTGATGGCGGAGGATCTGCGGCTCGCGGCCCGGGCTTTGGGCCGGATCACTGGCCGCATCGACGTCGAGGACATCCTGGACGTGGTGTTCCGGGAGTTCTGCATCGGCAAGTGACGTTTCACGTGAAACACCGGGCAACCCGGCTTTGACGGGGGCTCCCGCGATCCATAGATTGCGCGCATGGCGGACATCCGGGATCGGTTCGACGTCGTCGTGATCGGCGGCGGGCATGCAGGCTGCGAAGCGGCCGCGGCGGCGGCGCGCATGGGCGCACGCACGCTGCTCTTGACCCATCGGCTCGATACCATCGGTGAAATGTCCTGCAATCCCGCCATCGGCGGGCTCGCGAAGGGACATCTGGTGCGCGAGATCGACGCGCTCGACGGGTTGATGGGTCGCGCGATCGACCGCGCGGGCATCCAGTTCCGCGTCCTCAACCGCAGCAAGGGACCGGCGGTGCGCGGTCCGCGCGCCCAGGCGGACCGCAAGCTCTACCGCCGCGCCATGCAGGCGCTGCTCGGCGAGCAGGCCGGGCTGACCATCCGCGCCGATGCCGCCGAGGACCTGACCATCGGCCGCGACGGGCGGGTCGCCGGCGTCGCGACGGCGGCCGGTGCCACGATCGGGGCGGGTGCCGTGGTGGTGACCACAGGCACCTTCCTGCGCGGCGTCATCCATATCGGCGAGGAGCAGACGGCGGCGGGTCGTGTCGGCGAGGCGCCGTCGCTGGGCCTGGCGGCGACCCTGGCACGGGCCGGGTTCGCGCTGGGCCGGCTCAAGACCGGCACGCCGCCGCGGCTGGACGGGCGGACGATCGACCGGGCCGGTCTCGACGCGCAGGCCGGGGACGAGCCGCCGCCGCCGTTTTCCTTCCTGACCGAGTGCATCACCACGCCGCAGATCGCCTGTCACGTGACCTGGACGACGCCGGCGGCGCACGCCCACATCCGCGCGAACCTGCACCGGGCGCCGATGTATTCGGGACAGATCGCGGGCGTCGGGCCGCGCTACTGCCCCTCGATCGAGGACAAGGTGGTGCGCTTCGCCGATCGCGACCGCCACCAGATCTTCCTGGAGCCGGAGGGCCTCGACGACGACACGGTCTATCCCAACGGCATCTCGACCTCCCTGCCGCGCGACGTGCAGGCCGCCATGGTGGCCGCCATCCCCGGCCTGGAGCAGGCCCGCATCCTGCGGCCGGGCTACGCGATCGAGTACGACTTCGTGGATCCCCGGGAGTTGGCAGCCACCCTGGAGACGCGACGGATTCCCGGCCTCTTCCTCGCCGGCCAGATCAACGGCACGACCGGCTACGAGGAGGCGGCCGCCCAGGGGCTCATGGCCGGCATCAATGCCGCCATAGCGACCGGTGGCGGCGCGCCTTTCATCCTCGATCGGGCGGATGCCTATATCGGCGTGATGATCGACGACCTGGTGACGCGTGGCACCGGGGAGCCCTACCGCATGTTCACCTCGCGTGCCGAGTACCGTCTGGTGCTGCGGGCGGACAATGCCGATCAGCGCCTCACGGCAAAGGGCGTGACGGCAGGCTGCGTGGGGCCGGGTCGGGCCGGCGCATTCGCCGGGAAGCTGGCGGCACTGGAGGCCGGGCGCGCCGCGATGGCCGCATTGCGTGCGACGCCGCCGCAGCTCGCCCGGGCCGGCATCGCCGTCAATCAGGACGGGATCGTGCGGACCGCGGCGGACCTGCTGCGCCATCCCGCCATCGCTTTCGCCGATCTCGTGCGGCTGTGGCCCGATCTCGGTGGCCTTGACCCGGCGGTAGTCGAGCAGATCGAGATCGATGCGCGCTACGCCGGCTATCTCGGCCGCCAGGAGGCGGATATCGTGGCGTTCCGCCGGGATGAGGGGCTGTCGCTGCCGGGCGACCTGGACTATGCGGCGATCGGCAGCCTTTCGGCGGAGGTGCGCGACAAGCTGACGCGCGTCCGGCCGTCGACCCTGGGGCAGGCGGGACGCATCGCGGGTGTGACCCCGGCCGCGCTCGTGGCGCTGCTGAAGCATGTTCGCCGCGACGACCGTCGTCGCGCCTGACCGACCATGACGACGCCCCTGACACCCGAGGCGTTCGCCGACGCCGCTGGTGTTTCACGTGAAACGCTGCCGCGCCTCGATGCCTATCTGGAGCTGCTGCGGCGCTGGAACCAGCGCATCAATCTGGTCGCGGCCGCCACCCTCGCGGATCCATGGCGCCGCCACCTCCTCGACAGCGCGCAGCTGCTGCCCCATGCGACCGCGGCGCGCGGGCCGCTCGGCGATCTCGGCAGCGGCGCCGGATTCCCGGGCCTGGTTCTCGCCATCTTGGGCCGCGAGCAGGTGACGCTCGTCGAATCGGACCAGCGCAAATGCGCCTTCCTGCGCGAGGCCGCCCGGATCGCCGATGCCGCGGTGACGGTCGTGAACGCGCGGATCGAGACGGCCACGCCCCTGCGGGCGGCGGTCGTCACCGCCCGCGCTTGCGCGCCGCTGGCCGCCCTGCTTGGCTATGCCCATCGCCACCTCGCGCCGGGCGGAGTCGCGCTCTTCCTGAAGGGACAAAATATGGTGGCCGAGCTGGAAGATGCCTCCAGATCTTGGGTTTATGGGGTGGAGTCCTGGGCCAGCCTGGCGGATCCCCAGGGCAAGGTGCTGCGGCTGCGGGACATTGCCCGTGGCTAAGGTTCCGGCGGTGCCCCGGCCGCGTCGCGTCATCGCCGTCGCCAACCAGAAGGGCGGCGTCGGCAAGACCACGACCGTGGTCAACCTGGCGACCGCCATCGCCGCGGCCGGGCATAAGGTGGTCGTCATCGACTTCGATCCGCAGGGCAACGCGTCGACCGGCCTCGGCGTGGCCGCGGCGGCACGCGAGACGACCGTCTACGAGGTGCTGCTCGGAGAGGCGACGCTCGACGAGGCCACGATGGCGACCCGGGTGCCCAACCTCTTCCTGGTCCCGGCGACCCGCGACCTGGTCGGCGCCGAGGTCGAGCTGCTGGAGGGCGAGCGCCGCGAGTCGCGCCTGCGCGAGGCGCTGGAAGCCGGCGCGAGCGATGCCGCCTTCGTGCTGATCGACTGCCCGCCGTCGCTCGGGATGCTGACGGTGAACGGGCTGGTCGCCGCCGACGAGGTGCTGGTGCCGCTGCAGTGCGAGTTCCTGGCGCTGGAAGGCCTCAGCCACCTCCTCCATACCGTCGAGCGCATCCGCCGCGGCCTCAACCCGCGGCTCGTCATCCAGGGGATCGTGCTGACCATGTTCGACAAGCGCAACAACCTGTCCGAGGTCGTGGCCGCCGATGTCCGTACGCATCTCGGCGACAAGGTCTTCACGACGGTCATCCCGCGCAACGTGCGCATCTCCGAGGCGCCGTCGCACGGGCTGCCGGTCATGCTGTACGACTGGCGGTCGGCCGGAGCACAAGCCTACATCCAGCTTGCGCGCGAGCTGCTGACCCGCGAAGCGAGCGCGGCATGAGCCGCGACCCGGCGAAGCGCCGCCCTCTGGGCCGCGGCCTGTCGGCCCTCCTGGGCGAGACGCCGGCCCTGCCGCCGGCACCGGCGCCGGAAAGCGGCCCGCCGCGCGGCGCGCCGATCGAGGCGCTCCGGCCGGGCCGTTTCCAGCCGCGCCGCCGGTTCGATGACGAGGCGATGCAGGCGCTCGTCGAATCGGTGCGCGAGAAGGGCGTCGTCCAGCCCATCCTGGTGCGGCCGGACCCCGACAAGGCCGGCGCCTGGGAGATCATCGCCGGCGAGCGGCGTTGGCGGGCCGCCCAGGCGGCCGGCATCCATGCGGTGCCGATCGTCGTCCGCGAGCTGGCCGACCGCGAGGCGCTGGAGATCGCGCTGGTGGAGAACGTCCAGCGCCAGGACCTGACGGCGCTGGAGGAGGCCGAAGGCTATCGCCGGCTGATCGAGGAGTTCGCGCACAGCCAGGAGGAGCTGGCGCGTGCCGTCGGCAAGAGCCGCAGCCATATCGCGAATATGCTGCGTCTTCTGCAGCTTCCCGACGCGGTTCGCCGGCTCGTCGAGGACGGCGCGCTGTCCGCCGGCCATGCACGCGCACTGCTCGGGGCGACGGACGCCCCCGCCCTGGCGAGGCGTGTCGTCGCCCAGGGCCTGAACGTCCGCCAGACCGAGAAGCTCGCCGCCGCGGTCAAGCATCCCAAGACGAAGGCCGCTCCGGCGGTCGATGCCGACACGCGCGCGCTGGAACGCGACCTGGAGGGCAAGCTCGGCCTCAAGGTCACCATCGAGCATGGCGGCCGCGGCGGCCGCCTGATCCTGCATTACGGCTCGCTGGACCAGCTCGACGACGTGCTGAGGCGGCTCACCGGCTGACGGCGATCAGCCCTTCGGCAGCGCCGCGATGAAGGCGCGTGCCCGCTCCGCGACGACGGCCGCGCCGTCGCCCGGCTTGTAGAGGGCCGAACCCAGCCCGAAGCCGGCCGCCCCCGCAGCGCGGTAGTCGACCATGTTGGAAAGGCCGATCCCGCCCACCGGCAGGAGGCGCGTGCCCGGCGGCAGGACGGCGCGCAACGCCTTCACGGCGGCCGGCGGCAGCGCCTCGCAGGGAAACAGCTTCACGGCGTCCGCGCCGGCCGCGAGGGCCGCGAATGCGTCGGTCGGCGTGAAGGCACCCGGCACGCACCACAGCCCGCCCGCTTTCGCCGCACGGATGACCGCCGGATCGCAGTGCGGGCTGACGACGAGACGGCCGCCGGCATCGCCGATCGCGGCGACGTCCCCGGCCGTGGTGACGGTGCCCGCGCCGACCAGTGCCGTTTCGGGAAACGACCGGGCCAGCGCGGCGATCGAGCGCAGCGGCTCGGGGGAGTTGAGCGGGACCTCGATGATCGAGAAGCCGGCGTCGACCAGCGCCGTGCCGACGGCCACGGCCTCGTCGGGGCGGATGCCGCGCAGGATCGCCACCAGCGGGCAGCGGCGCATCGCCTCGTCGAACGAAAGGGCCATGGCGGGATCCTTCAGGCGCGCGCGACCAGCCCGGCGTGCCGGGCGATCGCCAGATGGCCGGCGCGCACCACGGCCGGGGGCGCCGGGATGGTCGCGATGGCGAGCAGCGACGCGGCGGTGCGGTAGCGTTCCTGCAGGTCGGCGCCGCCGACCAGGACCACCGGCCCGGCCGCGCCGCGCATCTCGGCCAGCTCGGCGCCGATCAGCAGGCCCGAGAGGTAGTCGAAGGCGGCGGCCGCGTCGATCTCGTCGAAGAGGCGCAGGGTGCGCGCGGAGAAGAGCAGGCTGAGAAGCGCGCCGGGGGACGGCGCGGCGGCGCCGGCGGCCACGCCGCGTGCGAAGCCGGGGCCGGCGCCGCCGGTATCGGCCATCATGCGGCCGAGGATGGTGTGGCCGCGCAGGGCCGCGAAGACCTCGCCCGTCATGAAGGTGCGGAAGGCGACGATGCGTCCGTCCTCGACGTCGACCAGCTTCGAATGCGTGCCGGGCAGCAGGAA
>JADZBA010000012.1 GCA_020852355.1 Alphaproteobacteria bacterium
CCCCATTCGTCGGCCAGCCCGTCCGGCACCGTGGCGAGGTTCGTGAGCTTCCTCGGGTCGAACTCGTCGAATGCGCCGACGTCGAGGCCGCTGACGCGCGGGCCGGGGTCGAGCACGAAGACGTCGAAGCTCGGCCGGCCGCGCGCCGCCCGCGCCTTGGCGATCTGGTCGACGGCGTAGAGCGGCTGCATCTCCAGCTCGACGTCGTGCGCCTTCTTCAGCGCCGGCCGGACGATGGCGCGGAACGCCTCCTCCCAGGAGCCGGGATACATGGCGGCGGTCACCGATCCCTTGGCGATGGCCGGCCGCGTGAGGAGCCCGGCGGCGCCGAAGGCGGCGGCCCCGGCGAGGAAGGTGCGTCGCTTCACCGGGATGGTCATGGCTCGTCCCTTTCCCACGGGCGTGCACGGGCTTGCGGTCATGCCGTCCCGCCGCCACCGACGGCGACACGTCCCCGTTCTCCTCGGCTCCTCGGCGGCGAGAAGCAAGAGATGCGCAATCCCCCGGCGCGGATCAGGGCGCCGCCGCCTCCTCCAGCAGCCAGGCGACGAAGATCCCGATCGCCGGCTTCGCGCGCGTGTCGGGCCGGGTGACGACGTAGTAGGCGAACGCGGTCGGGCTGGGCAGGTCGAGGGCGAGGCGCAGCCGGCCGGCGCGCACCTCGTCGGCGGAATAGACGTCGCTCATCAGGGCGAGGCCCTGGCCGGCGAGCGCCGCGCGCAGGACGAGATAGTCGTCGGCGAAGCCCGTTCCGTCGGTGGCGCGCGGGTCGGCGATGCCGTGCGCGGCCAGCCACAGCCCCCAATCCGAGCGGCCGTCGTCGTGGAGCAGCGGATAGCGCAGGCAGTCGGCGGGTCCGCGGATCGGCGGCCCCGCGTCGAGCAGGGCCGGGCTGCCGACCGGGACCAGGCTGAGGGGAAGCAGCTTCGTCACGACGTGGCCGGGATATTCGCCGAGGCCGTGCCGGATGGCGATGTCGACGCGGCCGCGGCGCAGGTCGACGACCTCGCGGGTCGCCTCGACGCGCACCTCGACGCCGGGATGGCGGGTGACGAAGCGCCCCAGCCGCGGCACCAGCCAGGTCGCAGCGAAGGACGGCACCGTGGTGATCGTCAGGGTCGTCTTTCCCATCAGGTCGGCTAAATCCGCGAGCGCCCCCTCCATCTGGTCGAAGGCGCGCACGAGCGCCGGCAGCACGCGGGCGCCTGCCTCGGTCGGGCGGAGCGTCCGGCCGCGACGCTCGAACAGCCTCGCGCCGACGCGATCCTCCAGCAGGCGGATTTGTTGGCTGACGGCTCCCGGCGTCACCCCCATGACCCGGGCGGCGGCCGTGACGCTGCCCAGCCGCCCGGTCTCGGTGAAGGCCCGCAGCCCGAGGAGAGGAAGCACTCTGCCCATCCAGGATGTTTAGTTCATCTAAATTCACGAGGCAATAGATCGGGTTTGGCGCGCGGCCGGGCCGGCGCCATGGTCCACCGATCGTTCCCTGCCGCGAGGATCCGGTGCTGCACGATCATTGTCTCCGCCCCTCCGCCGCCGCCCGGCTGCTCGTGGCGCTGGGCTTCCTGGCGCTCGCCCTGTCGTTCTCGGTGCGTGCCGTGCTCGGGCTGGTGATGCCCGTCTGGCAGGCGGAGCTCGGCTGGACGCGCGGCTTCATCGCCGGCGGCGCGTCGACGGCCCTCGTCACGATGGCGGCGGCGACGCCCTTCGCCGGAGCCGCCGTCGACCGCTGGGGCGCCCGTCCGCTGCTCGCGGGCGGGCTGGCCGCCATCGCCGCGGCGTCCGCCGCGGTGGCGGCCATGGACGGGCCGCTGGTGTTTCTCCTGGCATTCGGCGTCGTCGCGGCGCTCGGCTTCGCCGCGGTCGGCACCAACGTCGTCGGCACCGCGATCGCGCAAGCCTGGACGACCGGGCGCGGGCTCGCGACGGGGATCGGCACCGCCGGCGCAACCGCCGGTCAGCTCGCCCTGGTGCCGGCGGCGGCGGTGATGGTCGCCGCCGGTGCGTGGCGCGCGGCCTTCGCCGCGCTGGCGGTCGGCGCCCTCGCCCTCGCGGTCCTGTCGCTGCTGCTGGTCCGCGACCACCGGCCGGCGTCGTCGCGCCCGTCACCGCGAGCGGGCGTGGCGCCGTCGTTGCCCGCCGATCTCGGGTTCCTGCTCGGCCGGCCGGCGTTCCACCTGCTGTTCTGGAGCTTCGCGTTCTGCGGCTTCACCACGACCGGGGTGATCGAGACGCATCTCCTGCCGTTCGCGGCCTTCTGCGGCTTCCCGCCGCTGCCCAGCGCCGCCGCCTACGGCATCCTTTCGGCGGTCAACCTCGCGGGCATGGTGGCCGCGGGCTGGCTGTCCGACCGCATCCACCGTCCGGCGCTGCTGGGCGGCATCTACGTCGCCCGCGCGCTCGCCTTCGCCGTCCTGCTGGCGATGCCACCGGACATCGCCTGGCTCTACGTCTTCGCCGTGCTGTTCGGGCTCTTCGACTATTCGACGGTTCCGGTGACGATCAGCCTCGTCGCCAGCCATCTCGGCATGCGCCGGCTGGGCCTGGCCTCCGGGCTGGTGTCGGCGGGCCACGCCCTGGGCGGCGCGGCCGGCGCCTTCGCGGGCGGGCGGCTGTTCGACCTCTTCGCCGGCTACGCCGAGATCTGGTCGGCCTCGCTCGCCCTCGCCCTGCTGGCCGGTCTGCTGTCCTTCGCCCTCCGCCACACGCGCGAGGTCCCGGAGAGCGCGTCGCGCATGGGCCGGCGGGCGGCTTGCGCCGTGCGGACGGTAATGGATTGATGCGGGGGTGCATCGTCCCGTAGGAGCCGCCCATGCCCCTGGAGCACTGGATCGCCTTCGTCGCCGCTTCGGTCGTGCTGCTCGCCATTCCCGGACCGACGGTGCTGCTCGTCGTCTCCTACGCGCTGGGCCACGGCAGGCGCTCGGCCGCCGCCACCGTCGCGGGCGTGGCGCTCGGCGATTTCACGGCGATGACCGGGTCGCTGCTCGGCCTGGGTGCCGTGCTGGCAGCGTCGGCGACCTTGTTCCTGGCACTGAAATGGGTGGGTGCGGCGTACCTGATCTATCTCGGCGTCAAGCTGTGGCGGGCACCGGTCGGGGCCGGCTCCGGCCTCGTGGCTGCACCCGCCGCGCGGCCCGGCCGAATCTTCCTCCATGCCTACGCGGTGACGGCCCTCAATCCCAAGAGCCTCGTCTTCTTCGTCGCCTTCCTGCCGCAGTTCGTCGATCACCACGGCGACGTGCCCGTCCAGCTCGCCGTCTTCGGCGCCACCTTCCTGGTGCTGGCGACGGCGAACGCGCTCGCCTACGCGATGCTGGCCGCGGCGGCGCGGCGGGTGATCCGCCGGCCCGGCGTCCAGCGCGCGGTCAACCGCACCGGCGGTGGGTTCCTGGTCGGCGCCGGCCTGCTGACCGCGCTGTGGCGGCGCCAGCCCGCATAGTCGTTTTGCCGCACGATCCACGGCGAACTTCGCCATAATGGGCACGGCGGACGGTCGGGCATGACCCGTCGCTCCGCCTCCCCGAGATTCGTGCGCTCCTCCGCCGCCGCCTGGAAGGATTCCCCGAGGTAATGCCCCATCACACCCCGCTCATCGCCACCATCGTCGTCGGTCTCGGCCTCGCCTTCGTGCTCGGCGTGCTCGCCCATCGCCTGCGGATCCCGCCGCTGGTCGGCTACCTGCTGGCCGGCATCCTGGTCGGCCCCTTCACCCCCGGCTTCGTCGCCGACCAGGGCCTGGCCGTCGAGCTGGCGGAGATCGGCGTCATCCTGCTGATGTTCGGCGTCGGCCTGCATTTCTCCCTGGCCGACCTCCTGTCGGTGAAGGCGATCGCGATTCCGGGGGCGGTCGTGCAGATCGCGGTGGCCACGGCATTCGGCGTGGGGCTGGCGTGGCTGATGGGCTGGTCGGCCGGTGCGGGCATCGTCTTCGGGCTCGCGCTCTCGGTGGCGAGCACGGTGGTCCTGCTGCGCGCGCTGCAGGAGCGGCGGATCCTCGAGACCCGGCGTGGCCGCATCGCCGTCGGCTGGCTCATCGTCGAGGACCTGGCGATGGTCCTGACCCTGGTCCTGCTGCCTGCCCTCGCCGGGCTGCTGAAGGGCGAGGCCGGGGTGCTGGCCTGGGACGACCTCGCCCGCACCGTCGGGCTGACCCTGCTGAAGGTGGCCGCCTTCGTCGCGCTGATGCTCGTCGTCGGCCGACGGGTGATCCCCTGGGTGCTGCACTACGTCGCTCATTCCGGGTCGCGCGAGCTGTTCCGGCTGGCCGTGCTGGCAGTGGCGCTCGGCGTGGCGTTCGGGGCGGCCATGCTCTTCGACGTGTCGTTCGCCCTCGGTGCGTTCTTCGCGGGGATGATCCTCAGCGAATCGCCCCTCAGCCAGCGCGCGGCAGAGGAATCGCTTCCCCTGCGCGACGCCTTCGCGGTGCTGTTCTTCGTCTCCGTCGGCATGCTGCTCGACCCCGCGGTGCTGCTGCGCCAGGCGCTGCCGGTGCTGGCGACCTTCCTCATCATCGTCCTGGCAAAGTCGGCGGCCGCCTACCTCATCGTCCGCGCCTTCGGCCATCCGCGCATCACGGCGCTCACCATCTCTGCCAGCCTCGCCCAGATCGGCGAGTTCTCGTTCATCCTGGCCGGCCTGGGCGTCGGGCTCGGCATCATGCCGGCCGAGGCCCGCGATCTCGTGCTCGCCGGCGCCATCCTGTCGATCCTCGCCAACCCCCTGTTCTTCGCGCTGCTCGACCGGATCAAGGCGCGGATGGATCGCGGTGCCGAGGCCGCCCTGGCCGCAACGGCCGGCGAGGAGGATGCCGTGCTGAAGCCGACGTCGCTCTCGGGCCATGACGTGGTCGTCGGCTACGGCCGCGTCGGCAGCGCGATCGGCGAGGGCCTGCTGCGGACGGGGAGGCCCTTCCTCGTCATCGAGGAGCGCCGGGCGGCGATCGATGCCCTGCGTGCCCAGGGTATCGAGGCGATCGCGGGCAACGGCGCCGATCCGCGCATCGTGCGTGCCGCCGGCCTGCCGGTGGCACGTACCCTCTACGTGGCGATTCCAGAGGCCTTCGAGGCGGGCCAGATCGTCGCGCAGGCGCGCGCACTGGGCCCCGAGCTGGAGATCATCGCCCGGGCGCATTTCGACGCCGAGGTCGAGCATCTCGAGCGGGTCGGCGCCGACATCATCGTCATGGGCGAGCGCGAGATCGCGCGCGCCATGCTGGAGCACGCGGCGGCGAAGGCGCCGCCGTCGCGGCCGGAAGGCGACGGGGCACCGGCGGCGGCCTGACCGGTCCCGACCATGGACGCATCGCCGCACATCCCGTTTCCGGCGTCGGGGTCGTATCCCGTGCGCGCCGGCAATGCCGTGCGCCCGCTGGTCGACGGCGCGGCCGCCTTCGGGCGCATCTGTGCCGCGATCGCGGCCGCACGGCACAGCGTCTGGGCCACCATCGCGTTCGTCGCGCCGGAGTTCCGGATGCCCGGCGGGCACGGCTCGCTCTTCGACGTGCTCGACCGCGCGGTCGCGCGCGGCCTCGACGTGCGCGTCATCTTCTGGCGTCCCGCGGCCGCGGACGGCGCGCCCGTCCGGACCTTCGCAGGCAGCGCGGCCGATCGCGCCATGCTGGGCGAGCGCGGCTCACGCTTCCGGGCCCGCTGGGACCGGGCGCATGGCGGCTTCTGCCAGCACCAGAAGAGCTGGCTGGTGGACGCCGGCCGGCCCTCCGCGACCGCCTTCGTAGGCGACCTCAATCCTCGCGCGCTCGCCGACCCCGGCCATGACGGCGAGGAGCAGATTCACGACCTCTATGTCGAGGTCGCCGGACCCGCGGCCGCAGATGTGCATCACAACTTCGTCCAGCGCTGGAACGAGGCGAGCGAGCGCGCGGCCGGGGACGGCGTCTGGGGCCATGACGGCGACGACGACCTGCCTTTCCCGGATGGCGTCCCGTCGCCCCGCGGCGCGGCGCTGGTGCAGATCCAGCGCACGGTGCACGCCGGTCGCTATCGCGACGGCCGCGCCGTCCCCGGGGGCCGGCCCCATGATATCCACGGCGGCGAGCGGTCGATCCTCGATCAGTATCTCCTGGCGATCGGTGCCGCGCGGCGCGCGCTCTACATCGAGAACCAGGCGGTACCGGTGCCCGAGGTGGCGGCTGCGCTCGACGCGGCGCTGGCGCGCGGCGTCGACGTCGTGCTGCTGGTTCCCGCCCGGCCGGAGGACCAGGTGCGCGCCGCCCGCCGCGCGCCGGAGCGCCGCCCGCTGTTCGACGCGCTCGCCGCGCTGGGCCGGCACGAGCGCTTCGCGCTGGTCGGGATCGCCGGCCGCGACGGGCGGGGCGGGCGCGCCGACGTCTATGTGCACGCCAAGGCCATGCTGGTCGACGACGCCTGGGCGACGATCGGGTCGTGCAACCTCCACGCCGCCTCGCTGCTCGGCAATACCGAGATGAACGCCTCGTTCCGGGACCCGGCGGTCGTGCGGGCCTTGCGCTGCGCGCTGCTGGCCGAGCATCTCGGCTCGGACACCGCGGATCTCGACGATGGCAGGGCGCTCGCCCTCTATCGGCGGATCGCGCGGGAGAACCGGCGCCGGCGGGATGCCGGCGACAGCGACTGGCGGGGGCTGGCGTTCAGCCTCGATCCCGCGGCCTACGGCGCATAGGAGCGAAGGCGGGCCGCGACGCCTACGCCGCGGCCACGTGCAGCCGGCGGACCGCGTCGCGGGCGACGGCAGAGAGGCCGGCACCGCCGGCGGCCTCGTGGGCGAGGATGTCGCGGCGCATGCGCGGCTCCCAGAACTTGGCGAGATGATCGGCGGTCGCGGCTGCCGCGTCGCCGTGCTGGCCCGCGAAGAAGGCGGCGATCTGGTTCGCCATGTGGACCAGCTTCTCAGGCGACATGGGCGTCGGCTTCCAGGGCGATGCGGTCGGATCGGCTGAAGATCTCGAAGCCGTCGCCGCGCGCGACGGCGACGAGCGTGATGCCGGCGGCCTCGGCCGTGCGCACGGCGAGCGCGGTCGGCGCGGAGACGGCGATCACTACCGGGGCGGCGATGGCGGCGGCCTTCTGGATCATCTCGATCGACACCCGGCTGGTCAGCAGCACGGCGCCGCCGGCGCCCGACATGCCGTCGCGGGCGAGGGCGCCGGCAAGCTTGTCGAGGGCGTTGTGCCGGCCGACGTCCTCGCGCACCGCGACGAGGCCGCGATCGGGCCGCCAGAAGCCGGCGGCATGCACGGCATGAGTCGCGTGGTTGACGGGCTGGGCAGCCTCCAGCGCGGCGACCGCGGCCAGGATCGCCGATGGCGGCAGGCGCATCGCCTGCGCCACGGCCGGCGGCGAGCGCATCGCCTCCTCCAGGCTCTCGATGCCGCACAGGCCGCAGCCGGTCGGGCCCGCGACATGGCGGCGCCGGTCGGCCAGCGCCGCGGCGTCGGGGGCGGCCAGCCACATGCGCAACTCGATGCCGAGATCCTGCTCGACGATGTCGAGCGCCTCGATCCCCGCGGTGTCGGCGACGATCCGCTCGGTCAGGCTGAAGCCGACCGCGAAGTCCTCCAGGTCCCCGGGCGTCGCCATCATCACGGCGTAGGTCGAGCCCTGGTAGGCGATGGCGACCGCGGTCTCCTCGGGGATGCGGCGGCGGCCGGCCTCGCCCCCCGCGCCGCGAGCGCCTCCCCGCCAGCGCAATCGCGCGACGTCGCGGACGGCGGGCCGCATCCACCTCATTCCGCGGCCGCGGGACGGACGACGCGGCGGCTCTCGTGCGCGAACGCGTCGTAGGTCCGCTGCCATTCGTTGGGGCCGTTGGACGGGCTGACCTGGACCGCCGTCACCTTGTACTCCGGGCAGTCCGTCGCCCAGTCGGTGTACTCGGTCGTCACCACGTTCGCCTGCGTCGTCGGGTGGTGGAAGGTCGTGTAGACCACACCCGGCGCCACCCGGTCGGTGACGCGCGCCCTGAGGCAGGTCTCGCCCGTACGGCTCGCCAGCCTTACCCAGTCGCCGTCCTGGACGCCGCGCTGCTCGGCGTCGTGAGGATGGATCTCGAGCACGTCCTCCTCGTGCCAGGCGACGTTCGCGGTGCGCCGGGTCTGCGCGCCGACATTGTACTGGGTGAGGATGCGGCCGGTGGTCAGCAGCAGCGGGAAGCGCGGGCCGGTCCGCTCGTCGGTCGGGACGTACTCGGTCAGCATGAACTTGCCGCGGCCGCGCACGAAGCCGGCGCCGTGCATCACCGGCGTGCCCTCCGGCGCCTTCTCGTTGCACGGCCACTGGATGGAGCCGAGTGCGTCGATCCGCTGGAACGACACGCCGGCGAAGCTGGGCGTCAGCCGCGCGATCTCGTCCATCACCTCGGAAGGGTGCGAATAGGGCATCGCGAACCCCAGCGCCTCGGCCAGGGCCACGGTGATCTCCCAGTCGGCCATGCCCGACCGCGGTTCCATCACCTTCCGGACCCGCTGGATGCGCCGCTCGGCGTTGGTGAAGGTCCCGTCCTTCTCCAGGAAGGTCGAGCCCGGCAGGAAGACGTGCGCGTAGCTGGCGGTCTCGTTGAGGAAGAGGTCCTGCACGACGACGCATTCCATCGCCGCCAGCCCGGCCGCCACATGGTGCGTGTTGGGGTCGGACTGCAGGATGTCCTCGCCCTGGATGTAGATGCCCTTGAAGGTGCCGTCGACCGCGGCGTCCAGCATGTTGGGGATGCGCAGGCCCGGCTCGCGGTCGATCGCGACCCCCCACAGGCTCTCGAACATCGACCGCGTCGCGTCGTCGCCGACGTGGCGGTAGCCCGACAGCTCGTGCGGGAACGACCCCATGTCGCAGGCGCCCTGCACGTTGTTCTGGCCGCGCAGCGGGTTCACGCCGACGCCGGGCCGGCCGAGATTGCCGGTCGCCATGGCGAGATTGGCGATCGCCATCACCGTGGTCGTGCCCTGGCTGTGCTCGGTGACGCCGAGGCCGTAGTAGATCGCGCCGTTGCCGCCGGTCGCATAGAGGCGCGCCGCGCCGCGGATGAGGTCGGCCGGCACGCCGGACACGCGCTCCACCGCCTCCGGGCTGTTGCGCGCCTCGGCGACGAAGGCGGCCCATTCCTGGAAATCGTCCCAGTCGCAGCGCTCGCGCACGAAGGCCTCGTCGACCAGCCCCTCGGTGACCACGACATGGGCCAGCGCGTCGAGGACAGCGACGTTGGTGCCGGGCCGCAGCGGCAGGTGATAGGCGGCCTCGACGTGCGGCGTGCGCACCAGGTCGATGCGCCTGGGGTCGATGACGATCAACTGCGCTCCCTCGCGCAGGCGCTTCTTCAGGCGCGAGGCGAACACCGGATGGCCGTCGGTCGGGTTGGCGCCGATGACGATCACGACGTCGGCCTGCTCGACGGAATCGAAGTCCTGGGTGCCGGCCGACGTGCCGAACGCCGTCTTCAGGCCATAGCCCGTCGGCGAGTGGCAGACGCGCGCGCAGGTGTCGACGTTGTTGTTGCCCAGGGCGGCGCGCACCAGCTTCTGCACCAGGAACGTCTCCTCGTTGGTGCAGCGCGAGGACGTGATGCCGCCGACGGCGCCCTTGCCGTGGGTGGCCTGGATGCGCCGGAGCTCGGCGGCGGCGTGGGCGATCGCCGTCTCCCAGGACACTTCCTGCCAGGGGTCGGTGATGCGCGCGCGGATCATCGGCTTCAGGATGCGCTCGCGGTGGGTCGCGTAGCCCCAGGCGAAGCGGCCCTTGACGCAGGAATGGCCGTGGTTCGCCTTGCCGTCCTTGTAGGGCACCATGCGCACCAGCTCGTCGCCGCGCATCTCCGCCTTGTAGGCGCAGCCGACGCCGCAATAGGCGCAGGTGGTCACCACCGAATGCTCGGGCTGGCCGATCTCGACGACCGACTTCTCGATCAGGGTCGCCGTCGGGCAGGCCTGGACGCAGGCGCCGCACGAGACGCACTCCGAATCCATGAATGCCTCGCCCATGCCGGGCGAGACGCGGGACTCGAAGCCGCGGCCGGCGATCGTCAGCGCGAAGGTGCCCTGCACCTCCTCGCAGGCGCGCACGCAGCGCGAGCAGACGATGCACTTCGCCGGGTCGTAGGCGAAGTAGGGGTTCGAGAGGTCCTTGGCCTCGCCCAGATGGTTCTCGCCGGCGTAGCCGTAGCGCACCTCGCGCAGGCCGACCGCGCCCGCCATGTCCTGCAGCTCGCAGTCGCCGTTGGCCGCACACGTCAGGCAGTCGAGCGGATGGTCGGAGATGTAGAGCTCCATGACGCCGCGGCGCAGCGTCTTCAGGCGCTCGGTCTGGGTGCGCACCGCCATGCCCTCGGCGACCGGCGTGGTGCAGGAGGCGGGCGTCCCCGGCCGGCCGTCGATCTCGACGAGGCAGAGCCGGCAGGAGCCGAAGGCGGCCACCGAATCCGTCGCGCACAGCTTCGGGATCTGCGTGCCGCCGGCCATCGCCGCGCGCATGATCGACGTGCCCTCGGGCGCCTCGACCGTTCTGCCGTCGATGGTCAGCCGCACGATGCGCCCGGTCCGTGCGGGCGTGCCGTAATCGATCTCCTGAACCATCGTCATCGGTCGTCTCCTCACTCCGCCGCGGCGAGCCGCGGGCCGGAGCGGAAATCCTCCGGGAAATGGGTCAGGGCGCTCATCACCGGATAGGGGGTGAGTCCGCCCAGGGCGCACAACGAGCCGAGCTTCATCGTCGTGCACAGCTCTTCCAGCAGCGCGAGGTTCGCCTCGCGGGCCGTGCCGGCGACGATGCGGTCGACGACCTCGACGCCCCGGGTCGCACCGATGCGGCAGGGCGTGCACTTGCCGCAGCTCTCGATGGCGCAGAACTCCATGGCGAAGCGCGCCTGCTGCGCCATGTCGACGCTGTCGTCGAAGACGACGACCCCGCCATGGCCGATCAGGCCGTCGCGCGCGGCGAAGGCCTCGTAGTCGAAGGGCGTGTCGAACAGTGCGCGCGGGAAGTAGGCGCCGAGCGGCCCGCCGACCTGCACGGCGCGCACCGGCCGGCCGCTCGCCGTGCCGCCGCCGACGTCGTCGACCAGCTCGCCCAGCGTCATGCCGAAGGCCGCCTCGAACAGCCCGCCGCGGCGGACGTTGCCGGCGAGCTGGATCGGCATCGTGCCGCGCGAGCGGCCGTAGCCGCAGTCGCGGAACGCCGCCGCGCCGTTGGCGAGGATGAACGGCGCCGACGCCAGCGAGACGACGTTGTTGATCACCGTCGGCTTGCCGAACAGGCCGGCATGGGCCGGCAGCGGCGGCTTGGCGCGCACCTGGCCGCGGCGTCCTTCCAGGCTCTCCAGGAGGGCCGTCTCCTCGCCGCAAACATAGGCGCCGGCGCCGACCCGGACCGCGATGTCGAAATCGTGGCTCGAGCCGAGGATGCCCGCGCCGAGGACGCCCGCCCCGCGTGCCGCGTCGATCGCCGCCTGCGCCGCCGCGACGGCGTGCGGATACTCCGAGCGGATATAGAGATAGCCGCGCGTGGCGCCGGCGGCGACGCCGGCGATCGCCATGCCTTCGATGACGACGAACGGATCGCCTTCCAGCAGCATGCGGTCGGCGAAGGTGCCGCTGTCGCCCTCGTCGGCGTTGCACACGACGTATTTGGGCGCGCCGGCGGCGGCCGCGACCGTGCGCCACTTGATCCCCGTCGGGAAACCGGCGCCGCCGCGCCCGCGCAGGCCGGATTCGACGATCGTCTCGACCGTCGCCTGCGGCCCGATCGCGATCGCGCGCGCCAGGCCCTGCAGGCCGCCGTTCGCCCGGTAGTCGTCGAGCGACAGCGGGTCGACGATGCCGCAGCGGGCGAAGACGAGCCGGGTCTGGCGGGCGAGGAAGGGGATCGCCTCGGGCGGCCCGAGACGCAGCCGGTGGGGAGCGCCCTCGAGCAGGCCCACGTCGAGCAGGCCCGCGTCGAGGAGGCCGGGAACGTCGTCCTCCGCCACCGGCCCATAGGCGATCCGGCCCGCCGGCGTCGCGATCTCGACCATCGGCTCCAGCCAGTAGAGGCCGCGCGATCCGGTGCGCACGATCCGGGCGGCGATGCCGCGTGCCGCCGCGCCGGCGGCGAGCGCCTGCGCGACGCGCTCCGCCCCGACGGCCAGCGCCCCGGCGTCCCGCGGCACATAGAGCGTGGCTGTCATCGGATCGCCCGGAGCATGCGCTCGGCGGCCGCCTCGTCGAGCCGGCCGATCACCTCGCCGTCGACCATGGCGGCCGGGGCGGTGGCACAGAGGCCGAGGCAGTAGACGGCCTCCAGCGTGACGCGACCGTCGGGCGTCGTCCCGCCCCACGACACGCCGAGGCGCGTCCGGACGCCGTCGGCGACGGCGCGGCCTCCGGCGGACTGGCAGGCCTCGGCGCGACACAGCTTCACCACGTGCCGGCCCGGCGGCGCGCGCCGGAAGTCGTGGTAGAAGGTGACGACGCCGTGCACCTCGGCGCGCGTCAGGTTGAGGGCCGCGGCGATCATCGGCACGGCCGCTTCCGGGACATGGCCGAAGGCTTCCTGCAGGGCATGGAGGATGGGCAGCGTCGCGCCCTCGGCGGCGCCGTGGGCCGCAATGATCTCCGACGCTCGCTCGGCGTTCCAGGGATGACTGGGAAGCATTCCTCGCCCGGTCGCGTGTTATTGAATTCCTTGATGAATCCTGGGCCGCACCCGTTCGGGTATCAAGTGGCAAGTTCAATTGCTGCGATAGAACAATCCTATCAATCCTCGGATTGGAGCGTCGGCGCCAGGGCTTTCGCCTCGGCGACCAGGGCGGCGGCGAGCGGGGTCATCGGCTCGCGGTGCGGCAGGACCAGGCCGATCGTATGCGCCGCCTCCGGCTCGACGATGGGGATCGACCGCACCGTATCGGTCAGCCCCAGCGTGGCGGCCAGCTTCGCCGGCATGACGCTGGCCCAGCGCCCGGTGCGAACATGGGCGAAGAGCGCGATCATCGAGTCCGATTCCAGCATCGGCGCGGCGACGGCGCCGGCCGACTGGAGCAGGCGGTCGATGATCCGCCGGTTCTGCATGTCGGGCGTCAGCAGGCAGAGCGGCACCCGCCCGACCTCTGCCCAGGTGACGCGGTCGCGGTCGCCCAGCGGCGCCTCGGCCGCGGTCAGCAGCCGGTAGCGCTCGCGGTAGAGCGGCACGACGCTGACGCGGCCGAGCGGCTCGTTGTCGAGGTAGGTCAGGCCGGCATCGATCTCCAGGTCCTCGAGCAGCGCCAGGATCTCGCTGGAGGTGCGCGACAGGATGGTGAAGCGCACGCCGGGATGGTGGGCGCGATAGGGGGTGGTGAGCGTCTGGACCATGGCCAGCGCCGTCGGAATCGCCGCGATCCGCAGGTGCCCGGCGAGGCCGCGCTTCAGGGCCTCGATCTCCTGGCGCATGGCGCGCTGGTCGCCGACGATGCGTCGCGCCCAGTGCAGCACGCGCTCGCCCTCGGGGGTGAAGCCGAGGAAGCGCGAGCCGCGCCGCACCAGCAGCACGCCCAGGGTCTCCTCGATCTGCTTGAGGCCGGCGGAAAGGGTCGGTTGCGTCACTCCGCACGCCGCCGCGGCGCGGCCGAAATGCCGCTCGCGGGCGAGCGCGATGACGAACTCCAGCTTGTCGATCATGGTCTCGGGAGCGCCCAGGGAACCGTTGATGCAGCGGCCCGCCGTCATGATACGCTGATCGCCGCCATGGCCCAGGTTCCGCTCGCGGTCCGTCTCCATCGCCTGCTCGATCCGGGCGGGCAGGGCTCGACGGGGGCCGGCTGGATCAACCGGGTGCTCGCCGCCAGCATCGTGGCGAGCGCGATCGTCGCCGTCCTCGAGACCGAGGATTCCGTGTCGTCGCGCGCGCCGCTGTTCTTTCTCTGGACGGAGCGGCTGTTCGGCGCGGTGTTCCTGGCGGAATACGTCGCCCGCATGATCGCCGTCGGCGAAGACCCGCGCTACCGCGGCCTCGGCGGCCGGCTGCGCTACGCGGCGAGCCCGATGGCGCTGGTCGACCTCGTGGCGGTGCTCCCGCTGTTCCTGGGCGAGCTGGTGGGCGACACCCAGGTGGTGCGCCTCCTGCGGCTCTTCCGGCTGCTGCGCTTCTCGCGCCTCGGGCCGTTCTCCCGCGCCGCCGCGATCCTGCTGACGACGCTGCGCGGCCGGCTGCCGGAGCTGCTGCTCAGCCTGCTCGTGGCGCTCGTCGTGCTGATCTTCTCGGCCACCCTTATGTACCTGATCGAGGGGGCGGACCAGCCGGCCGCATTCGGCAGCATACCGCGGGCGATGTGGTGGGCGATCGCCACCTTGACCACCGTCGGCTATGGCGACGTCTACCCCGTGACCGCGCTGGGGCGGGTGCTGGCGGGCATGACGGCGCTGGCCGCGATCGGGCTGATCGCGGCGCCGACCGGTATCCTCGCCACCGCCTTCGCCGAGGCGTTGCGCCAGCACCACGCGGAGCCGGGCGGCGAGACCGCCGGCGCCAAGCCGGCGGAGTAGGTCAGCGCGGCAGGACGTCCGCGATGTAGAACACCGCCGCCATCGTCAGCGGGAAGGCGGCGCGGTCGACCAGCTCCTCGATCTGGGCGGTCTCCAGGCGGTCGGGGGCCTGGACCTCGACCTCGCCGCTGGCGACCAGCGGCAGGGTCGGATGCATCCAGGCGCAGCGCGCCGCGAGGTGGCGGCCGGGGCTGAAGGCGAGCAGGCAGCGCAGCTCGACCGTGCCGATGCCCGCGTCTGCCCACTGCCGGCGCGACCGCTGCGCGTACTGGCCGCCATGCTCGGTCAGGTCCTCCAGGCTGCGCGTCGCGGCCACGCGGTCGCCATGGACGGCCACGGCGAGGATCGATTTCTTCCCGACGCCCTCAAGTCGCAGGAGGATCTGCTCCACCAGCCCGGGGGCAGGGGGCGGCGAGGCGGTGAGCCGGCCGGGCTCGCCCAGGCCGCGCGCCAGGGTGGGAAGGTAGGACGAGGTCTCGCGCAACCGGTCGCGGATCTGCTCGGGCGGCAGGAGTGGGGCGGGCATGCCGCCGACGGAGCCGTTGATGTTCCAGGTCCGGCTCGCCGATACGGGCCAGATGATCCAGCGCGGCCACGGATAGGAGCGGTCGAAGGACAGCGCGGCCCGCTCGGCCCGGCCACGCATGCCGAGGAGCTGCGCCCGGCGCTCGGCCTCGGCCAGGTCGAGGAAGCGGTCGGGGATCGCCTCGCGCCCGGTGAGGTCGTAGCGCCCGCCCGGCCAGACCTCGCCCGCGGCATTGCCGGGGGTGACGGAGAGGATGAACTGCTCGGACGGCGAATAGAGGCGGAAGCCGATCTCGTACGCGTCTTCCGGCGGGCGCGGTGCCAGCGTCGGCGGCCGGCGCGTCGCTTCGATCTCGTAGAGGATGGCGTCGGGCCGCTGCGTCCGTGCCGTCGTCACCGCGCGGCGCGCCATCTCCGGCAGGGTCCGCGGCCAGGGCGCGGCGGCGGCGGGCGGCGTTCCGCCCGCGCGCTGCCAGGTGCCGGGGCCGAGGCGGCCGGCGAAGAAGACCATGTCGGGGCTCAGCACCTGGTAGATGCCCGAATCGGTCCAGCCCGCCTGCCCGGTGGCCGCCTCCAGCGACCAGCGGCCGTCGACGAAGGCGGCGCGCCCGGAATGGGCCGCCGGCCCGCCGGTCCCCTCGCTGCGGAAGCCGTAGCCGCCGTCGGGCCGGATCTCCCAGAGATAGCGCAGCGCGGCACCCTGCGGATTGATCGTCTGCAGCGACCAGGTGCCGACGACGCGCGGGTCGACCGCGGCCTGCTGCTGGGCGGGGGTGGACGGCGAGGCCGCGAGCAGCACCAGGACGGCGCCCAGCCGCAGGCCCGTGTGGCGAAGCAGCGCTCGGACAGCTCCCATCCCCGATCCTCCGGCCAGCCGGGCCGACTATAGCGCGGATCGCGGCGGCTCAGCCGGGATGCACGTCGACGCCCATGGCGGCCAGCAGGAGATGCTGCTGGTCCTGCTCGATCCTGAGACCGGCGAAGCCGGCGAGCGCCGTCAGGTCGAGCCCGGCGATGTCCGCGCCGCGCAGGTCGGCGCCGGCGAGCACGGCGTCGCGCAGGTTCGCCTGGACGAGGTCGCTGCCGCCGAGGTCGGCGTCGGTGAGGTCGCAGCCCTGGAGGTCGGCCTCGCGCAGCCGGCAGCGCGCGAAGGTGCAGCCGGCGAGCCGCAGGCCGGAGAGGTCCGCCAGCTCCAGGTTGCAGTCGCGGAAGCTGCCGCGAGCGGCCACGACCTTGCGGCCGAAGGCGCGGGCGAAGTCGCTGCGCTCGAAGCGGGCGCCGCGCAGGTTGCAGCCCTCCATCGCGATCGCGTGCAGGCCCGACTGCTCGAAGGCGCAGAAGGACATGTCGCAACGGCGCAGGCGCGCGCCGCGCAGGTCGGCGAACGCGAAGGTCGTGCCGAGCGCGCCCGGCCCGGTGAAGGAGCAGTCCTCGAACGTGGCGTCGTGCAGGACGGCATGGCTGAAGCGGCAGCGCCGGAACCGGCACCCTTCGAAGCTCGCCCCGGTCAGCCGCGGCGCCCGCAGCACGGCGTCGGCGACGAGGCAGCCGCTGAAGCGCGCGTCGTCGCCGGGCAACTCGTCCCAGTCGACCGCGGAGAGGTCGGCGTCGGCGATCGGCCGCCCCGCGGCGAGCGCGGCGCGGAAGGCGGCATCGGCCAGCGGCGGCGGGGCGGGATCCATGGCCGCCCATCCTGCGGTGGGGGAGCGGCGCCGGCAACCCGCCGCTTGCACCGCCCCTGGCCATGCCGTAGAGCGGTCCGGTCCGTCATGGCCGCGACCCTGCCGCAGCTCCTCGATACGATCGCCGCCCGGCAGGGCGACGCGGTCGCGCTGTGGTACGGCGCGGGCAGCCGGTCGTGGGCCGACCTGGCGGCGGAAAGCCGCCGTGTCGCCGGCGGGCTCGCGCGGCTCGGCATCGGCGTGGACGACCGCGTCGCCCTGTGGCTGCCGAACGGACCGGCGTGGCTGACGCTGCTGTTCGGCATCGCGCGCCGGGGTGCCGTCGCGTTCGCCGTGAACACCCGCTTCCGCCAGCGCGAGATGGCCGACGTGCTGGGCCGCAGCCGGGTGCGCGCCCTGGTGCTGTGGCCGGGCTTCAAGGGGCTGGGCTTCCTCGACATCCTGGCGGCGACGGACCCGGCCGCGCTCGCCCGCATCGACACGGTGGTCCTCTATGACGAGGGCGAGGCGGCGCCGGCGTTGCCGGCCGTCCTCGCCCACGCCCGGATCGTCCGCTACGCCGACCTCGCCTCGGCTCCCGGGCAGGCGGCGAACCTCGCGGCGCCGGGCATGGGTGTCGCGGCCTTCACCACCTCGGGCACCACCAGCGCGCCCAAGTTCGTACTGCATCCCCACCGCTCGATCACCGCGCACGCGCCGCTCGCCGCCCGCGCGCTGGGCTTCGCCGATGCCGGGTCGGCGACGCTGCAGGCGCTGCCCTTCTGCGGCGTCTTCGGCTTCTGCCAGGCGATGGCGAGCATCGCCGCGGCGGCACCCATGGCGGTCCAGCCCTTCTTCGACCCGACCGGCGCCCTCGCCGCCATCGGGCGGCACCGCCTGACGGCGACCAATGCCACCGACGACATGCTGGAGCGGCTGCTGGCCGAGGATCCCCTGGGGCGCCGGCTGGGCGGGCTGCGGCGCTGCGGCTTCGCCGCCTTCAAGGCTCCCGAGCGCAGCGACCTCGTCGCCGCCTGCGATCGCTTCGGCACGTCCCTCGTCGGCCTCTACGGGATGAGCGAGGTGCAGGCGCTCTACGCCGCCCAGCCGGCCGATGCCGCGGCCGTGGTGCGGGTGCGCGCCGGCGGCGTCCCGGTCTCTCCCGACGCGTCGGTGCGCATCAGGGCGATCGACGGCGACGCGTTGCTGCCGGACGGCGAAGCGGGCCTGATCGAGGCGTCTGGGCCGAGCCTGATGGCGGAATATCTCGACGACCCAGCGGCGACGGCGGCCGCATTCACCGAGGACGGCTTCCTGCGCACCGGCGACATCGGCCACCGCGAGGCCGACGGCAGCTTCGTCTACCTGACGCGCTCGGGCGACGTGCTGCGCCTGCAGGGGTTCCTCGTCTCACCGCGCGAGATCGAGGCGTTCCTGGAGGACGAGGCGGCAGTCGACCGCGCCCAGGTGGTCGCCGCCGAGGGGCCCGACGGGCGGCGCGCCGTCGCGTTCGTGACGCTGCATCCCGGGGCAGCCCTCGCCGAGGCCGAACTCACGGCACGCGCCCGTGCCGCCCTCGCCAGCTACAAGGTGCCGGCGCGCATTGTCGCGGTGGACGCCTTCCCGATGACCGAGAGCGCCAACGGCATGAAGATCCAGCGCGCGAAGCTGCGCGAGGCTGCTGCGCGGCTGCTGCGCGCAGGATGACCGGGACACCGGCGTCGCCGGCGACGGCCCGGCGCGGTTCTGCTAGAGAGGCGCGCCATGAACCAGCCCTTGTCCTCCCCGCCCGAGAGCGCCGACGTGGTCGTCGTCGGCGGCGGCATTGTCGGCTCCTCGACGGCGTATTTCCTGACCGCCGACCCCGTCTTCTCCGGCCGCGTCGTCGTCGTCGAGCGCGACCCGACCTACGAGCGCGCCTCGACGGTGCGGTCGGCCGGCTCGATCCGCCAGCAGTTCTCCACGCCCGAGAACATCCGCATGTCGCAGTTCGGCATGGCGTTCCTGCGCGACATCGATCGCCGTCTCGGCGTCGACGGGGAGCGCATCGACGTCGGCTTCCGCGAGAACGGCTACCTGTTCCTGGCGACCGAGGCGGGCCGGGCGGTGCTGGAGGCCAACCACGCCACCCAGCGCGCCTGCGGCGCCGCCGTGGCGCTGCTCGACCCGGCCGGGCTGGCGGCCCGCTTTCCGTGGCTCTCGACCGCGGGCATCGCGGCCGGGTCCCTCGGCACGGCCAACGAGGGCTGGTTCGACCCGCACACCCTGCTGATGGCGTTCCGCCGCAAGGCACGCGCCCAGGGTGCCATCTACCTGCACGACGAGGTGGTCGCGGTCGAGCGCACCGGCGACCGCGTCGACGCCGTCCGCCTGGCTTCGGGCGGGCGCATCACCTGCGGCACCATGGTCTGCGCCGCCGGGCCGAATGCCGGCCGCGTCGCGGCGCTGGCGGGGACCGAGCTGCCGGTCGAGCACCGCAAGCGATTCGTCTACGTCTTCGATTGCCGCGAGCGCTTTCCCGCCATGCCGCTGGTCATCTGTCCGAACGGCGTCTGGGTCCGGCCGGAGGGGGCGGGCTACGTCTGCGGAACCTCCCCGCCCGAGGAGGAGGATCCCGACTGCCCGGACCTCGAGCTCGACTACCGTCTCTTCGAGGATGTCGTGTGGCCGACCATCGCCGAGCGCGTTCCCGCCTTCGAATCGATCAGGCTGTCGAATGCCTGGGCCGGCCACTACGACTACAACACGGTGGACCATAACGGCATCATCGGCCGCCATCCCGCCGTCGCCAATCTGGTCTTCGCCAACGGCTTCTCGGGCCACGGGCTGCAGCAGGCACCCGCGACCGGCCGCGCCGTCTCGGAGCTGGTGGTGCACGGCCGCTTCGTCACGCTCGACCTGGCGCGCTTCGCCTACACGCGCTTCGCGGAGGGCCGGCCGGTGCTGGAGCTGAACGTCGTCTGAGCCGCCGTCGGCATCAGCCGGGATCGGCCTTCGTCCGTGCCGCGAGCCGCTGCTCGGCGTCGACGAGGCGGGTGAGCGCGTTCTGCAGGCTGGTCATCCGCGACAGAAACACTTCCGGATGGACGAGCGACAGGCGGCGTCGGTCGGTGCGCGCCGCCGCCTCGGCCAGCGCCGGGCGCGCCGCCAGCGCGTCCCGCGAGGCGAACAGCAGCATGTTCTGGCGATACCACCAGGCTACCCGGCGGTCCGTCCACACCGCCGGGCGGATGGCGTCGATCACTTCGTAGCCGCGGCTGCGGAAGCGGGTGACCCAGGAATCCTGCCATGCCTCGTTGATGTGGCCGGCCCCGGTCTGTCCCGGCACCGCGGCGGAGAACAGGACGACCGGCGCCAGGGCGACGAGATCGACGACGAAGCCGATCGAGCGCTCGCGCGGCAGGTGCTCGGCCACCTCCAGCGACATCGCGAGGTCGAAGCGCTCGGGCGAGCGTACCGGGCGGGCGAGATCGACGGGGTAGAAATCCGCGGGCGGGATCATGAGCCGGTCGCGCTCGACATAGTCGCCGTCGAGGCCGACGCAGCGGGCGACGCCGGCGCGGCGGAACTCCGACAGCCAGGCTCCCAGGCTGCAGCCGACATCGACCACCGAGCGGACCGGGCCCAGCAGGTCGAGCACCAGGGGCACGATCACCCGGGCTGCGGGAAGCGCATCCTTGTGGAGATCGTCGTGGAAAGCACGGTCGTAGAGCGGGGCCGTCGGGCGATCCATCGGCGGCAGTATCGGCGCGGCCGGCGGCCGCCTTCAAGCGCGACGGCTCACCGGCCTCCACTCGCGATGCGCTGCCGCAGATAGGCGGCGGCACCTTCGAACTCGGTCGCCAGGCGGTCGAGATCCCTCGCGGTGCCGCCGCGAGGCCCCATGAAGCGCCTCCGCCACATCAGCCATGCCTGGTCGACCTCCTGCGCCAGCAGTTTGGCATGGTAGGCGCCGCGGCCGCGCGCGTAGGACGCCAGCACCCGGCGGGCCTCCACGCTGTCACGCCCGCGCCGATGGTCGTGACGCACGACGAGGTCCGGGATGACCGCGCCGACGAAGCCGCCGAGCGAGGCCCGCGTCGCCATCTCGATGTCCTCGCAGACATAGGGCGTCCCCGCCCCGAGCATGGGATCGAACAGGCCGACCTTCGCGAAGACGCGGCGATGGACGAACATGTTGGCGCCCTGGATGCAGCCGTCGGGCAGCACCGTATGCGGCGGCACGCGGCCGAGCTTCGGGATGACCCGGATGGCCATGCGCGGATCGTCGCCGGGTGCGAAGGGAAGGACCTGGCCGCCGCCATAGTGGAAGGCGATCGTCGCCAGGTGCCGGCGCAGCGCCGGGAAGTATCCGGCATCGACGTAGCAGTCGTCGTCGACGAAGACGAGGAAGTCGCCGGTGGCCGCGGCGATGCCGGCGTTGCGTGCCCGCGATACCCCCGGCGCCGGCTCCAGCACGCTGCGTGCGTGCGCCGGGTGCGCGGCGACGAACCGTGCGATGACGGAGGCGGTCTCGTCCGTCGAACCGTTGTCGACGACGACCACCTCGACGTTTCCGTCCACGATCTCGGCGATCGGCAGCCGGCGCAGGCATTCGTCGATCTGCCCGGCACGGTCGCGCGTGGGAATGACGAGGGACATCTTCATCGTCGCACCGGCGGACATCTCATCATCCTTCCCGCGGGTCGAACGCGTCGCGCAGGCCGTCGCCGAGCAGGTTGAAGGCGAGCACGACGGTGACGATGGCGAGGCCCGGCCACCACGACATCCACGGTGCCTGGCCGATGAAGTTACGGGCGATGTTCAGCATGCTGCCCCAGGACGGCGCCGGCGGCTGCTGGCCGAGGCCGAGGAAGGACAGGGCCGCCTCGGCGATGATGGCGCTCGCCATGGCGA
Source organism: Alphaproteobacteria bacterium (assembly GCA_020852355.1). Lineage (GTDB taxonomy): Bacteria > Pseudomonadota > Alphaproteobacteria > ATCC43930 > Allostellaceae > Allostella. Next base: position 21,562 of record JADZBA010000012.1, read on the forward strand.
GCGTCGCCTGGACGAGGATCGGCGGCAGGACGTTGGGCAGGACGTGGCGGACGGCGATCCGCAGGTGCGGGTTGCCCAGCGCGCGGGCCGCCTCGACATAGTCCTCGACGACGACCGCGAGCACCTGGCCGCGCGTCAGGCGGATGAAGATGGGGGTCGCCGTGATGCCGATCGCGATCATCGCGTTGGTCAGGCTCGGCCCGAGGAAGGCGGCCATGGCGATGGCGAGGATGAGGGCGGGGCAGGCGAGCAGCCCGTCGGTGATGCGCATCAGCAGCCCGTCGACCCAGCCGCGCACATAGCCCGAGAGCAGGCCGAGCGGCACGCCGACGGCGAGCGCGATCGCCACCGAGACGACGCCGGCCAGGAGCGAGGCGCGCGCGCCCCACAGCACGCGCGAGAGGACGTCGCGGCCGATTTCGTCGGTGCCCATCCAGTGGAGGCCCGAGGGCGGCTTGCGCACCAGGAGGAAGTTGGTCTTGAGCGGGTCGTAGGGAGCGATCCACGGCGCCGCCAGGGCCAGCGCCACGAACGCGGCGACCACGACGAGCCCGACCATGGCGGCCGGCCGGCGGCGCAGCCGGCGCCAGGCGCGCCAGCGATCGCGTGGCGCCGCGGCGACGGCGGCGGCGACGACGGCGGTCATCCGCGCATCCGCGGGTTGACGAGGAAGTAGAGGAGATCGGCGGCGAGGTTGAGGAGGATGAAGAGCAGCGCCGTCGTCAGCACCACCCCCTGGACCACGGCATAGTCGCGGTTGAAGACGGCGTCGACGATGAGCTTGCCGAAGCCGGGGATCGAGAACACCTGCTCGGTCAGCACCGCGCCGCCCAGCAGCTCGCCGAGCTGGATGGCGCCCAGCGTCACCACCGGCACCAGCGCATTGCGCAGGGCGTGGCGGCGGACCACCCGCTTTTCGCGCAGCCCCTTGGCGCGCGCGGTGCGGACGTAGTCGGCGTTGAGCACGGTCAGCATCGCCGACCGGGTGTGGCGCATCAGCACGGCGGCGATCCCCGATCCCAGCACGAAGGAGGGCATGGCGAGGGCGGCGAGGTTGCCGACCGGATCCTCGAACGGGCTGACATAGCCCGAGGCCGGCAGCCAGCCGAGCTGTACCGAGAACAGCAGGATCATCATGATCCCGAGCCAGAAGTTGGGGATCGACAGGCCGGCGAGGCCGATGGCGCTCGCCGACCAGTCCCAAAGCGTGTCGCGCTTGACGGCCGAGACGATCCCGGCCGGCACCCCGATCGCGACCGCCCAGAGCATCGAGAGGACCGCGAGCTGCGCGGTCACCCACAGCTTGGTGGCGACCAGGCCGCCGACGGTCTCCTTGAGGCGGATCGATTCGCCGAGATCGCCGCGCACGACGCGGAACACCCACTCGCCGTACTGCATCCAGATCGGCTCGTCGAGATGATAGAGCCGGCGCATGTAGGCGATGACCTCGGGGTCGCGATCCTCGCCCGCCAGCGCCAGCGCCGGGTCGCCGGGCAGCAGGAGCTGCAGCCCGAACACCACGAAGGAGACGACGAGCAGCGTCGGTACCGCCACCGCGGCCCGCCGCGCGATGTAGGCGAGGAGGCCGCCCATGCTCGGGTCCGGGCCGTTCCCCTAGCCGAGCTTCAGCCCCTGGATGCGGATCAGGCCGTCGGGCACCGGGCGGAAGCCCTGGAGGCGGCCGGAGAGGCCATAGAACCAAGTGCGATGGTAGAGATAGATGATCGGCACGTCCTGGGCGGCGACCTTCACCGCCTGCTCGTAGGCCGCCATGCGCCGCTCACGGTCGTTGGTCGAGCGCGCCTCCTTCAGCCACTTGTCCAGCTCGGGATTGCAGTACTTGCTGTCGTTCTGGGCGGCCTCGCAGGACACGAAGGTCCAGATGTTGCCGTCGGGATCGACGCGGCCGGACCAGCCGATGAAGTAGGCCTCGAAATCGCCCTTGGTCGCCATCTGCAGCGAGGTCGCGAACTCCAGCGTGCGCAGCTTCATGTCGATGCCCGCCTCCTGGAGCATCGCCTGGAGGACCTGGACGACCTGGGCGTTCTCGTTGCCGGACGGCACGTTGAGCGTGAAGGACAGGTTGGGCACGCCGGCGGCCTGCAGCAGCGCCTTGGCCTTGGCCACGTCGCGCTTGGGCACGGGCACCGACTTCGCGTACCAGGGGCTCTGCGGCGACACCCACTGGTTGCCCGGGTTGAATCGACCCTCGAACACCACTTGGTTCAGCGCCTCGCGGTCGATCGCCGCCGCGATCGCCTGGCGGACGCGCGGGTCCCGGGCGAGCGGCGTCTTCGCCTTGTCGCCATTGGCGATGTTGAAGGTGATGCCGAGGTAGCCGAGTTCCGTCACCTGGGCCAGGTGCAGGCGGCTGTTCTTCCTGACCGTGTCGACATCGGTCGCAGCCACGCGCTCGACCATGTCGATCTGACCGGACTGCAGGTTGGCCAGGCGCACCGTCGCGTCGGTGATCGGCAGGTAGACGATGCGGTCGAAGGCGACCGCGCCCTTGTCCCAGTAGTCGGCGAAACGCTCGACGACGATGCGGTCCTGCTGCACCCGCTCGACCCACCTGTAGGGGCCGGCGCAGACCGGGGCCGAGCCGAACTTGTCGCCCATCGCCTCGGCCGCCTTGGGCGACACGATCATGCCGGCGCGGTCGGTGAGCTGGGCGATCAGCGGCGCGAACGGTACCGACAGATCGAGCCGGACGGTCAGCGGGTCGATCACGGTGATGGCCTTGATCTGGCTGATCTCGCCCTTGCGCCGCGAGCCCGGGAACTTGAGGTGCCGTTCCAGGCTGTACTTCACCGCGGCGGCGTCCATCGGCTCGCCGTCGTGGAACTTGACGTTCGGCCGCAGGGTCAGGGTCAGGGATTTCTGGTCGTCGGACCATTTCCACTGGGTGGCGAGCTGCGGCACCAGGTTGAGGTCCTTGTCGGTGTCGAGCAGCTTGTCGCAGACCGCGGCGAAGACGATGCGCCCGACGAAGGTGCGGGCGGTCGTCGGGTCCATGACGTCGGGATCCTCGGCGAGGCCGATGCGCAGCGTCGTCTGGGCGGCCGCCGCGCCGGCGGCCAGCGTCGCCGCCACGGCGAGGGCGATGAGGCGCTTCATGGTCCGTCTCCTCCTCGGGAGCGCGATCGTAACCATGTGCGCCCGCCATCGTGCAACCATCGATGGCGGCGGCGGGTCAGCGCAGCGGGAAGACCAGCGGCAGCAGGAGGACGCAGGTCGCCAGCAAGAGGAGGTCCAGCGGCAGGCCGAGGCGCCAGTAGTCGGCAAACCGGTAGCCGCCCGGCGCCAGGATCAAAGTGTTGTTCTGGTGGCCGAACGGCGTCAGGAAATCGCAGCTCGCCGCGATGGCGACCGCCATCAGGAAGGCGTCGGGTGCGACGCCGAGCTGCTGGGCGATGCCGACCGCGATCGGCGCCATGACGATCACCGTGGCGGCGTTGTTCAGCATCGGCGTGATCACCAGCGTCACGACCAGGACGAGGGCCAGCATGCCGCGCTCCGGCAGGAACGCCCCGGCGGCAGCGATCTTGTCGGCGACCATCGCGGCGAGGCCGGTCGATTCGAGCACGCCGCCGACCGGGATCATGGCGCCCAGCAGGACGACGACCGGCCAGTCGATGGCGGTATAGAGTTCGCGCAGCGGGATGATGCGCAGCGCCAGGATGGCCAGCACGCCGAGCGCGAAGGCGATCGACGCCGGCGCCAGGTCCGCGACGACGAGCGCGATCGATGCCGCGAAGACGGCCACCGGCGCGTAGATGCGGAACGGCTCCAGCGCGATGCGCCGGTCGGCGAGCGGCAGGCAGCCCATGTCGCGCACGGCGTCGGGCAGGCCGTCGATGTCGCCCTCCAGGAGGAGCACGTCCCCCGCCGAGAGCGGGGTATCGCGCACCCGGCGGGTCACCGGACGGCCCTGGCGCGAGATCGCCAGGAGATTGACGCCGAAGCGGGCGCGCAGGCGCAGGCTGCGCGCCGTCGCACCCTGCAGCCAGGCATTGGGCGGCACCACCACCTCGGCGGTCTCCAGGCTGCCGGGCTCGGCCGGCGCCGCCTTCGCTCCCGTGGTGGTATGGGCGGCGACCAGCTCGAGGGCCCCGCCGCGCACCAGCTCCTGCAAGAGCTCGGCGTCGGCCTGCACGACGAGGTGATCGCCCGGCTCGAGCCTGGTCGAGCGGAAGCGGCCGCGCAGACGGATGCCCTGGCGGCGCATGGCGATGACGGCGAGGCGCTCGCCGGCTTCCTCCTCGGCCTCGCGCACCGTCCTGCCCGCCAGAGACGAGCGCTCGGGAACCGCGACCTCGGTCACGTAGTGGCCGACATCGAAGCGCTCGATGGCGGCGGCCTCACCCTTGCGGTCGGAAGGCAGCACCCGCGGCGCCAGCAGCGCCATCAGGGCGATGCCGAGGAGAGTGAGGGCGACGCCCATGGGGGTGAAGTCGAAGAAATCGAACGGTTCCTCGGCGTAGCGCGCGCGGAAGCCGGCGGCGAGCAGGTTGGGCGGCGTGCCGATGAGCGTGCACATGCCGCCCAGCATGGTGGCGAAGGACAGCGGCATCAGGACGAGCGACGGCGCGAAGCCGAAGCGGCGTGCCCCGGCGAGCGCGATCGGCATCATGATCGCCAGGGCGCCGACATTGTTCATGAAGGCGGAGAGCGCCGCGCCGAGCCCGCACAGGACGAGGAGCTGCTGCGTCGGGGTGGAGACGAGGCGGCCCATCCATTGGCCGGCGAGCGCGACGACGCCGGAGCGGGCCAGGGCGTGGCTCAGCACCAATACCGCGGCGACCGTCACCACCGCGACGTTGCCGAAGCCGAGGAACGCCTTGTCCGGCTCGATCAGGCCGGTCAGGACGCAGGCGAGCAGCGCCGCCACCGCCACCAGGTCGTAGCGGACGCGATCCCAGACGAAGCCTGCGATGGCGAGCGCGAAGATCGCCAGCGCGAGGAGCTGTGACGTGCTCAAGCAGACCATCCTTGTGAGCCGTCGCGGCGCAACGCGGCGCCCGGGCCGGCGGTTCCGAAAGGGCTTCCGCGTCGCAGCGGTTCGTTATATTCAGTGGAATATATCGTGGAGGTCGGAGATGATCGGTCGTCGGTGGATCCTGGGTGGCGTGCTGGCAGCGCTGGTGGCGAGCGGCACGCCGGCCGCGGCGCAGCAGCCGGGACCGCTGGTGTTCGCCGCCGCGAGCCTCAAGAACGCGCTCGACGAGATCAACGCCGCGTGGCGCGCGGAGACGGGGAAGACGGCCCGCATCTCCTTCGCCGCGAGCTCGACCCTGGCCCGGCAGGTGGAGCAGGGGGCGCCCGCCGACATCTTGATCTCGGCCGACCTCGACTGGATGGACTGGCTGCAGCAGCGCGACCTGATCCAGCCGGCGACGCGCGTGAACCTGCTCGGCAACCGCCTCGTGCTGATCGTGCCGGCGAGCGCGACGGCGACCGTCGACATCCGGCCCGGCTTCGACCTCGCCGGGCTGCTCGGCCCCGGCGGCCGTCTCGCCATGGGCGAGACGCGGTCGGTGCCGGCGGGCAAGTACGGCCGGGCGGCGCTGGAGCATCTCGGCGTCTGGCCGTCGGTGCAGGCCCGCATCGCCCAGGCCGAGAGCGTCCGCGCCGCGCTCGTCCTGGTGGCGCGCGGCGAGGCGCCGGTCGGCATCGTCTATCGGACCGATGCCGTCGCCGAGCCGGGCGTGCGCGTCGCCGGCACCTTCCCGGAGGAAACCCATCCGCCGATCATCTACCCGGTGGCGCTGACCCGCACGGCGGCCGGGTCCGATGCAGCCGCACTCGTCGCCTATCTGCGCGGCGCGGCGGCGTCGCGCCTGTTCGAGAAGCAGGGCCTCACGGTGCTGCGCTGACGACGTCAGCCTGCGCGGTCGTGCCCTTCTGTTCGGCCGTCGCGGGCTTGCGTCCCGCGGCGCGCAGCTTGAGCGCCTCGCCCAGGATGTTGAACCAGAACTGCGTGCCGAGCGAGGCGGCGAAGGCCGTCAGCAGCCAGCCGGCGACCGCAGCCAGCAGGGGCCACCACCGCCCCTCGGCGTCGCGGCCGAAGACCTCGCTCCAGCGCCGGTCGGTCCAGCCGATCGGCAGCTTCAGCTCGTCGATCTGCCGGCGAAAGGTCTCGATCGAAGCCGGCTTCGCGGCGTCCGGCGCCTGCGTGCGATAGAACGTCTCGGCCTGGGCCGCGACCGCGGCGCGCAGCGGTGGCGTCGTCCACAGGGCGTCGGCGATCCGGAGCGTGCTGATGTCGAGCAGCGCGCTGATCGCCAGGCCGATCGCGAGCAGCACCACCTGAACGCGCCGCCGGTACCATCCGGACACGCGCTCCATCATGTCGTCGAACCAGCCCGCCAGCTCTGCCCTGAGCGCGTCCGCGTCGCCCGCCGTCTCGCGCTGCAGGAAGGCGAGCGCGGTCCCGGCGGCGGGCGGCGACGTCTTCAGGATGTCGACCAGGGCCCGCGCGAAGATGGTGCTCGGAATATAGCTCGGGAGCTGCCCGGGCTGCGCCAGGGTGGCGACCAGGGGGTGCGCGTAGAGCTTGCCGGCGAGCCCCTGCAGCATCGGGTCCTCGAGCATGGTCCCGATGCCCGATCGCAGGTTCCTCGCCCGCCAGGCGATGGCCGACGCGATCAGCTCCTGCACGACGCTGACCAGCAGCGAGACCAGGAGGAACACGAAGACGAGGCCGATGGCGACCTCGAGGACGGCCATGGTCGACATGGGGCACCCCTTCGCGGCCGAGACGCAGCGCCCGATGATCGGCGCCGCGCGGTGCCATCGTCAATGCGGCCGCCGGAATGCTCCCTGCAGCGCCGCCAGGCGGGGATTGGCCGGCACCTCCGATCGCGTCGGGACGATCGGCCCGGCGGGGCCGATGTCGCGCCAGCGATGGCAGGCGACGGCGTGGCCGTCGGCCGTCGCCTCCTCCGCCGGGTCCTCGACGCGGCAGCGGGCGGCGGCGAACGGACAGCGGGTATGGAAGCGGCAGCCCGGCGGCGGCGCCATCGGGCTCGGCACGTCGCCCTCCAGGATCGGCCGGTCGCGCCGCAGCCGCGGGTCGGCGACCGGGATCGCGGCCAGCAGGGCGCGCGTGGAGGGGTGGCGGGGTGCGGCGAAGAGCGCCGCCTTGGGCGCCTGCTCGACGAAGCGGCCGAGATACATGACCGCGACGCGGTCGGCGATGTGCTTCACCACCGCCAGGTCGTGGGCGATCAGCAGGTAGGCGAGGCCGAAGCGCCGCTGCAGGTCCTGCAGCAGGTTGATGACCTGGGCGCGGATCGAGACGTCGAGGGCCGACACCGGCTCGTCGCCGACCACCAGCTGCGGCCCGGCGGCCAGCGCGCGGGCGATCCCGATGCGCTGGCGCTGGCCGCCGGAGAACTCGTGCGGGAAGCGCCCGGCATGCTCGCCCGACAGCCCGACCAGGCCGAGCAGCTCGGCGACCCGCGCATCGGCCGTCCGGCCGGTGGCGATGCCGTGCAGCATCAGCGGCTCGGCGATCATCTCGCCGACCGTGAGGCGCGGGTTGAGCGAGGCGTAGGGGTCCTGGAAGACGATCTGCATCTGGCGCCGCAGCGCGCGCATGCGGCCGGGCGCGAGCGCCAGCACGTCCTCACCCTTCCACTCGACGCTGCCGGCGGTCGGCTCGACGAGGCGCAGGACGAGGCGCCCGAGCGTCGACTTGCCGCAGCCCGATTCGCCGACGATGGCCAGCGTCTCGCCGGCCGCGAGGTCGAACCCGACGCCGTCCACCGCCTTGACATGGCCGGCGATGCGCTGCAGCACGCCCCGGCGGATCGGGAAGTGCTTGGCGAGACCGCGCACGCGCAGCAGCGCCGTCATGCCGCCGCCGCGATGGGAATCGGTGCGCGCCGGCAGGCCACGGCGTGGTCGTCGGCGACCATGCGCAGCGCCGGCTCGTCGGCGACGCAGGCCGGCTCGGCGAACGGGCAGCGCGGATGGAAGCGGCAGCCCGCGGGCGGGGCGGCGGGGCTCGGCACCTGGCCTTCGATCGCCGCCAGCCGCTCCTGATCGAGATGGAGCTGCGGCACGGAGCCCATCAGGCCGATCGTGTAGGGATGCTGCGGGTCGGCGAAGAGCGCCACGGCCGGTGCCCGCTCGACCACCTTGCCCGCGTACATGACGACGACCTCGTCGGCCATCTCGGCGACGACCCCGAGGTCGTGGGTGATGAGCAGGAGGGCGAGGCCGGAATCGGCGCGCAGCCGGCGCAGCAGGTCGAGGATCTGCGCCTGGATGGTGACGTCGAGCGCGGTGGTCGGCTCGTCGGCGATCAGCAGGTCGGGGTCGCAGGCGAGCGCCAGCGCGATCATCACCCGCTGGCGCATGCCGCCCGACAGCTTGTGGGGATACTCGCCGAAGCGCTGCTCCGGGGCGGGGATGCGCACGCGGCGCAGCAGCTCGATGGTCCGCGCCCTGGCGGCGGCCGCGCTCGCGCCGCGATGGCGCACGATCGCCTCGGCGATCTGGTCGCCGACGGTGAAAGCCGGGTTGAGCGACGTCATCGGTTCCTGGAACACCATGGCGATGCGGTCGCCGCGGATGTCCTGCAGGCGCTCCAGCGGCATGGCGAGCAGGTCCTCGCCCTCGAACATGACCCGTCCGGCGGCGATCTCTGCCGGCGGTCGCTGCACCAGGCCCATGATCGAGAGGGCGGTGACGCTCTTGCCGCAGCCCGATTCGCCGACGATGGCCAGCGTGCGGCCGCGCGCCAGGGTGAACGACACGCCGTCGACCGCACGGATGACCCCGCGATCGGTATGGAACCGGGTGACGAGACCTTCGACCCGGAGCAGCGGGTCGTCCCCGGCGGGATCGCCCACTACTCGATCTTCAGCGGCGGCGCGCCGGCCGGCGTCGACACGGGCGGGCCCGCGGCGCGGCAGCCCTCATAGGGGCCGCCCAAGGCGCCCTCCAGCGTCGCCTCCTCACCCTGCAGTTGCAGGGTGATGCCGCCCAGGACGTAGCGGCCGGTGGTCGCGACCTTGGCGTCGTCCCCCGCCTTGGCGTCGCCCTCCGCGCGCGGCAGCAGCAGGCGCTGGCGGCCGGTGTCGAGGACGACGCGCTCGGAGCCCGGCCGCACCACGACCGAGAAGCCGCGGCCGAGGCCGCACTGGTACGCGGTCGTCTCCGAGGCGGGCGGCGGACTCGAGCCGCAGCCGGCGACGAGAAGGACGACCCACGCGGTGGTTGCAAAGCGGCGAGGAAGCGCTTTCATCGCCAATGGGATAGCGCGGACCGGCCCGTCCTGCCAGCCCCCCCGCGCGGTTCAAGGCAGGAGGACGCCCATCCAGTAGAGGGCGAGGCAAGCCACCAGCGCGATGGCGATGCCCTTGGCGGCGGTGTCCTGGATGTCGTGCATCAGCATGGCGCGCATCATCCGAGAGCGATGTTGCGCGCGCGTGACCGGCCGGTGAACGGAGGAAGATCTGCGCGGACAGTCCGCCCCGGTGCTCGCGTCGTGACGGGCGGGCGCCGGCCAGCGCTGCCCGGCAGCGACCGCAGGGCCATTGACCGCGGACACCGGATATGTGGGGGACCTTCACGAGCATCGAGGTCGCCGGCGTCGGCGAGCGGTTCGGCAGCTTCACCGCCTGCTCCGGCGTCGACCTCCGGGTCGGCGGCGGGCGGGGTAGAGCGCGGCGCGCCCTATTGCAGGGTGCAGCCCTGAATCCCGACCTCTCCCGTGCTCTGGGCCGGGGCGTCGTAGAACGGGCGGAAGGAGCTCGCCGTGGTGCTGGTGTCGGTCAGGGGCACGTTCGCGAACGCGAATGCGTAGGAACGTCCGGCGCTCGCCTTGATGTTCGAGAGGCTGGCGGCGGTCGGAGTGAGCCCCGCCGGAAGCGGGCCCACGGTGACGGTCTCCACCGTCAACGTCTGGGTCGTCGAGAGATTGGTGATCCGGACGGACGCATAGCGCGGGTTGCTCCCGACCACCGAGAAGGAGACGGAGGCGACGGCCTGGCAGACCTCCGCCCGCGCGGGCGCCACCGCAGCGAGGGACAGCGCCGCCGCCGCGGCGGCGAGCAGGCACGTCGGGCGGCGCATCGCGCGGGAGAGCCGGATCTTCAGGGTCATGGCAAGTGCACCAGGTTGGTTGATCAGGCGGGGCATGGGGGCCTACGGGACGAGCGCGCAGCCCTGGATTCCGACCTGCAAGGCCTGCGAGTCCGCCGGCGCGTCGTACACGGCCTGGTAGACGAGCGGCGAGAAGGTGGGATCGGTCGTCTTCGCGAACGTCCAGGCCGAGCTGCGGTGCGCCTGGATCGTCAGATTCTCGCGGGTCATGTTGACGAGAGTCAGCGACGGCGCCAGAAGGCCGATCGTGATCTGCGTCACCGTCAGCTTGCCGGCGTTGTCGTTGAAGATCCGATAGTAGACGTCGCGGATGGGCGCGGCGCCGGCGAGGCCGAACTCGATCCTGGCGAGCTCCTGGCACGTGGCGGCCTGCGCGGGGGCCGATGCGGCAACCGAAGCGGCAAGCGCGGCCGCAGCGAAAAGCATGCGGGAGCGCCCGGGGTCACCCGCAGCCAAACGTCGTTCGGTGATCTGCATGGCGGAGAATCGCGTTCCTTGGGCGACGGCAGCGCAACCTTATATTGATCGGACGGAGCGCAGGAAAGACCTTGTGCGAGACCTCGCCCCGGCGATGATTATCGGGTCGCCGACCGGAGGACCGCCCCATGCCCCGCGCCCCGAGCCAGCTGTTCGACCGCATCTCGCCGCTGCTGCCGGACAGCGGGGCGAGCCTGCCCGATCCCTTCGTCTACGACCTGTCGCCGGGGGCCCTGCGCCGCAAGGTGGTCGCCTGGGCGGCCAAGCGCTACGTCGACATGCTCTACGTGACCGGCCTCGACCAGCCGACCGCCGACCGGCATTTCCGCATCCGCGCGGCCGGCCTGTCGGGCGATCTCGGCAGCGAGCCGGACGGCAAGGTGCTGCAGGCGGAGGTCGACGCGGCCTGGAAGGCCGGGCACATCACCGTCACGGCCGACGACTCCGAGCGGCGTGTCACGGTCCGCTGGGACGATCCGGCCTTCGGCGCCCCGGCCATCGGCCGGGCCATCGCGCGGCCGGGCTACGGCGGCATCGTGCTCGGCCCGCACGCGGCACCGGCGTTCGATCCGGCGCCGATCGCCCGGCCGGCGCGCCCGGCCGGCGCCTGGCCGCTCGGCGATGGCGGCGCCGTGCCCGGCCGCAACCGCGGGCCGGCGGAGCTGGAGCAGGCGATCGAGCGGCTGTTCCAGACCTCGGCCGGCGTCTACGGCGTCCTCGTCGCCCGGCCCGACGGCGTCGTCGCCGAACGCTACGGGGTGGCCGGCGGCCCGGACCGGCCGACGCCGAGCTGGTCGATGACCAAGGCGATCACCGCGACCGTGCTGGCGCGCATGCTGCACGAGGGGTGGATCGCCTCGGTCTACGACCCGGCGCCCGCGCCGATGTGGCGCGATCCACGCGCGATCCAGCGCCTCGTGACCCTCGACGACCTGATGCGCATGCGCTCGGGCCTCGCCTTTCCTGCCGTCGACGGCGAGGGCCGGAGCCGCGTCGTCTTCGAGAACAGCTTCGTCTACTACGACGGCGAGGACGCCTTCGCGACGGCCCAGCGTGCGATCGTCGCGACCCGGCCGGGCTCGGTCTTCCGCTACATCAACACCGGCGTCAACGTCATCGGCGCGATCATCCGCGACCGCATCGAGGCGCGCGGGCTGCCCTACCACCAGACGGTCTACGGCCTGCTGGCCGACCGCATCGGCATGACCAGCTACCAGCACTCGGCCGACCGCTTCGGCAACTTCGTGGCCTCGGGCTCGGGTGCGGCCGTGCTGCGCGACTACGCGCGCCTCGGCGTTCTCTATCTCCAGGACGGCGTATGGAACGGCGAGCGCCTGCTGCCCGAGGGGTGGGTCGACTATGCCCTGACGCCGACCCATGTCGGCTCGCACTACGCCGCCTGCTTCCGCACCAATCTCGACCGCATGTTCCCGAGCCTGCCGACCGACGCCGCCTGGGCGTCGGGGGCCTCCGATCAGAAGGTCATCATCCTGCGCGGCCACCGGCTGGTGATCGCCGTCGCCAACGAGACCGACCACCCGCTCGACCTCGCGGCGCTGGACGGGGTCGGGGCGGCGGCGATCGCGACGGTGCCGGGCGCGGCGCAGCGGATAGCGGCGGAGTAGCGAGCCCCCTCTACGTCAGAGCCCCCGCCCAGTAGAGGGCGGCGAGCACGGCGCAGATCACGGCGAGGCTCTTCGCCAGGGTCTCGAGATGCTCGTGCAGCATGGTGCCATGTTCGCCGCCGGCCGGCTGCCGGCAACCGAGAAAAATTGCCGGTCGACCCCGAGCGCCGTTTGTGCGCCGGATTGACGCGCGGCGCCCGTGCGTTGTCTCCTGGCAGCGAACGTGCATGGACCGCGCGTCCCACGGAGTCGCCCTGCCATGACCGCTGCCCGCTATCGCCTGGGATTCGACATCGGCGGAACCTTCACCGATTTCGTCCTGCTGGATGACGAGACGCGGGCCGTGCGCCTGCACAAGTGCCTGACGACGCCGCAGGATCCGGCCGAGGGTGCGCTGCAGGGCATCCGGGCGATCACGGCGGAGGCGGGCATCGCGCCGGACGAGATCGGCGAGCTGCTGCACGGCACGACGCTGGTCACCAACGCGATCATCGAGCGGCGCGGTGCGAGGCTCGGGCTGATCACGACCAAGGGTTTCCGCGACAATCTGGAGTTCGGGATCGAGCAGCGCTACGACATCTACGACCTGTTCCTGCGCTTTCCCGACCCGCTGGTGCCGCGCCGACACCGCCGCGAGGTCGCCGAGCGGGTCGCCTATGACGGCCGGGTCGTGGTGCCGCTCGACGAGGCGGCCGTGCGCGAGGAAGGGGCGCGCCTGGTCGCCGAGGGCTGCACCGCCGTCGCGGTCTGCTTCCTGCACTCCTACGCGAACGCCGCCCACGAGCAGGCGGCCGGCCGCATCCTGCGCGCGGCCTTCCCGCAGCTCGCCGTCAGCCTGTCCTGCGAAGTCGCGCCCGAGATCCGCGAATACGACCGCTGCGCGACCACCTGCGCCAACGCCTTCGTGCAGCCGCTGATGAGCCGCTACATCGGCCGTCTCGGCGACGAGCTGGCGGCCCTCGGCTTCACCGGCGCGCTGCGGCTGATGCAGTCCGACGGCGGCCTCTGCGCACCGGAGGTCGCCCAGGCCTTCCCGATCCGCCTGCTCGAATCGGGGCCGGCCGGTGGCGCATTGGCGACCGTGCTGTTCGCCCGCGAGGCCGGGCTGCCGGACGCGCTCGCCTTCGACATGGGCGGCACCACGGCCAAGTCCTGCCTCATCGAGAACGGCCGCGCCGAAGTGGCGCCGATGATGGAGGCGGCCCGCGTCCACCGCTTCAAGCGCGGCTCGGGGCTGCCGATCAAGACGCCGGTCGTCGACATGATCGAGATCGGCGCGGGCGGCGGCTCGATCGCCAGCGTCGACGAGACGGGTCTCCTCAAGGTCGGCCCCGGCTCGGCCGGGGCGGAACCGGGCCCCGCCTGCTACGGCCGCGGCGGCACGGAAGCCACCGTGACCGACGCCAACCTGCTGCTCGGCTACTATGACCCGGGGTTCTTCCTGGGCGGCGCCATGACCCTCGACAAGGCGGCGGCCGAGGCGGCGCTGGCGCGTCTGGGCGCCCGGCTCGGCCTGTCGGCGATCGAGACCGCCTGGGGCATCCACGCCATCGTCTGCGAGACGATGGCCTCCTCGACGCGCGTCCATCTCGTCGAGAAGGGGCGCGATCCGCGGCGCTACGCCATGGTCGGCTTCGGCGGCGCCGGGCCGGCCCATGCCGCGCGCGTCGCCCGCATCCTCGGCGTCGGCGAGGTCCTGGTGCCGCCCGCCTCGGGCGCCGCCTCGGCCCTCGGCTTCCTCGCGGCACCGCTGGCCTACGAGCAGGTGCGCTCGTCGCTGACCCGGCTCGCCGAGGACACCGACTGGGCGACGGTCAACGGCACCTTCGCCGCGCTGGAGGCGGAAGCCCGCGCGAAGCTGCGCGCGGCCGGCGTCGACGACGCCGCGGTCGCCGTGGAGCGCACGGCCGAGATGCGCCTCGTCGGGCAGCTCCATCAGATCGTGGTGGCGCTGCCGGACGGGCCGCTGTCGGCCGCCCGGCTGCCGGAGATCCGCGAGGCCTTCGCCCGCACCTACCAGCGCCTCTACACCCGCGTCGTCGAGGGCGTGGACATCGAGCTGCTGTCCTTCCGCGTGCGCGTCGCCGGCCCGCAGCCGGAGGTCGGCCTGTCCGGCGCGGTCGCCGGCGGCGACGGGGCCGGCAGCTCGCTCAAGGGGCATCGCCGCGCCTGGTTCGACGGCAGCTCCTACGACTGCCCGGTCCACGACCGCTACCGGCTGCGACCGGGCGACACCATCGCCGGCCCGGCGATCGTCGAGGAGCGCGAGGCGACGACGGTGGTGGCGCCGGGCGACGTGCTGACGGTCGACGGCGTCCTCAACCTGCGCATCCGCATCGGCGCCACCGCCGCGCCGGCCGCCCTCGTCACGGCGGGGATGACGCTGGCGGAGGCCAAGGCGCGCATCGAGGCCGATCCGATCGCGCTGGAGATCATGTGGTCGCGCCTCATCTCCATCGTCGAGGAGATGTGGCAGACGGTGGTGCGCACCGCCTATTCGCTGATCATCGCCGAGGCGCAGGACTTCGCGAACGAGCTGCTCGACCCGCGCGGCAACCCGCTCGCCCACTCGCCCAGGGCCATGCCGCTCTTCAACCTGACCCTGACGCGCTGCGTGAAGGCGCTGCTGGAGGAGTTCCCGGCCGAGACGCTGAAGCCGGGCGACGTGCTGGTGACCAACGATCCGTGGCTGTGCGCCGGCCATCTCTTCGACATCGCCCTGGTGACGCCGGTCTTCCGCGGCGGGCGGGTCGTGGCGCTGATGGCCACCGTCGGGCACGTCAGCGACATCGGCGGCGTCAAGGACCCGATGAGCGCGCGGGAGAGCTACGACGAGGGCATCCTCGTCCCGCCGATGAAGATCTACGACGCCGGCAGGTCCGACCGCTCGATCTGGAAGATGCTGGGCGCCAACGTGCGCAACCCCGACCAGGTGCTGGGCGACATCCAGTCGCTGATCACCGCCAACGCGCTGGGCGCCGAGCGTCTGCTCGCCTTCATGGCCGAGTACGGGCTGGAGGACCTGGAGGCGCTGGCCGTGGTCGTGCAGGGCCGCAGCGAGGCTGCGACGCGCGCGGCGATCCGTGCCGTGCCGGACGGCATCTACGAGAGCGTCGTCGAGAACCGCATCCTGGGCGAGGTCCTGCGCTACCCCGTGCGCGTCCACAAGAACGGCGACGACCTGCTCGTCGAGCACTACGACACGCCGCGACAGCTTCCCCGCGGCGGCGTCAACTGCGTGATGAACGTCACCGCCGGCCATTCCAGCTACCCGCTGAAATGCATGCTGACGCCGACCATCCGCGGCAATTCCGGGTGCTACGTGCCGATCGCGGTAACGGCGCCCGAGGGCAGCGCGCTCAACTGCACGCGGCCGGCCTCGGTTGCGCACCGCACGCGCATCTCCTGGTTCATCGGCCCCAATCTCTACCGCGCCCTCGCGCCGGCGATCCCCGACAAGGTGCAGGCCTTCACCGGCATGCCGAAGTCGTTCCAGTTCTACGGGCGCAACACGCGCGGCCGCACCTCGGGCGATCATTTCTTCATGGGCGGCGGGCAGGGCGCCTCGTTCCATGGCGACGGCAAGTCCGGCCTGCTCTACCCGACGTCGGCGGCCAACACCCCGGTCGAGCTGCTGGAGAGCCGCATGCCCGTCCTGATCCTGGAGAAGGCGATGGTGCCGGACACCGGCGGCCCCGGGCGCCATCGCGGCGGCCTCGGCCAGCGCATGCGCGCCCGCCGGCTCGACGGCGGCACCGACCCGATCCTGGTCGGGCTGGCGACGGACGGCCTGCCCGCCCAGCCGGAAGGGCTGTTCGGCGGCCGGCCGGGCGGCAAGGCGACGGCGCTGGTCCACGGGCCGGACGGCGCGCGGCCGCAGGACACCAGTGCCAGCGAGCTCGTCAGCCTGTTCGACGCCGAGACGGTCATCGAGGGCCAGATCGCCGGCGGCGCCGGCTTCGGGCCGCCGGCCGAGCGCGCGCTCGCGGCGATCGCCGCCGACCTGGAGGACGGCTACGTCACGCCCGAAGGGGCGGCACGCGACTATGGCTGCGTGCTCGACGACGCCGGCCGCATCGACCCCGTCGCGACCGCCCGGCGGCGCGCCGACCTCGCAATCA
The DNA here is from genome assembly GCA_020852355.1 of Alphaproteobacteria bacterium. Classification (GTDB taxonomy): domain Bacteria; phylum Pseudomonadota; class Alphaproteobacteria; order ATCC43930; family Allostellaceae; genus Allostella. The sequence continues at coordinate 37,901 of JADZBA010000012.1, forward strand.
CCGCCGGCCGCGAGGCGGCGGGCATCAGCGGAGACTGACGATGACCCTGTTCACCTCCCGCCGTGCGGTCCTGAAGGGGGCGGCCGCCCTGTCCGCGCTGGCCCCGTCCATGAGCTGGTCGTTCGAGCGCGAGGGCGACCGCAAGGTGCTGGTCTTCTCCGGCGCCCAGGCGGTGCCGGTGCTCGACCCGCACGTGCGCTACGACTGGTCGACGCGGATGATCCAGCAGTCCGTCTACGATGCGCTGACCAAGTACGTCGACAATCCCGCGCGGATCGTGCCGTGGCTCGCCGAGCGCTGGGAGACCTCGGCGGACGGGCTGACCTACACCTTCCACCTCGTGCGCAACGCGAAGTTCCACAACGGCGACCCCGTCGACGCCGAGGCGGTGCGCTTCTCCTTCGAGCGCGGGCTGAAGCTCAACGCCGGCATCGCCTGGATGCTGAAGGACTTCCTGAAGCCCGCGAACATCAAGGCGGTCGATGCCCACACCGTGACCTTCACGCTGGACCGGCCGTTCGGGCCGTTCCTCGCCTACGTGCCATGGTGGTACATCGTCAACCCGAAGCAGGTCATGGCCAACCAGGCCGACGGCGACCTCGGCCGCAAGTGGCTGACCGAGAACGAAGCGGGCTCCGGCCCGTTCAAGCTGCGCCGCTTCGACGGCAACGCGCTGATCCACATCGACACGGTGCCCGACTACTGGAAGGGCTGGCCGATGGGCGAGGGCAAGCGGCTGGCCGGCATCATCTACCGCATCGTGCGCGAAGGTGCCCCGCGCAAGGCCGGCCTGCTGCGGCGCGAGATCGATTCGATCACCGGCGTCACGCCCGAGGACGTGGGCCAGCTCGAGAAGACGCCGGGCATCAAGCTCGAGAACCACGCGGGCTCGACGGCCTTCGGCATCAAGTTCAACTGCCAGAGCGGGCCGACCGCCGACCGCAACATGCGCAAGGCGATCTGCTACGCCTTCGACTACGACGCGTTGCTGTCCATCCACAACGGCCTGGCGAAGCTGATGACCAGCCCGTTCCCGCAGAGCATCGTCGGCCATATCGACGTGCCGGACATGCCGCGCAAGAACCTCGACAAGGCGCGCGAGTTCCTGGCGAAGACGCAGTGGCCCAAGGGCGGCATCGAGCTCGAATACGTCCACGTCCAGGGGCTGGAGGATTCGCGCAAGATCGGCCTGGCGCTGCTCGACAGCCTGCGCGCGCTCGACATCAAGCTGAACATCGTCGGCCAGCCCTGGACCACCATGGTCAGCCGCGGCTCGAAGCCCGACACCGCGCCCAACATGACCTCGGTCTACGTCACGCCGCTGGCCACCGATCCCGACACGGTCGCCTACCAGTATCACCGCGATTCCTGGGGCCTGTATTACGGCATGAGCCACTACGAGAATCCCGAGGTCTGGAAGATGATCGCCGACGCGCGCGGCGAGGTCGACCCGGCCAGGAGGACGGCGCTCTACGCCGAGATCCAGAAGCGCATCGTCGACGACCAGCCCGAGCTGTTCGGCATGGTCGCCAACCGCCTCTGGGCGAACCGCGACTACGTGAAGGGGTTCACCTTCAGCCCGATCCGCTTCACCGGCGAGGTCGACTTCTACCCGATGCACATCGACGCGTGAGGGAGGAGTGGTCGCGGGATCGATCCTCTTGAGCAGATCGATATTTCCTCATCCCGAGCCTGCCTTGAACGTCGACCGGTATGCGCCGGACGTGGAGGCGTGCTCCCTCTCCGCCCTTCAGGGCGGAGAGGGTCGGGGTGAGGTGGGCGCCGCGTGCGCGGCGCATATGAATCCTGGTGACCGAAGCCGGATGCGGTGGCGCCGCCCACCTCACCCTCCCCACCGCTGGGCGGCGGGTCCCCTCCCTCTCCGCCCTGAAGGGCGGAGAGGGCGCAAGTGTGGCACCGGCCCCTTTCTCCAATCGTGGTGCGCGCCCGCGCCCTGGTCGTCTCAGGGTGAGGATCTGATCGCGGTGCGGGTTGCTGGCGTCGGCCCACCGCTTCCATGCTGATCTACGTCATCCGGCGCATCGGTCTGGCGGCGCTGATGCTGTTCGGGCTGGTCTGCATCACCTTCACCATCGCCAACGTGGCACCCTCCGATCCCGCGGCACTCGCCGCCGGACCGGACGCCAGCCGCTCGCAGATCGAGCAGGCGCGCCGCGACTACGGGCTCGACAAGCCGCTGCCCGAGCAGTTCCTGCGCTACGTCTCCGATCTCGCCCAGGGCAGGTTCGGGCGGTCGGTCGCGACCGGCCGCGACGTCGGCACCGACCTCGCGCGCTACTTCCCGGCGACGCTGGAGCTGTGCGTGCTGGCGATGCTGACGGGCGTGCTGGTCGGGCTGCCGCTCGGCATGCTGTCCGCCCTGCACAAGGACGGGCCGATCGACCATGTCACGCGCATCTTCGCGGTCTCCGGCATCGCCCTGCCGCCCTTCTGGTTCGGCCTCCTGCTGCAGCTCCTGATCGCGACCTGGCTCGGCTGGCTGCCGACCAGCGGCCGGCTGTCGGTGGTGACGGAGCCGCCCGACCCGATCACCGGGCTGCTGCTGCTCGATGCGCTGCTGCGCGGGCAGGGCGGGATCTTCGTCGAGGGTCTCACCTACATGATCCTGCCGGCCCTCGTGCTGTCCTTCCCATGCCTCGCCTCGATCCTGCGCGTGAACCGCAGCGAGATGGTCGAGGCCCTGCGCGCGGACTACGTCGTCTCGGCGCGCGCCCACGGCGTCACGCCCTGGCGCATCGTCGCGGTCCACGCGCTGAAGAACGCCATGCTGCCGACGCTCGCCATCATCGGCCTGCGCTGGGGCTGGATGATGAGCTCGACGGTGCTGGTCGAGACGGTGTTCGACTGGCCCGGCATCGGCCTCTACGCCGTCTCCTCGGCGATCTCCGGCGACTTCAAGCCGGTCATGGGCGTGACGATGATCGTCGGCGTCAACTTCATGATCGCCAACCTGCTGGTCGACCTGCTCTACGGGGTGCTCGACCCGCGCCTCAGGAGCGCGTGAGGATGGCCGACGTGTTGCCCGTCGAGGCCGCATCGGCCGGCGTGTCGGGCGGCCGCGGCCGGAAGTGGCGGCTCGCCGCCTGGCTGCTCGGGCGCTCCTTCTCCTCGCGTCTCGGCCTGGCGCTGGTCGTGCTGGTCGTCGGGCTGGCGCTCGCCGGCCCGTGGATCGTGCCCTATCCCGACGACGTCGCGGGTGCGGTCAATCTCGCCCGCAAGCTGCAGCCGCCCTCGGCCGCGCACTGGTTCGGCACCGACGAGGTCGGCAACGACATCCTCACCCGCGTCATCGTCGGCGCGCGCCTGTCGCTGCTCGTCGGCATCGGCATCATGCTGGCAGCCGCCGGCATCGGCGTGCCCCTCGGCATCCTCGCCGGCATGAGCAGTGGCCGCCTGCGCGAGACGATCATGCGGCTGACCGACATGTTCCTGTCGGTGCCGGGCCTGGTGCTCGCCATCGCCATCGTCGCGGCGCTGGGTCCCGGCATCGGCAACGCCATGGTGGCGCTGGTCCTCGTGTGGTGGCCGGGCTATGTCCGGCTCGCCGAGGCCAAGGCGCTGTCGATCCGCGAGGAGCCGTACATCGAGGCCGCCCGCGTCGCCGGCGCCTCGCGCCTGCGCATCCTGTGGCGGCACGTGCTGCCCAACAGCCTGTCGCCGCTGATCGTCAAGATGAGCATGGACATCGGCCAGGCGATCCTCGCCGTGGCCTCGCTGGGCTTCATCGGGCTGGGCGCCAAGCCGCCGACGCCGGAATGGGGGGCGATGATCGCCATCGCCCGCGGCTACCTGCCCGAATGGTGGTGGTACGCGCTGTTTCCGGGGCTCGCCATCTATCTCTCCGTGCTGGGCTTCAACCTGCTGGGCGACGGGCTGCGCGACATCCTCGACCCGCGGAGCCATCGCGGGTGACGACGCTGCTGGAGATCGCCGACTACCGCCTCGCCTTCGACACCTTCGACGGCACGCACCATGTGCTCGACGGCATCGACCTGCGGCTCGATGCCGGGGAGACGCTGGGCGTCGTCGGCGAGACCGGCTGCGGCAAGTCGGTGCTGGCGCGCAGCCTGCTGCAGCTCAACCCCAGCCCGCCGGCACGCGTCGTCTCGGGCGCCATCCGCTTCCGCGGCGAGGATCTGCTGCGCCTGGAGGAGGCGGCGCTGCGCCGGCTGCGCGGCCGCGCCATCGCCATGGTCTTCCAGGACCCGGCCAGCTATCTCAACCCGCTGCTCGCGGTGGCGACCCAGATGGAGGACGCCATCCGCGGCCAGGACAGCGCCGCGGGCGGCCGTCCGCGCCCGCGCCGCGCCGCACGCGCGCTGGCGGCCGAGCTGCTGTCCGCGGTCGGCCTGCCGGAGCCGCAGCGGCTGCTCGCCAGCCACCCGCACCAGCTTTCCGGCGGCATGCGCCAGCGCGTGCTGATCGCCATGGCGCTCGCCGGCGAGCCGGCGCTGCTCGTCGCCGACGAGCCGACGACGGCGCTCGACGTGACGGTGCAGGCGCAGGTGCTGGCGCTCATCGACGGGCTGGTGCGCGCGCGCGGGCTGGCGCTGATGCTGATCAGCCACGACCTCGGCGTCGTCTCGGCGAGCTGTGCGCGCGTCGCCGTCATGTATGCCGGCACGGTGGTCGAGGAGGCGCCGACGCCGGAGCTGATCGCCCGGCCGCTGCATCCCTACGCCCAGGGCCTCATCGCCGCCGTCCCTGACCTCGGCCGCCCGGAGGCGAAGCCGCGCGGCATGCCCGGCAGCATCCCCAGCCTGCTGCATCCCCCGTCCGGCTGCCGCTTCCATCCGCGCTGCCCGCTGGCGAGCGAGCGCTGCCGCGTCGAGAAGCCGCTGCGCCGCACGCTGCTGCCGGGGCGCAGCGTCGCCTGCCACCACGCGACGCCATGACCGCGCCGCTGCCGGAGGCGCCACTGCTCGAAGCGCGGGGGCTCGCCAAGACGTACCTGACCCCGCGCACCGCCTTCCGGCCGCCCGGCCGCGTCGCCGCGGTCGCCGGGGTCGACGTCACGCTGGAGGCCGGCGCGTCACTGGGACTGGTCGGCGAGAGCGGCTGCGGCAAGTCCACCCTGGCGCGCCTGCTGCTGCGCCTGGTGCCGCTCTCGGGCGGCAGCATCCGCTTCGCCGGCCAGGACATCACCGACCTCTCCGAGCGCGCCATGCGCCGCTTGCGTCGGCGCATGCAGCTCATCCACCAGAACCCCTCGGCCGCTCTCGACCCGCGCCTCACCGTGATGTCGGCGGTGGCGGAGCCGCTGCGCATCCAGGGCATCGCCCGCGGCCGCGCGCTGCACGACCGTGTGGCGGCGCTGCTGGCCGAGGTCGGGCTGCCGGGGGACTTCCTGCACCGCCACCCCCACGAGCTGTCGGGCGGGCAGAAGCAGCGCGTCTGCATCGCCCGCGCGCTGGCGCTGGAGCCGCAGCTCGTCGTCCTCGACGAGCCGACGTCGGCCCTCGACGTCTCGGTGCAGGCGCAGATCCTCGACTTCCTCGGCGCGCTGCGCCGGCAACGCGGCCTCTCCTATCTCTTCATCAGCCACAACCTCGCGGTCGTCCGGCAGGTCTGCGAGCGCGTCGCCGTCATGTATCTCGGCCGCATCGTCGAGGAGGGGCCGGCCGCCGAGGTGCTGGAGCGGCCGCAGCACCCCTACACGCGGGCGCTGCTGGCCTCGGTCCCGCGCCTGGGCGTCGCCGGCGTGGCGGCGGCGGCGCCGGGCGATCCCCCCAACCCGGCCGACCCGCCGCCCGGCTGCGCCTTCCATCCGCGCTGCCTGGTGGCCGAGCCCGCCTGCCGCACGACCGCGCCGGCGCTGAATTTCGCCCGAGGCGAGGATCACCGCGTCGCATGCCACGTGGCGGCGCGACGAGGCCTTCCCGAGATGACGGAGACGACATGAGCACGACCTGGATCAGGAAGGCCGACTGGGTGGTCGCCTACGATGCGGCCGCCGACCGGCACGTCTATCTGCGCGATGCCGACGTGGTGTTCCGCGACGGCACGCTGATCCATGTCGGCCGAGGCTATGCGGGCGCCGCGGACACCATCGTCGACGGCACGGACCGGCTGATCCTGCCGGGCTTCGTCAATATCCATGCCCACCCGACCTCCGAGCCGCTGCTGCGCGGGCTGACGGAGGAGCACAAGAGTCGGAAACTGGGGATGAGCACGCTCTACGAATACACCGTGCTCGTCGGCCGCTCGAACTACACGACGACGCTGGCGGAAAGCCAGGCCGCCCGCGACAACCCGCAGATCTACCAGGACGACGGCGCCCGCAGCGCCGCCTTCCGCATGGCGGCTTGGGAGATGTTGAAGAGCGGCGTCACGACGCTGGTCGACTACTCGCCCAACCGGGCGAACTGGATCGACGAGGTGCTGGGCACCGGCATGCGGGTATGCCTCGCGCCCTCGTTCCGCTCGGGCTACTGGTACACCCCCAACGGGCATGAGGTGCTCTACGAGTTCGACGAGGCGGCCGGCCGCCGCGCGTTCGACGAGGCGGTGCGCCTGCTGGATACGGTTGCGGCCCATCCCTCTGACCGCATCTTCGGCATGATGGCTCCCGGCCAGATCGACACCTGCAAACCCGACCTGCTGCAGGACGCGCGCGACGCGGCGCTGGAGCGCGGCCTGCCGATGACGCTGCACGCCGCGCAGAGCGTCGTCGAGTTCCGCGAGATGGTGCGCCGGCACGGCAAGACGCCGATCGAGTGGCTGGAATCGATCGGTCTTCTGGCGCCCAACTTCATCATCGGCCACGCGATCTTCATCGACGAGCATTCCTGGATCGAGTGGCCGGAGAAGCGCGACCTCGCGCGCATCGCGGAATCCGGCTCGCACGTCGCGCACTGCCCGCACAACTTCGTGCGCGGCGGCGTCGTGCTGCAGCATTTCGGCAAGTACCGCAGGGCAGGGGTGAACATCGGGCTCGGCACCGATTCCTACCCGCACAACTTCGTCGACGAGATGCGCTGGGCGGCGGTGATGGGCAAGGTCGCGGCCCGCGATGTCGGCGCCACCAAGGTCGAGGACGTGTTCTATGCCGGCACGGTCGGCGGCGCCAAGGCGCTGCAGCGCGACGACATCGGCCGGCTGGCGCCCGGCTGCAGGGCCGACATCGTCGTCGTCGATTGCCGCCATCCGATGATGCAGCCGCTGCGCGACCCGCTGCGCAGCCTGATCTTCTCCGCCCTCGAGCGGCCGATCACCGACGTCTATGTCGACGGGCACCTGGTCGTGCAGGGCGGCGAGGTGCTGACGGTCGACGTCAGCAAGGCCGGGGAGGAGCTGACCGCGGGGCAGCAGCGCGCGCTCCTGCGCGTGCCGGACAAGGACTGGGCGAAGCGGACCGCCGACCAGGCATTCCCGCTTGCCCTGGACACCGTCGACTCGCTGCCGGCAACGGACTTGCACCAGTAGCAATGAGGAGGTTCGCGATGCACCGCACCCTGACGGCGCCGGCGACGCTGGCCATCGGCCTGCTGCTCGCGGGTACGGCGGCCGACGCCAAGTCGTTCCGCTTCTCCTATCGCGGCGACCTCAACTCGTTCGATCCCTACGCGCTGAACGAGACCTTCACGCACAGCATGCAGGGGAACGTCTACGAGCCCCTGATCGGGCGCGGCAAGGCGCTGGAGCTGGAGCCCGCCCTGGCGGTGCGCTGGGAGAATCCCGAGCCGGCGCTGTGGCGCTTCCATCTCAGGCCGAACGTGAAGTTCCAAAACGGCGCGCCGTTCACGGCCGATGACGTCGTCTTCTCCTGGGAGCGTGCGCTGGCGGAGGGCTCCGACATCGCCAGCAAGGTGACCTCGATCAAGCAGGCGCGGAAGGTCGACGACCTGACCGTCGAGTTCGTCACCGCCGGACCGAACCCGATCCTGCCGCAGGAGATCACCACTTGGTACATCCTGGACAAGGAGTGGGCCGAGGCGAACGGCGCGACGAAGCCGGGCAGCGTCGCAAGGAAGGTCGAGAACTACGCGACGCGCCACGCCAACGGCACCGGACCCTTCCGTGTGCGCAGCTACGAACCCGATGTGAAGACGGTCCTCGTGCCGAACCCGGACTGGTGGGGCAAGGTCGAGCATAATCTGACCGAGGCCGTGTTCACGCCGATCAAGTCCGACCCGACGCGCGTCTCCGCGCTGCTCTCTGGCGCGGTCGACATGATCTATCCGGTGCCGCTGCAGGACGTCGCCCGAATCTCTGCTGCGGGCCTCAAGGTGCTGCAGGGGCCGGAGCTGCGCACGATCTTCCTCGGCATGGACGTCGAGCGCGACCAGCTTCTCGAATCGAACGTGACGGGGAAGAACCCGCTGAAGGACGTGCGCGTCCGCAAGGCGATGTACCAGGCGATCGACATCGAGGCGATCCGCGACAAGGTGATGCGCGGCGCCTCGACGCCGAGCGCCCTGATGGCCGCCCCCGGGATCAACGGCTTCGATGCCGCGCTCAACACGCGCTGGCCCTACGATCCCGAGGCGGCGCGCAAGCTGCTGGCCGAGGCGGGCTATCCCGACGGCTTCGAGATCGGCATGGACTGCCCCAACGACCGCTACGTCAACGACGAGGCGATCTGCATGGCGGTGGTGCCGATGCTGGCCCGTGTCGGCATCAAGGTGCGCCTCAACGCCCAGACCAAGAGCATCTACTTCCAGAAGGTCTTGTCGCGGAACACCTCCTTCTTCCTGCTCGGCTGGCAGCCCTCCAGCTACGATGCGCACAGCCCGCTCTTCAACGTGATGGGAACGCGCGCCGAGCTCCGGCCGGGCGCGCAGAAGGGGCAGGGCAGCTACAATCCCGGCGGCTACTCCAATGCCCGCGTCGACGCGCTGCAGGAGCAGGTGCGCTCCGAGACCGATCCGGTGAAGCGCAACGCGATGATCCGCGAGGCTTTCCAGATCCACAAGGACGAGGTCGGCCACATCCCGCTGCACCAGCAGGCGCTCGCCTGGGCGGTGCGCCCGGGCATCTCGCTCGTCCAGCGTGCCGACGACGCGCTCGCACTGTGGTGGGTGCGGGTCGAGAACTGACGGACCGTTGCCCGGCGCCGGTCAACAGCGCCGTTGAATAAGGTTGCGTCCTCTCTATGCTTCGGGGTGCTGGAAGACCGGCTCTCGCGAAGATGCCGGTCGCGGCAGGGGAGGACAGCATGCGGGTCGGTGGCCGTTCGGCGCTCGTCGCGATCTCTCTGGGTGTTCTCGCCTGGGCCGCAGCGGCGGCGCAGGCGAAGGAACTGACGTTCTGGAGCCATTGGGCGGCCGAACTGCCCAAGCGCGAGTTCGTCGAAGCCGTCATCAAGGAGTTCGAGGCGAAGAACCCGGGGACGACGATCAAGGCGACCTGGTACGAGAAGACCGCGCTCTATGCGGGCCTCAAGACCGCGCTTCGCGCCGGGCAGGCACCCGACATCTTCTACGCCGAGCCCGACCAGGCCGAGTACATGGACAACGGCTTCCTGCTCGACCTGTCGGGGCTCGACTGGTCGAAGGTGGAGCCCTGGGCCAAGGAGGCCTGGACCCATAAGGGCAAGCCCTACGGCCTGCCGCTCGAAGCCTGGACGATGGAGCTCTACTACAACACGAAGATGATGGAGGGGCTCGGCGTCCAGGTTCCGGACAACCGCCAGATGTCGCCCGACGCCTTCATGGACATGGTGAAGAAGGCCAAGGCCAAGGGCATCACGCCGATGGCTCTCGGCGTCGGCGACCGGCCCTATCCCGGCGCGCACCTGACGCACGAGGCGCTGGTGAAGCGGCTCGGTACCGACGACTACGACAAGCTGCTGCGCGGCAAGCTGCCGTGGACGGACCCGCGGGTCGTCGACACGCTGAAATGGATCCGCAGCCTGACCGAGGCGGGCCTGTTGCCCAACACCTTCAGCACGCTGAAGCTTGCCGAGGCGCACGTCTATTTCCACACCAACCCCGGCGCGCTCACCTTCCTCAACGGCAGCTGGTACACCTCGCGCGCCTTCAATCCGGTCGACAAGGGCGGCCAGCCCAAGGACTTCCCGCTCGGCATCATGCAGTTTCCCGCGGTCCCGGGCGCGGTGTGCAACGAATGCCGCACCATCGCCATCGGCGGCAGCTACGTCGCCAACGCCGAGACCAAGAACCGCAAGGAGGTGCTGGCCTTCCTCGGCACGTTCCTGTCGCAGGAGGTCGGCAACCGCTGGCTGGAGAAGGTGCAGGTGCAGACCGGCATCAAGACCGACGCGTCGAAGGTCAAGGACACCCAGGCTGCCGCGTATTTCAGCATGATCGAGAAGACCAACGCCGGCGCGAAGTACTACTTCGGCATCCCGATCCAGGTCATGACCGGCAAGCCGAAGGAGGTCTACATCCAGGTCTTCAACAACGCCTTCCCGGCAGGGATCATCAGCGTCGAGGACGCGGTGAAGCAGCAGGCCGCCGCGTACTGAGGGCGCGGCCCGGGCGGGGTGCGCGATGGGCGAGGCGCCGGCCCATCGCGACGACGGGTTGCGCAAGCCCTGGGGCACCATCGTCGCGTTCCTGCTGCCGGCGGTGACCATCTATGTCGCGCTGACGGCCTACCCCGCGGTCCGGACCCTGTGGAACAGCTTCCACAAGGTCCTGCCGCGTCGCGACGAGTATGTCGGCCTCGCCAACTACGTCGAACTGGCGGGCGACGAGATCTTCTGGAAGGCAGTCCGCAATACCATCGTCTGGGCCTGCACCTCGCCGCTGGTCGAGGTCTCCGTGGCGATGCTCCTGGCGCTCGCGCTCTACGCCAAGGTGCCGGGCGCGCGCTTTTTCCGGGTCGCGTGGTTCACCCCGGTGCTGATGTCCTATGTCGTCGTCGGCATCCTCTGGCTGTGGATCTACAACTACGACTGGGGGCCGGTGAACGCCGCGCTGCGGGCGCTGGGGCTGGGCGCGCTCGCCCATCCCTGGCTGGGCGACCCGGCGACGGCGCTGCCGTCACTGATCTTCGTGACGAGCTGGATGTGGACCGGCTTCAACATGGTCGTGCTGCTGGCCGCCCTGCACTCGCTGCCGCGCGAAGTGATCGAGGCCGCCGAGCTGGACAACTGCGGCTGGGGCGGCAAGCTCGTCTTCGTCATCCTGCCGCTCACCCGGGCGACGGTGCTGAACCTCATCGTGCTTTCCTTCATCGGCAAGATGAAGATCTTCGACCTCGTGTGGATCACCACCAAGGGCAACCCGCTGTGGGCGACCGAGACGGTCTCGACCTACGTCTACAAGCGCGCCTTCGAGTGGACGACCTTCGATCTCGGCTACCCCTCGACGATCGCTACGGTGTGGTTCGTCATCGTGCTGACGACGGTGCTCGCCATGACCTGGGCGTTCCGCCGGCGCGAGAAGCTGGAGTTCTGAGCGGTGACTGCGTCGGTATTGAAGCGCACCCTGCTGCTGCTCGGCCTCAGCCTCTATACGGCGTTCGCATCCGGTCCGTTCGTCTGGGCGGCGATGATGTCGCTGAGGACGACGACCGAGATCCACCGCTCCCACTTCGCCCTGCCGTTCCCGGCGCACTGGCACAAGTTTCCGGAGGCGTGGTTCAACTCCAACTACGCCACCTACTTCGGCAACTCGGTGCAGGTGGTGGTGACGGCCGTCGTCATCCTGACGGTGGTCGGCGCGATGGCCGCGCACTGCCTGGCGCGCTACCGGTTCCGCCTCAACCGGGTGATCTACTTCGTGCTCTTCTCGACGATCATCTTCCCGCCGCAGATCACCATCATCTCGCTGTTCCAGATCCTGGTGCAGTACGGGCTCTACAACAGCAAGGTCGGCCTGACGCTGGTCTATGTGGCGATCCAGCTACCGCTGACGATCTACATCCTGGAGAGCTTCTTCGCGCGCATCCCGTCCGACCTGTTCGACGCTGCGCGCATGGACGGCTACTCCGACTGGGAGATCTTCTGGCGGGTGGCGCTGCCGATCGCGCTGCCGGCGGTCGCCACCACGATCATCCTCAACTTCATCCTGCTGTGGAATGAGTTCCTCTACGCCGTCGTGCTGATCACCGACGAGGACAACCGCACGCTGCCGCTCGGCATCCAGCGCTTCATCGGCGACACCCAGGAGGACGTGGGCATGATCGCGACCGGGCTGATGATCGCCATCATCCCGGTGGTCGTCGTCTATGCCTTCTTCTCGGAGAAGCTCATCCAGGGGATGACCGCGGGCGCGGTCAAGTGAGACGGTTGCACGCATGGCGGTAGTGACGCTCGACCGGTTGACCAAGATCTACGACCGTGCCCACGCGCCGGCCGCCGAGGACGTGACGCTGGAGGTCCGCGACGGCGAGTTCATGGTCCTGCTCGGCCCCTCGGGCTGCGGCAAGACGACGACGCTCCGGATGATCGCGGGGCTGGAATCGATCACCTCGGGCACGCTCTCGATCGACGGCCGGGTGGTCAACGGCGTGCCGGCCAAGGACCGCGACATCGCCATGGTGTTCCAGTCCTACGCCCTCTACCCGCACATGACGGTGCGTGAGAATCTCGGCTTCGGGCTGCGCCGTCGGGCGGTGGAACGGGCGGAGATCGACCGGCGGGTCGCCGCCGTCGCGGGCGTCCTCGGCCTCGCCGGTCTGCTCGATCGCAAGCCGCACGCGCTCTCGGGCGGTCAGCGCCAGCGGGTGGCGCTCGGCCGCGCCATCGTGCGCGATCCGAAGGTCTTCCTCTTCGACGAGCCGCTGTCGAACCTCGATGCGGCACTGCGCGTCTCGACGCGCGGCGAGATCGCGGCGCTGCATCGGCGGCTGCAGGCGACGATGATCTACGTCACGCACGACCAGGTCGAGGCGATGACGATGGGCACCCGCATCTGCATCATGAACGGCGGCCGGGTGGTGCAGGTCGGCGCGCCGATCGACGTCTATCGCCGGCCGGCGAACACCTTCGTCGCCGGCTTCCTCGGCAATCCGCCGATGAACCTGATGCCGGCGGTCGTCACCGATGGGCCCGGCGGCCGCCGCCTGCGGGTCGGCGCCGCCGACCTCGACCTGCCGGCCGGTGCCGCACCGTCGCTGGCCCCCGGCACCGCGGTCACCTTCGGCATCCGCCCCGAGGACGTCGGCGACCCCGCGACGACGGGCGCGCATAGGGCGGGGGTCGCGGTGGAGATCGTGCAGGTCGAGCGGCTGGGCGCGGAGACCATGGCCATCGCGCGCATGCCGGGCCTCGAGCGGACCCTCGTCGCCCGCATCGCCGGCGACGCGCCGTTCACCATCGGCGAGCGGCGGACGTTGTCCCTCGACCTCACCGCGGCGCACCTGTTCGATGCGTCCGGCGTGGCGTTGCGGCCCGAGGGATAGGGGCGGCGGCCCAAGGAAATCTCAAGGCGGGCACGAACATTTCTCGTTTGTCGGTTCCCAGCCCCCGGGCGATGGTCCACCTGCCCGCGGCTCCGGCGGCGGGATCCGGGCCGGGAGGCCCCGCGGCAATTTGACGGAAGCAGCTTGCGCCGCGTCACCAAACGCTAAAGCGCCACGAGCACGCTTCGTGGCTCCGGCACGAGATGCGAGGAGACCGACGATGACCGGCACCCGGCGAATGTGTAGCCGCGCCGCCTGAGCGGCGGCCCTCGGGCGAGCGCCCTCGAGCGCCCGCTTCCCCACACGGCAACTCATCGGCATCGCCGCGCCGCCCCAGGGCGGGCGCCAGGGAGCAGTCATGGCTGACGCATTCGCCATCGTCGTCGACGACGTCACCGCCGGCATCGTCGTCCGGCACGAGCGGGAGAAGGGCTTCCGCTTCTACGCCTCGGAGCGCCGCTTCTACCCGATCGACGGCAAGATCTTCCGCAACCCGCGCGCCGCAATCCGCTCTGCCGGCCGATTGCTGGTCCGCGACGCCGAAGGCGCGTGGGGGAGGGCGGCATGAGCCGGAACCTGCCGTTCACCCTGCTGGCGGATGTCGATTCCGGCGCGCTGCTCCACGGCGAGCCGGCGCGGCACGAGATCGAGCTGGTCGAGCTGCCGCGCCGTTTCTGCCGGGGCGCCCCGGTCGGGGTCGCCGCGCGCCGTCAAATCGGATCCTTGGCGATGGTCAGGCCGCCGCAGACATAGAGCACCTGGCCGGTGACGAAGCCCGCGTCCTCGCCGGCGAAGAAGACGAAGGCCGCGACCACCTCGTCGGGCTGTCCCATGCGCTTCATGGGCATGGCGGCGAGGATGGCCGCGCGCGCCGCGCTGCCGGGCGGCTGGCCCCTGCGGAACAGCTCGGTCTCGATCGGGCCGGGGGCGACGCAGTTGACGGTGACGCCCTCGGCCGCCAGCTCCAGCGCCCAGGTGCGGGTGAAGCCGGTGACGCCCGCCTTGGTCGCGCCGTAGACGCCGCGGCCTTCCTTGCCGAGGCCGGCGCGGCTGCCGACGTTGACGACGCGGCCCCAGCCCTGCGTGCGCATGTGCGGCAGGCAGGCCCGGGTCGCGACCAGCATGGCGGTCAGGTTGAGGCGGACGATGGTATCGAAGTCCTCCAGCCGGACCTCGCCCAGCAGGGACGAGCGGCCGGCCCCGGCGTTGTTGACCAGCACGTCCACCGGTGTCGCGGCGACGATCGGGGCGAGCCGCTCCGCCAGGTCGGGGGCGGCGAGGTCGACGCTGTGGAAGGTGCCGGGAAAGCCGTCGGGCGCCGCCGAGCGGGCGATGCCGACCACGCGGTGGCCGAGGGCGGCGAAACGGTGCGCGGCGGCGAGCCCGATGCCGCGGCTCGCGCCGGTGATGAGGACGGTGCGTTGGATTGCCATCAGGCGCGGACAATAGAACGGGCCGTCCGCGGCGTGCTAGCGTCCGCCCCTGCCCAAGGGAGACGCCCCATGCCCGACACGGCCACCGCCGCCCCGCTCATCACCCTCGACGAGATCCGCGCCGTGCGCGCCGCGATGCCCGCCGTCATCCGCCGCACGCCGATCCTGCCGCTGGCGCGCGAGCCGCTGGAGATCGGGGCGGAGCGACTGTTCCTCAAGCTGGAGACCCATCAGGTGACCGGCGCCTACAAGCCGCGGGCCGCCTTCGCGGTGATGAACGCGCTGTCGCCGGCGGCGCGGGCCAAGGGCGTGGTGATGACGTCCTCGGGCAACTTCGCCCAGGGCTTCGCGCTGGCGGGGCGGATCATGAAGGTGCCCGTCGTCGTGGTGATGCTCGACCGCACCAGCCCCTACAAGGTGGCGGCGACGCGGGCGCACGGCGCCGAGGTGTTCTTCAGCGGCACCGATGCCGCCCAGCGCCAGCCGACCGTCGAGCGCGTCGCCCGCGAGCGCGGCATGACCGCGATCGACACCTGGGAGGACCGGCCGGTCGCACTCGGCCATGCCGGGATCGGGCTGGAGATCGTCGAGGACATGCCCGACGTCGAGCAGGTGCTGGTGCCGGTCTCCTCGGGCGGCATGGCGGCCGGCACGGCGACGGCGATCAAGCTGCTGCGGCCGGACATCAAGGTGATCGGCGTGCAGCCCGAGCGCGCCAACGCCTACTGGGTCTCACGCCAGAGGGGCGAGCCGACCCTGATCGACTACTGGGACAGCATGGCCGACGGGCTGTCGGCGGTGCGCCCGGGCGAGTTCCCGTTCCGCCACCTGCAGAAGTACATGGACGACGTCGTGCTGATCCGCGAGCAGGACATCGCCGACGCGTTCCGCATGCTGCTGTTCCGCGGCAAGGTGCTGGGCGAGCCGGCCGGCGTCGTCGCCGCGGCGGGCTTCCTCGCCGGCAAGGTCGACCAGTCGAAGAAGACGCTCGCCGTCGTCACCGGCGGCAACCTGACCGAGGAGATGGTCGGCAAGCTGCTGGCGATGAGCAAGGGATAGGCAGGCGGGCCCGGTTCGTCGGCGGTGTCGCTGTCGCTGACGGCCGTTCCGACCGGTCGGCCTGCACCGCGAGTGAGGCGACGATCGCGGCATGCTGCCGCTACGCCGCCGCGCCGAGGATCATGTCCGCGCCCTTCTCGGCGATCATGATGGCGGTGGCGTTGGTGTTGCCCGACACCACCGTCGGCATGATCGAGGCGTCGATGACCCTGAGGCGCTCCATGCCCTTGACGCGCAGGCCGGTGTCGACCACCGCGGTCGGGTGCGGGCCCATCATGCAGGTGCTGGTCTGGTGGAAGGTCGTGCCGGCGGTGGCCCGGACGTGGTCGAGGATCTGCTCGTCGGTGACCGCGCCGGGGCCGGGCATGAACTCCTCGCTGACGACGCGGCGCATCGCCGGCGTGGCGAAGACGGCGCGGGCGGCGCGCAGGCCGGCCACCATCGTGTCGCGGTCGCCCTGCGTCGAGAGGTAGTTCGCCAGCATCTTCGGCGCGACCGTCGGATCGGGCGACTGGATGCGCAGCCACCCCCGGCTCTCCGGCCGGCAGGGGATGGCGACGATGGTGCAGCCCGGGAAGTCGTGCATCGCCTCGCCCGCCTTGGGCGAGCTGCCGGCGAGGAACTGGTACTGGATGTCGGGCGAGGCCAGCTCCGGCCGCGTCTTGAGGAAGAGGCCGATCGGCGCGGCACCGGTCATCAGCGCGCCGCGGCGGAAGACGTATTCCAGCCCGGTGATCCCCTTGCGCCACCAGGAGTGCGAGATCTCGTTCAGCGTGTTCGCCCGGCGCACCCGGTAGATCAGCCGGCCGCCGAGATGGTCCTGCAGGTTCTCGCCCACGCCCGGCAGGTCGTGCACCACCGCGACGCCGTGCGCCTGCAGCAGCCCGCCCGGCCCGATGCCCGAGAGCTGCAGGATCTGTGGCGAATGGATGGTGCCGCCGCAGAGCAGCACCTCGCGGCGCGCGCGGACGGTGCGCACCTGCCCGTGCTGCGCGTACTCGACGCCGACCGCGCGGCGGCCCTCGGTCAGCACGCGGCGGGTCAGCGCGTGGACCTCGACCCTGAGGTTCGGCCGCCGCATGGCCGGGCGCAGGTAGCCGCGGGCCGCGCTGCAGCGGCGATGGCCGCGCACCGTCACCTGCAGCGGCCCGACGCCGGCCTGGTCGGCGCCGTTGAAGTCGCGATTGTAGGGGTGCCCGGCCTCCTGGGCGCCGGCCATGAAGGCGTCGTAGAGCTCATGGCGCGTGCGCAGCTCGGAGACGGCCAGCGGCCCGCCGGTGCCGTGATAGGCGTCGGCCCCGTTCTCCTGGTCCTCGGACTTGCGGAAATAGGGCAGCACGTCGTCGTAGGACCAGCCCGCATTGCCCATCTGCCGCCAGAGGTCGAAGTCCTCCTTCTGGCCGCGGATGTAGATGAGGCCGTTGATCGAGCTCGACCCGCCCAGCACCTTGCCGCGGGGCCAGGGGATGCGGCGGTTCAGCATCTGCGGCTCGGGTTCGGTCTCGAAGCGCCAGGCGACCCTCGGGTTGTAGATGTTGCGGTAGAAGCCGGCGGGGATGTGGATCCACGGGTCGGTGTCCTTGCCGCCCGCCTCGAGCAGCAGGACCGTGGTCCGGCCGTCGGCGGTCAGCCGGTTGGCCAGCACGCACCCGGCCGACCCGGCCCCGACGATCACGAAATCGAACTCGCCCGCTTCCTGCATCGCGCCTGCGCTCCCCGTGCCGCGGATTCGCCGCGGCTGCGGGGCGGAGTATGCCATCGATGCCGCCGGCGTCACGCCGCCGGCTGCGCCAGGGCGCGCGGCCGCGGCGTCCGTGCCGCCAGGGCCAGCAGGGCGGCGACGATGCAGGCCGCCCCCGCGACGTAGAAGGCCGGCAGGTAGCTCGCCAGCGCGTCGCGGCTGAAGCCGGCGCCGAACGCCGCCACCGCCGCGCCGAGCTGGTGGCCGGTGAAGATCCAGCCGAAGACCAGCGGCGCCCGCTCGCGCCCGAAGGCCTGGCCGGCCAGCTTCACGGTCGGCGGCACCGTGGCGATCCAGTCGAGGCCGTAGAACACCGCGAACAGCGACAGGCCGTAGAGCGTGAAGGTGCTCGTCGGCAGGAACAGCAGCGAGAGGCCGCGCAGGCCGTAGTACCAGAACAGCAGCTTGCGGTTGTCGTAGCGGTCCGACAGCCAGCCCGAGACGATGGTGCCGACGAAGTCGAAGGCGCCCATCATCGCCAGCACCGAGGCGGCCTGGACCTCGGCCATGCCGA
>JADZBA010000013.1 GCA_020852355.1 Alphaproteobacteria bacterium
CGGGCGGGCTGCTGTGGTTCGTGCGGCCGGACCCGGCCTGGGTGCTGCCGGCGCTGGCGCTGGCCGTCGTCGCCTCGATCGCCTTCGAGCTGGCCACGGTGTTCTACAACGCGATGCTGCCCGACCTCGTGCCGCCCGCGCGCATCGGGCGCTGGTCGGGCTGGGCCTGGGGCATCGGCTACGCCGGCGGCCTCGCCTGCCTCGTCGTGGCGCTCGTCGGCCTGGTGATGACCGACCGGCCCTGGTTCGGGCTGGACAAGGCGCAGGCCGAGCATGTCCGCGCGGCCGCCCCGCTGACCGCGCTGTGGTTCGCGGTCTTCTCGCTGCCGCTCTTCCTGCTGACGCCGGACCGACCGCCGACCGGCATCCGTGCGTGGGCAGCCGCACGCGAGGGGCTGGGCCAGCTGTGGCACACCGTGCGCCACCTCCGCGCGGAGGCGAACATCGCCCGCTTCCTCGCCGCGCGACTCTTCTACATCGACGCGCTCAACACCCTCTTCGCCTTCGGCGGCATCTATGCGGCCGGCACCTTCGGCATGGGCTTCGACGAGGTCATCCTGTTCGGCATCGCGCTCAACGTCACCGCCGGGCTGGGCGCCGCCGCCTTCGCCTGGATCGACGACTGGGTCGGTCCGAAGCCGACGATCCTCGCGGCGATCGTCGGCCTGATCGTGTTCGGCATCGGCGTGCTGCTGATCGACACCAAGGCGTGGTTCTGGGTGCTGGGGCTGGCGCTCGGCGTCTTCGTCGGGCCGGCACAGGCGGCCAGCCGCTCGCTGATGGCCCATCTCGCCCCGCCCGACCGCGAGAGCGAGATGTTCGGCCTGTTCGCGCTGTCGGGGAAGATCACCGCCTTCATGGGACCGGCCGCACTCGCCTGGGCGACCCTCGCCTTCGACAGCCAGCGCGCCGGCATGGCCACGATCATCGTCTTCTTCGCGATCGGCTTCGCCATCATGCTGACGGTGCGGGCGCCGGCTGGACAACCGCGAAGGCCGTGACCATATCGTCCTTCATTGGAATGATTCCAAAGAAGGTCCTCCCATGCAGAACATCCGCATCGACCTGCCCGCCGCCGTCCGCGAAAAGGTGGCGACGCTGCTGAACGCCCGCCTCGCCGACGCGCTCGACCTGAAGCTGCAGGCCAAGCAGGCGCACTGGAACGTCAAGGGGCCGAGCTTCATCGCGCTGCACGAGCTGTTCGACGCCATCGCCGGGCGCATCGACGGCCAGGCCGACGACATGGCCGAGCGCATCACCGCGCTGGGCGGCGTCGCCGAGGGCACCCTGCAGGCGGTCGCCGGGCGCAGCACGCTCCCTACCTACCCGGTCGGCCCCGCCGACCACGTCGCCCGGCTGGCCGACGCGCTCGCCGCCTACGGCAAGGCGGTGCGCGCCGCCATCGCCGAGGCCGACGCGCTCGGCGACGCCGGCGCCGCCGACCTCTTCACCGGCATCTCGCGGGCCGTCGACAAGGACCTCTGGTTCGTCGAGGCGCACCTCGAGCAGGGGCGCTGACGCGGCTCATTCGCGCGGCACGGCGCGGCGCAGGCGCTCGATGATCCGCACGCGCAGGGCCTCGTAGAGACGGGGTGGCAGGTAGCCGTGCTCGAACCGGGCAGGCGCGCTCCGCGGCACCGGCCGCAGATCGGGGCCCGGCCAGAGGAAGCGGTTGACCTCGGTGACGACGATCCAGGAACGTTCGTGATCGAGGCCCAACCGCTCCTTCACCGACCGCGGAATCTCGATCCCGTCGTCGGGCAGGGCCGGCGGCATATGCGTGATGGGTACGACCGTCACGCGGACGCCGCCTTCATCCTCCTCCGTCGTCAGCACGACGGCGCATGGACGATCCTTCGATCCTTCCTCGCGTCCGTCCCGGTGCTCCTGCCACCAGAGATACGAATAGTGGATGACCAGACCCGGCTTCGGCGTCGCGAGGGTCAAGGCGTCCAGCCCTCGAGCTCGGCATCAAGGTGCGCCTGATCAGCCGGCACCTCGGCCCGCTCGAGGGCACGAAGAAAGTCTTCGCCGAGATCCTCGATCCGCAATACCTCGCGGTCGCGACGCCTGAGCCGCTGGTATTCGCTCGCCGAGACGAGAACCAGGCTCTCGCGGCCGTGATTGGTGATGGATACCGGCTCCCGCATCGCGGCTTCCCGGTACTTGCCGAAATGCTTCTGCAGTTCGGCGGACGTGACGGTGACCATCGCAATTCCTCCGCGATGGCCTAGATAGCAGAATTACGGATAATCCGCAAAATCCAGATTTGATTATTCCGGCCATCAGTGCCGGAAGTGGCGGCGGCCGGTGAACACCATCGCCAGCCCCTGCTCGTCGGCCGCCGCGATCACCTCGGCGTCGCGCATCGAGCCGCCGGGCTGGATCACCGCGGTGACGCCGGCCGCGGCGGCGGCCAGCAGGCCGTCGGCGAAGGGGAAGAACGCATCGGAGGCGACGACCGCGCCCTTGGCGAGGCTTTCGGCCGCGCCCGCCGCGCGCGCCGCCTCCTCCGCCTTCCAGGCGGCGATGCGGGCGCTGTCGA
>JADZBA010000014.1 GCA_020852355.1 Alphaproteobacteria bacterium
ATCGGACCTCACGCCATGCGCCAAGCCCTGTCCCTGCTCGTCGCCGCCCTGGTCGCGGCCCTGCTGGTGATGGCTCTGGTCACCATCGTCAGCAGCGTGCTGTGGGTGATCGGCGTGGCGGCCGCGTTCCTGATCATCGCGGCAGTGATCTACGCCCTGCTGACGGGGCGCTCCAAGGACATCACGATCCGGCGCTGGTAGGGGCTTCTTCGGCCGGCCGCATGCGGTCGAGGCGGCCGCGCGCCGCCGCCGCATCGGCCAGGATCTCCGCGAAGATTTCCGCCACCGGCTTGATCTCGTCGGCGAAGGCCGCCGACTGGCCCATCGACAGGATGCCGCGGTTCCAGTCGCCGGTCGCGTAGGCCTCGCGCGCGTTGGCGCCCCGGACGTGCGGCAGGTAGCGCGCGAAGTCGCGCTCGCCCGCCGTCTCCAGCTCCGCCACGGCGCGCGCCGCCTCGTTGTCGATGCAGCGGTAGGTGTTGCGGAAGGACGCCATGACGAGGCGCGAATCCGCCTCCGTCAGCTCCAGGACCTTGCGCTTGTAGTCCTCGTGCGCCCACACCTCGCTCGCCACCGTCATGCGCGAGCCCATGACGATCGCGTCGGCGCCGAGCGCCAGCGCCGCCAGGAGCTGCCGCCCGTCGCCGATGCCGCCGCCCAGCGCGAACGGCACCGTGAAGGTGCGGGCGGCCAGCGCCCCCTGCACCATCGTGCCGACGAAATGCAGGCCGGGATGGCCGCCGCACTCCTGCCCGACGATCGCCAGCGCATCCACCCCCGCCTTCTCCGCCCGCAGGCCGTGGCGCACCGCGGAAACCTTGTGGATGACGGTACAGCCCGCGGCCTTGAGAGCGGGCATCAGCGCCTCCGGCGTGTTGCCCGCAGTTTCGACGAGACGCACCCCCTCCTCCACCAGGATCTCGAGATAGCGGTCGAGGACCGCGTTCTCCTCCGCCCGGCCGGAAATGAAGAGGTTGACGCCGAACGGCCTGCCCCGGGTCAGTTCGCCGCACAGCCGCAGCTCGGCGCGGAAGGCGTCGAAGTCCGGAAAGGTGCGTGCGGTGATGAATCCCATGCCGCCGGCGTTGACCACGGCGGCGACGTAGCGTGCGTCGGCGAGCCACATCAGCCCGCCGCACAGGATCGGGTGGCGGATGCCTAGAAGTCGGGTGATCGCCGTATCGAACAGCCGCTCGGTCATCGCTCGGCCCCGTCGTCGGAGCGGAACACCGCCCGGCGCTTGCCGAAGAAGGCGGCGCGGCCCTCGGCGTGGTCGGCGGTACCGAAGGCGATCGCCTGCGCCAGCGCCTCCATCTCCAGCGCCGCATCGAGCGAGGCCGGCATCTGGGCGAGCTGCTGCTTGGTCAGGGCGAAGGCGTGCGCCGGCATGGCGGCGAGCGCCGCGGCCTCGGCCAGCGCCGCCGCCTGCACCTCGCCGTCCGGCACCACGCGGTCGGCCAGCCCCATCGCCAGCGCCTCGCCGGACCTCACGGTCGCCGCGGTCACGAACAGCCGGCGCGCCTGGGCGACGCCGACCCGCCGCGGCAAGGTGTGGAAGAGGCCGTAGTCCGGCACCAGCCCGACCTTGAAATAGGGGAAGCCGACGACCGCGCCCGCGCCCATGACCACGATGTCCGCGAGCAGCGCCAGGCCGGCCCCGCCGCCCATCGCCGGCCCCTCGATCGCGGCGATGATCGGCTTCTCGGCGCCGGCCAGGAGGCGCACCAGACGGTGGCCGGCCTTCATCCGCGCGCGCCCCGTCTCCACCGTCATGCCGCCCATCGTCGAGAGATCGCCGCCGGCGCAGAAGACGCCGCCCGCCCCGGTCAGCACCACTGCCCGCACCGCGTCGTCGGACAGCACCGTGTCGGCGGCGGCGAGCAGGGCGTTGCGCAGCTCGGCCGACAGCGCGTTGCGCTTGGCCGGGTCGTCCAGCACCAGGCGCGCCACGTCGCGGGCCGGACGCTCGATGCGGACCGGCGTCACGGTGTCGCCGCCGCGCGCCGGCGCACCGCGACCGCCATGCCGTAGGCCGCGAGCGCCAGCACCGCGCCCGCCGCCGTCGTCGTCCAGGTCGGAAACACCACCAGGAACCCCGCCGCTATGGTCAAGGCGGCGATCGGCCAGCCGACCGCGCCGACACCGTACAGGTAGGCCTCGAATCCCATCGCGAGCAGCCACACGCCGATGCTGGTGTTGACGATCTGCAGCACGATCTCGTGC
Organism: Alphaproteobacteria bacterium; assembly: GCA_020852355.1. Taxonomy (GTDB): domain Bacteria; phylum Pseudomonadota; class Alphaproteobacteria; order ATCC43930; family Allostellaceae; genus Allostella. Next base: position 2,224 of record JADZBA010000014.1, read on the forward strand.
CACGGCCCGATCAGCAGCAGAGCGGGATCGATGACGATGAGGAAGGGCACGAAGAACAGCACGACGCCGAGCCGCATGGAATGGAAGCCGACCGCCATGGCGTTCGACTTGTTGATCGCCGCCGCCGAGATCGCCGCCAGCGCCACCGGCGGCGTGATGAACGACAGCGTCCCGTAATAGAGGATGAACAGGTGGGCGACCAGCGGCTGGATGCCGGCCTGTACCAGGGCCGGCGCCAGGACGATGGCGAGGAAGATGTAGCAGGAGCTGACCGTCATCCCCATGCCGAGGATGAAGCTGGTGAGGGCGCCGAGGATCAGCAGCAATGTGACATTGCCGGCCGCGTACTGCACCAGCTCGCGCGAGAAGGCGGTGCCGACGCCCGTGATCGAGAGCGCGCCGACGATGAAGCCGATGCCGGCGAGGATGGCGACGAGCTGACCGACGGCGACCCCCGATTCGACAATGAACTCCGCGAACTTCGCCAGCGTCAGGCGGTTCTTGCGGCGCACCAGCGCCGCCGCGAGCAGTAGCGCGGTCGACGCGAAGGCGGCCAGCACCTCGAGCTGCATGACGATCAGCAGGTAGGCCATCGCCACGATCGAGAAGAGGAAGACCCAGCCGTCCTTCAGGGTCGCCTTGAGGCTCGGGATCTCCTCCCGCGGCAGCCCGACGAGGCCGTTGCGGGCGGCGTAGAGATCGGCCTGGAGCAGCAGCGCCAGGTAATAGAGGACGGCGGGTGCGGCGGCGGCGAGCGCGATCTCGCCATAGGGCATGTTGAGGAAGCTCGCCATGATGAAGGCGGCGGCCCCCATCACCGGCGGCATGATCGCGCCGCCGGTCGACGAGCAGGCCTCGACGGCCGCGGCGTAGGCGGGCTTGTAGCCCGTGCGCTGCATCGCCGGGATGGTCATGACGCCCGACGTGATGACGTTCGAGACGACCGAGCCCGAGAGCATCCCCTGCAGCCCGCTGGACACCACCGCGACCTTGGCGGCGCCGCCACGGGTGCGTCCCATCAGGGCGTTGGCGAAGTCCATGAAGAAATCGGCCCCGCCGGTCACCACCAGCGCCACGCCGAACAGCAGGTAGCCGATCAGCAGGTCGGCGACCGTGCGCAGCGGGATGCCGATGATGCTCTCCAGCCCGAGCGCATGGGCGCGCACCGTCTCCGCCGGGGAGAGCTGGACGCCCCAGAAGATGCCCGGCAGATGGTCGGCGAACAGCGGATAGGCCGCGAAGAACGCGGCCATGACGAAGAGGATCGTCCCGCCGGCGCGGCGGATGCCTTCGAGCGCCAGCACGCAGACGACGGCCGCCGCCGCCGTCGGCAGCGGCGGCGCCGCGAGGTCCCAGCCCTGGGTGGTGATCTCGGTGCCGTGAGCGGCGAGGTAGGTGCCGGCCGCGAGCGAGGCCGCGGACAGGCCCCAGTCGTACCAGCGCACCTGCCCGCCGTCGGCGGCGCGGGCGGGGAACGCCAGGAACGCCACCGCCAGGAAGCCACCGACGATGACGTAGTAGAACGCATTCTCGATCAGCACGAAGCCGGCCAGCCGCAGCGCCATCGTGTGGTCGATCGTCACCGCCAGGACGACGGCGGTGACGACCAGGACCGCGATGCGCGCCGCGCCCTGAAGCCGCATGCGGGGCCGCTCCGGGGCGCGCCGGCCCGACCTAGAGCCCCAGCGCCTTCTTCCGCTCCGCCTCCCAGAACTTGGCGAACCCGTCGGCCGGCACGTTCTGCGCCTTGGCGTCCTCGGTCGCCTTGCGGAAGGCCGCCTGCAGGGTCTTCTGGCGGGCCAGGGTCTTTTCCTGCCAGGCCTGGCTCGCCGCGGTCCACACCCCGGCCTCCTTCAGCGCGCGGATGGCGCCCTCGTGGAAGGCGGCGTCCATCGGCGGCGTCCCGGACTTCGACACGTGCCAGCGCGACATGATGGGGTTGGCGTCCTTGTAGAGGTCGTAGCTGTCGATGATCGCCCTGGTCGTCGCGTAGACCTCGTCGGCCGACGCATCGGCGTAGATGGTGACCATGGGATAGCGGTAGCCCATGACATGGGCGGGACTGGCCTCGGAGATGCCGGCGCCGACCGTGTCGGCGAACGGCTCCAGGAAGGGCACCGCCCTCTGCGCTGCCTCCCAGCCCTTCTTGTTCTCGGCCGGCAGCGGAACCCAGGCGATGCCGTTGGGCGAGGACGCCAGCTCGTAGAGGACGGCGGCGTTGGGTGCGGCACCGGCCGCGTCCGCCTTGCCTTCGACCAGCGCCTTCAGGCTGGCGGCATAGCTGGCGAACGGCACGACCTGCACGTCGTTCCAGCTCAGCCCGGCGAAGGCGAAGATGCCGTCGAGCTTGATGTTCACCGAGGAGTTCGCCGGCACGAAGGCGAAGCGCTTGCCCTTGAGGTCGGCGACGGACTGGATGCCGCTGGTCTTGGTCACCACGACGCTGAAGCCGTTGGTGCGGCCCAGCATGACGCGCAGGTCCTGCGGTCCCCAGTCGGCGGCCCCGAACTCGTAGAGGCCCTCGGCGGCGAAGAACAGCTCGTTGGCGAGCCAGGCGTAGCTCACGCGCTTCTGCTTCAGCGGCAGCAGCCGGCCGATCGAGGTGCCCGAGGGCTGCAGGCGGATGCGCGTGCCGTACTTCTTGCCGAACGCGTCGGCGATGGCCGACGCCTCGACATAGCCGGTGGAGCCGACGTCGTAGGCGCTCCACACCATGGTGTCGGGCAGGCCGCCCGCGGCCACGGCCCCATCGGCCCAGGCGACCGCGGCCAGCGCGGCAGCTGCGGCTACGAACTTGCGGCTCGGCTTCATCGCGTCTTCCTCCCGATCCCCTTGGCGACGACGGCTTCGTGGCCGCGTCCGATTGGCGGCGAGCTTAGGAGAGCGCTCCGACCAGCGTCAATCGACGCCGCCCGCATTGACGGCGCCGAAACCGCCCGCGCATCCTGCCGCCGGCAAGGGAGGGACGCATGGCGCTGCTGCGGGTCGAGGACGTGCGGAAGGTGGCGATCGTCGGCGCGGGCACGATCGGGGCGAGCTGGTCGGCCTGGTTCCTGGCCCGCGGCTGCGACGTCGTGGCGACCGACCCCGCGCCGGGCGGCGAGGCGTTCGCGCGCGGCTTCATCGCCCGCGCCTGGCCGACGCTGGAGCGGCTCGGCCTCGCGCGCGGCGCCGATCCCGCCCGCTTCCGCTTCACCGCCGACGTCGAGGATTGCGTCCGCGGCGCCGACTTCGTGCAGGAGCAGGCGCCCGAGCGCGAGACGCTGAAGCAGGAGCTGCTGGCGCGAATCGACGCTGTGCTGCCGGCCGACCGCGTCATCGCCTCATCGACCTCCGGTTTCACGCCGTCGAGCCTGCAGTCGCACCTCGTCCATCCCGAGCGGCTGGTGGTCGGCCATCCCTTCAACCCGCCGCACCTCATCCCCCTGGTCGAGGTCGTCGGCGGCGCACGGACCTCGGAAGAGACCGTGCAATGGGCCCGCGCCTTCTACCAGGCGGTCGGCAAGAAGACCATCCGGCTGCTGAAGGAGATCCCGGGCCACCTCGCCAACCGCCTCCAGGTGGCGCTCTGGCGCGAGGCGGTGCACTGCATCGCCGAGGGCATCGCAACCGTCGAGGACACCGACAAGGCGATCGCCCACGGCCCCGGCCTGCGCTGGGCGATCATGGGCCCGACCCTGACCTTCTCGCTGGCCGGTGGCGAGGGCGGCATGCCGCATTTCCTGGCCCATCTCGGCGAGTTCATGGAGAGCCGCTGGGCCGAGCTCGGCCGGCCGAAGCTGACGGAAGAGGTGCGGCGCAAGCTCATCGAGGGCGTCGCCGAGGAGGCGCACGGGCGGTCGATCCCGGAGCTGGCCGCCGATCGGGATGCCAAGCTGGTGGCGATCCAGGAGGCGCTGGCGGGATTCGAGCGCCGGTAGCCGAGCCATCTGCGCCCACGGCAGAGAGGGTGACGCCGGCCCTACAGCCCGAGATACGCCCGCTTCACCCGCTCGTCCTCCAGCAGGCTCTTGGCATCCGCCTCCAGCACGATGCGGCCGGCCTCCAGCACGTAGCCGCGGTCGGCCAGCGCCAGCGCCATGGCGGCGTTCTGCTCGACCAGCAGGATGGTCATGCCGTCCCGGCGGATGTCGGCGATGAGGCGGGCGATGTCGGCGACGATCTTGGGCGCGAGGCCCATCGAGGGCTCGTCGAGCAGCAGCAGGCGCGGGCGGGCGACGAGCGCGCGGCCGAAGGCCAGCATCTGCTGCTCGCCGCCGCTGAGCGTCCCGGCGAGCTGGCGGTGGCGCTCCCTGAGGCGCGGGAACAGCCCGTACATGCGCTCGACGTCGGCGGCGACGCCGGCCCGGTCGCGGCGCACCAGGCCGCCCATCAGCAGGCATTCGTGGACCGTCAGGTTGCGGAAGACCTTGCGGCCCTCCGGCACCTGGGCGATGCCCGCGGCGACGATGCGCTCGGGCGGCGTGCCGTCGACGCGCGCACCGGCGAAGCGGATCTCGCCGCGCACCGGCCGCAGCAGGCCCGAGATGGTGTTGAGCGTCGTCGTCTTGCCGGCGCCGTTGCCGCCGATCAGCGCCACGATGGCGCCTTCCGCTACCTCCAGCGACACGCCCTTCAGCACCTCGATCGGGCCGTAGGCGACGGAGAGGTCGGTGATGGTCAGCATCAGCCCGCCGCCACGCCGCCGAGATAGGCCTCGACCACGCCGGCATCGGCCTGCACCTCGGCCGGAGTCCCCGACGCGATCACCTTGCCGTAGTTGAGGACGGTGATCCGCTGGCAGATGTCCATCACCATCTTCATGTTGTGCTCGACCAGGAACACGGTGACGCCGCGGTCGACGAGACGGGCGATATGATGCATCAGCGCCCGCGTCTCCGTCGGGTTCATGCCGGCCGCCGGCTCGTCGAGCAGCATCAGCCGGGGCTCGGCGGCGAGCGCCCGGGCGATCTCCAGCAGGCGCTGGTGTCCGTAGGGAATGCTGCGCGCCCGTTCGGCGGCGAGATCGACGAGGCCGACGAAGGCGAGCGCCTCCCGCGCGCGCTCGCGGATCATCCGCTCCTCCGCCGCGACCCAGGGCGGCCGCAGCATCGCCGCCAGCGCGCCGGCGCGCGACAGGCGGTGGCAGCCGACCATGGCGTTTTCCAGCACGGTCATGTCGTAGAAGAGCTGGATGTCCTGGAAGGTGCGGGCCAGGCCGAGGCGGGCGATCGCGTCGGAGGACCGGCCGAGGATCGGCTCGCCGGCGAAGACGATGCGGCCGCCGTCGGCACGGTGGACGCCGCTCGCCACATGGAACAGCGTCGACTTGCCCGACCCGTTCGGCCCGATCAGGCCGCGCACCTCGCCCGCGCGCACGTCGAGCGCCACGCCGTCGAGCGCCGTCAGGCCGCCGAAGCGCTTGGTGACGCCTTCGAGCTCCAGCAGCATGGTCACGCCCGTACCCTCGCGGCGAGGCGCCAGGCGCGCCGGCCGATGTCGGCGAGGCCGCCCGGCAGGAACATCATGAAGAGGATGAGCAACCCGCCATAGACGACGAGACGGTAGTCGGCGAGCGCCCGCAGCATCTCCGGCAGCAGCGCCACGGCGAGCGCGCCGACGATGCCGCCCGGCAGCGATCCCAGGCCGCCGATCACCACCATGGTCACCATCTGGACGGAGGCGAGGAAGCTGAAGGATTCCGGGCTGATGTAGGCGATGTAGTGGGCGTAGAGGGCGCCCGCGACGCCGGCGCAGGCGCTGCCGACGACGAAGGCGGTGATCTTCTGCCGATCGGCACGGATGCCCGAGGACATCGCCGCCAGCTCATTCTCGCGCACCGCCACCAGGCTGCGGCCGAAGCGCGAGCGGGTGAGCCGCCGCAGCAGCAGGTAGACCAGGGCGAGGACGCCCGAGATGAGGACGAAGAACCCCTCCTCGCTCTCCAGCTCCCAGCCGGCGAAGGACGGCAGCGGAATGCCGTAGATGCCGTACGCCCCGTTGGTCAGCCATTTCCAGTTCAGCATCAGGAGCTGGACGATCTCGCCCATCGCCAGGGTCGCGATGGCGAGAAAATGGCCCGACAGGCGCAGCACCGGCGCGACCAGCAGGCCGGCGAGCGCGGCCGTGGCACCGGCCAGCGGCACCGCGAGCACGAAGGGCACGCCGAGCTTCATCGTCAGGAGCGTACTGGCATAGGCACCGACGCCGTAGAAGGCGGCGTGGCCGAAGGAGAACTGGCCCGTGTAACCGACCACGAGCTGCAACCCGAGCACGGCGATCGCCGCGATCAGCGCCATGTTGGTGATGCGCAGCGCGTAGGTGTCGGCCAGCAGCAGGAAGGCCAGCCACAGCGCCGCGCCGCCGGCCACCAGCAGGGCGGCGCGGCGGCGGTCGCCCGACATCAGGTCGACGACGTCGCTCGCCACCACCTTGGCACCCTCGGTGATGGAGCGGCCGGCCCGCGCCGTCGGCCGGTAGAACACCATCAGGATGACGAGCAGCGCCGAGTAGGTGATGACGTTCTTGTAGTCGGACGAGACGATCCCGGCAGCCAGCGTCTCGATGACGCCCAGCGCCAGCCCGCCCAGCATCGTGCCGACGATGCCGAAGCCGCCGATGGCGCCGGCCGCGAACGCCTTGACGATGACGCTGTGGCCGATACCGAAGGAGGCGAAGAACAAGGGCGCGATGAGCACGCCCGCGGCGCCGCCGACCGCCGCGCTGATCGCGAAGGTGAGCGCCACGTTGCGCCGCCGGTTGACGCCGAAGAGGGCGGCCGTCGCCGGGTCGAGCGAGGCGGCGCGCCAGGAGACGCCGGTCATCGTGTGCTGGAAGAACCAGTGCAGCGCCGCCATGACGCCGAGGCCGAGGCCGAGGATCCACAGGTTGAGCGCCTGCACGCGCAGGCCGAGCACCATCACCGGCTCGTCGGAGAAGAGGCGGGGATAGGCGACCGGCTCTCGCCCCCAGACGATGATGGCCAGCGCCTGCAGCGCGATCGACAGGCCGAGTGTGGCGATCAGCAGGTTGAGCAGCGGCGCCCTGCGGTCGAGGATCGGCCGCAGGATCGTGCGCTCCAGCAGCACGCCGACGAGGCCGACGGCGATCGCCACGAGGACGAACACCGCCGCGTAGGGCAGCCCGGTCGTCGTCAGCAGGGTGAGGCCGATGAAGCTGCCCAGCATCACCATCTCGCCTTGGGCGAAGTTGATGAGCTCGGTCGCGCGCAGCGTCAGCGCGAAGCCGAGCCCGACCAGGCTGTAGACGCAGCCGATGGTCAGGCCCGACAGGACGAGCTGGCCTAGGGTCTGGATGTCCAAGAGGGTCCCGATTCGATCAGCAGTGCCTGTACCCGACGGCAGAAGCGCCGGGGCGTCCCTCGGCTTGCGCCCTGCGGACGCGGCCCGGGACGAGAGAGTTTCCCGATGGCATCACCGGGACCACCTCATCCCGAGCGCGCAGCAGTCGAGGGACGCAGCGGCGCCGATCCCGCCGTCAGCGCGCCAGGATGACCTTCTGCCCGCCCTTGATCTGCACCTTGTAGAGGTTGAAGGAGGCGTCGCCCGTCGCGTCGAACGTCCAGTCGCCGAGAATGCCCCTGAAGGTGCCCGGCGCCTTCAGGGACGCCGCGAAGTCGCGCACGGTCTGCCGGTCGATCTTGCCCGACTTCAGCACCGCCTGATGGATCATCTCCACCGCGTCGTAGTGCTCGGCCACCCAGCCGTCGGGGTCGCGGCCGTACTGCTGCTTGTACTTGGCGGTGAAGGCCTGAAGCTTCGGGTCGGGGTCGGCCGGCGTGTAGGGCTCGACCAGGACCGCGCCCTCGACCGCGTCGCCGCCGAGCTCGATGTACTTGGGCGAGGCGTTGCCGGTGTCGCCCAATAGCTGGAGGCTCATGCCGAGCTGCTTGGCCTGCTTGGCCATCAGCGCGGAGAAGGTGAACGCGCCGGTGGTGAAGAGGGCGGTCGCCCCCGACGCCTTGATCTTGGTGAGCTGCCCCGTGAAGTCCTGATCGGCGCGCGGCACGCTGTCGAACACCAGGGGCTGCATGCCGCGGGCCGCCAACGCGTCCTTGAAACCATTGGCCATCGAGGCGCCGTACTCGTCGTCGGAGTAGATGACCGCGAACTTCGACTGGCCGAGCTTGTCGATGGCGAAGGCCGCCAGCTCCCTGGTCTGGCCGATCGACCCGACGGCGATGCGGAAGACGTAGTCGGAGCCCTGCTTGGTGATCGAGGTGCCGACGCCGGCCGTGAACTGCGGCGTCTTGTAGCGCCTGGTAATCGGCACCATCGCCAGCGCGCACGGGCTGTTCATGGCGCCCAGCACGGCGACGACGTTGTCCTTGGTGATCAGCTTGACCGTCGCGTTGACGGTCTGGTCGCAGTTGCTGGCGTCGTCCTCGGTCACCAGCTCGATCTTGTACTTGCCGCCGGCGGCGTTGATCTCCTTGGCGCGCATCTCCGCGCCGGTGATCTCGCTCTGGCCGACGGCCGCGAACGCGCCCGTCATCGGCCCCACGACGCCGATCTTGATGACCTGCTGGGCGCCGGCGGCCGACGCGCCGAGCCCGAACGCCACCGCCGAAGCGGCCAACAGAACCCGCATGACCGAAACTCCCCCGCGCGCGGCGGGCGGCCGAGACAGACGGCCGCGATGCCGCGATGGACGAGACTGTCATGCAGAACGCGTGCCTTGCCAAGCCCGATCGCGGCGACGAAGATCGCCCGCCCCTCCCCGCCCATCCCGTACAGAGCTGGCCCGCGCATGATCCGCATCGGCGTCGACATCGGTGGCACCTTCACGGATTTCGCCCTGACCGGCGCCGGGCCGGAGCTGCGCCTGCACAAGCAGCTCACCACCGCCGACGACCCGTCGCGCGCGGTGCTGGAGGGCATCGCGACGCTGGCCGGAGCGGCCGGGATCGCCGTCGCGGACGTGGCCGAGATCGTGCACGGCACGACGCTCGTCACCAACGCCGTCATCGAGCGCAAGGGCGCACGCACCGGCATGCTGGTGACCGCGGGCTTCCGCGACCAGCTCGATATCGCGCTCGAGACGCGCTACGACCTGTTCGACCTGCGCATCCGCTTCGCCCCGCCGCTGGTGCCGCGACCGCTGCGCCGCGAGGTGCATGAGCGCCTGCGCTGGGACGGCACGGTCGAGACGCCGCTCGACGCCGACGGCGTGCGCGCGGCGGTCGCCGAGCTGGTGGAGCGCGAGGCGATCGAGTCCCTGGCGATCTGCTTCCTGCACTCCTACGTCGACGACCGCCACGAGCGGGCGGCGCGCGCGATCGTCGCGGAGGCGTTCCCGGCGCTGCACGTCTCGGCCTCGGCCGAGGTGCTGCCCGCGATGCGGGAGTTCGAGCGCTGGACCACCACCACGGTCAATGCCTACGCGATGCCGGGTTTCGACCGCTATCTCGGGCGGCTGGAAGACGGGCTGGCGGCGCTGGGCTTCGCGGGGCGGCTCTACCTCATGTCGTCGAGCGGCGGCGTGGTGACGCCGCGGACGGCCCGGCGGTTCCCGGTGCGCATGCTGGAGTCCGGACCGGCGGCGGGCGTGCTGATGTCGGCGCGACACGGTCGCGACCTCGGCGTCGCCGACCTGCTGTCGTTCGACCTCGGCGGCACGACCGCCAAGGGCGCCCTGGTGCGCGACGGCCGGCCGCTGAAGCACTACGAGATGGAGGTCGCCCGCTGCTACGAGCACAAGCGCGGCAGCGGCCTGCCGCTGAAGCTGCCGGTCATCGACATGACGGAGATCGGGGCAGGCGGCGGGAGCATCGTCGGCATCGACGACCGCGGCCTCATGCGGGTCGGCCCGCGCAGCGCCGGCGCCGATCCCGGACCCGCCTGCTACGGCCGCGGCGGCGTCGCGGCGACGCTGACCGACGCCAACCTGATCCTCGGCTATCTCGACCCCGGCTTCTTCCTGGGCGGCGCCATGGCGCTCGACCGCGCGCGCGCCGAGGAGGCGGTGCGCGCCGCGGCGGCACCGCTCGGCCTCGACCTCGTGCGCGCCGCCTGGGGCATCCACGAGATCATCAACGAGGACATCGCGCGCGCCTTCCGCATCCATGCGGTCGAGCGCGGCTTCGACGCCAGGCGGGCGACGATGGTCGCCTTCGGCGGCGGCGGGCCGATCCACGCCATGGGCGTCGCGCGCAAGCTGCGCATACCGCGCGTCGTCTTCCCGGTCGGCGCCGGGGTCATGTCGGCGCTCGGCCTGCTCGCGAGCCCGCTGTCCTTCGAGGTGGCGCGCTCGGCACCCTGCCTGCTGCGCGATCTCGACGGGCCGCGCTTCGCCGCAATCCTCCATGCCCTGCAGGCGGAGGCCACGTCGTTCCTGCGCGACGCCGGCCTGGCCGATGCCGACATCCGGGTCGACCGCCGCATCGACCTGCGCTACCGCGGCCAGGGCTACGAGGTCGAGATCGCGGTGCCCGACGACGACCTCGAGGCCGCGTTCGCGGCCCTGCCCGCGCGCTTCGCGGAACGCTACGCCGCGCAGTTCGGCGTGGCGCTGATCGACGAGCCCCTCGAGGCCGTGACGTGGAAGGTCGCCGCCGCCGGGCCGGAGCCGGCATTGCCGGCATCGCCGACAGACGCGGCCGGCACCGCCGACGCGACGGCGGCGCGCAAGGGCGGCCGCGCGATCTACCTGCCCGAGGCGGGCGGCTTCGCCGACGTCGCCGTCTACGACCGCTACCGGCTGCGACCCGGCCACGCGGTCGCCGGCCCGGCGCTCATCGAGGAGCGCGAGTCGACGGTGCTGCTGCGTCCCGGGGACCGCGTCGTCGTCGACCCGCGCCGCAACCTCGTCGCCGACATCGCCGCATAGGGAGCCGGACATGACGGAGCGCACATTCGACCCGGTCAGCCTCGGCATCCTGTGGGACCGGCTGATCTCGATCAGCGACGAGATCGTCGAGACGCTGGTGCGCACCTCGTTCTCGACGATCGTGCGCGAGGGCTACGACCTCTCGGTCATGCTGTTCGACCGCGAGGGCCGGATGCTGGTGCAGGGCACGCGCTCGATCCCGGTCTTCATCGGCACCGCGCCAGTGACGCTCGCCCACATGCTGGAGCGGTTTCCTCCCGCCACGCTGCGGCCGGGCGACGTCGTCGTCACCAACGACCCGATCATCGGCACCGGCCACCTCTTCGACATCTCGGTCATGCGCCCGCTGTACCGCGACGGCGGCCTGATCGGCTACACGATGAGCATCACGCACCTGCCCGACATCGGCGGCATGGGCTTCTCGGCGGCGGCGACCGAGATGTTCCACGAGGGGCTGCTGCTGCCGATCTGCAAGCTGTTCCGCGAGGGCGTCGTCGACGAGACGCTGGTCGACATCATCCGCCGCAACGTCCGGGTTCCGGAGCAGGTGATGGGCGACATCTACGCCAACGTCAGCGCCTGCGAGGTGGGCGCCCGCCAGCTCGTCGAGTTCATGCGCGAGTACGGCGTCGACGACCTGACGCCGCTCTCGCGCGCCATCCGCGAGCAGTCGGAGCGCGCCGTCCGGCGCCGGATCCGCGAGATTCCGGACGGGACCTACCGCAACCGCGTGGCGATCGAGGCGATCGAGGCACCCGTCCACATCGCCTGCACCATCGAGAAGCGCGGCGAGGAGATCGCCATCGACTTCGCCGGGTCCAGCGACTGCATCCGGGCGGGCATCAACGTACCCTTCTGCTACGCCCGCGCCATGGCGATCTACTCGATCAAGTGCATCACCGCGCCGACGATCCCCAACAACGAGGGGTCGGTCGCGCCGATCCGCGTCGCCGCACCCGTGGGCTGCATCCTCAACGCGCAGCCGCCCTCGCCGACCGCCGGGCGGCACGTCGTCGGCCACTTCGTCACCCCGCTCATCTACGGAGCGCTGGCCGACGCGATTCCCGACCGCGTCCAGGCGGCATCGGGCATGGCGAACATCATCACCGTCCAGGGCAGGCGCCCGGACGGCGCGCCGCTGGCCACGCTCTACTTCGTCGCCGGCGGCTTCGGCGCGCTCGACGGCCTCGACGGCGCCTCGACCACGCCCGGCCCCTCCAACATGGCCTGCGTGCCGACGGAGATCTGGGAGAGCCGCACCGGCATCATGATCGAGCGCAAGTCGCTGCGTGTCGACTCCGGCGGTGCCGGCGAGTTCCGCGGCGGCCTCGGCCAGGAGGTGGTGCTGCGCAACGACACCGGGCACCCGCTGACGGTGTTCTCGATGGCCAACCGCACCGACTTCCCCGCCGAAGGGCTCCATGGCGGCCTGCCCGGCGCCCTGCGCGAGCATCGGCTGGAGGGCCGTCCCGTCCACCCGAAGAGCCGCCAGGAGCTGCGGCCCGGCGACCGCCTGCTGCTGCTCGAGGCCGGCGGCGGCGGCATCGGCGATCCCCGCCGCCGCGACCCCGGGCGCGTGCGCGCCGACGTGGCGCTGGGCTTCGTCAGCGCCGACGCGGCCGAACGCGTGTACGGCGTGAAGGTATAGGCATCCGCCCTCTGCGTCCCTCAGGCCGGAGAGGAAGAGGCGGATTGCACCGCCACCAGCATCCCGTCCTCCAGGTGCAGCCGGCGCGTCGCGATGTCCATGATGCGGTCGTCGTGGGTGGTCAGCAGCACGCCGCAGCCCATGGTGCGGGTCAGCAGGCGGATCTGTTCGACGACGACGCGCGCGGCCTCGCGATCGAGCGCCGCGGTCGGCTCGTCGACGATCAGAAGCTCGGGCAGCGCCACCAGGGCGCGGGCGACGGCGACGCGCTGCTGCTGGCCGCCGGAGAGCTGGTGCGGCAGGGCCGCCGCCTTGTCGGCGAGGCCGACGTTCCGCAGCATCTGGCGGGCGCGCGCGTCGTCGAATGCGCGGTTCGTCTCGGGCAGCGGCACGAGGCTGCTCAGCACGTTCTCCAGCACCGTGAGCGTGCCGACGAGATAGCTCTTCTGGAAGACAAAGCGCATGCGCCCGCGCAGCCCATCGAGGGTGGCATGCGACGCCGTGGCGACATCGACGCCGAAGATCGAAACCGTGCCGGGTGGCGGCCGGCGCAGCAGGCCGACGAGCGACAGCAACGTCGACTTTCCCGACCCCGAAGGCCCCGTGACCACCACCACCTCCTCCGGACGGATGACGAGGTCGAGGCCGCGCAGCACCGCGAGATCGCCCTGCGGGCCGCGGAAACCGTAGGTCAGGCCGGTGACCTCGACGAGGATCGGCACGGTCAGCGTCCGGCCTACAGCAGTGCCGCGGGGTCCGCCCGCTCCAGCCGGCGGACGGCGAGCAGGCCGGAGACAATGGCGATGGCGAGGCCGAAGCCGGCGACGACGAGGACGCGGGCCACCGTCAGCTCGACCGGCAGCTGGGTCGCCGAGCCGCAGATCCAGTAGACCAGCGCGCTCGCCGCCAGGGCCGGCGGCAGGGCGGCCAGGAGGATCAGGCCGGCCGTCGCCAGCACCACGACGACGAAGAACCAGCTGCGGTGGCCGAGCGTGCGCAGCAGCGCATACTCGGCGAGGCTCTCGTCGATCGTCTGGTAGAGGACCTGGTAGACGAAGACCGCGCTGATGATGAAGCCGATCACCGCGCCCATGTCAAAGAGGAAGCCGATCGGCGTCTCGTTGCTCCAGAAGTTGCGCTCGCGCGCGATGAACGAGGCTTTGGTCTCGACGTCGACCCCCTCGCCCAGGCCCGCCCGCAGGTCGCGCACCACGGCGAGGACGTCGGCGCCGGGGGCGAGATGGACGATGCCGATGCTGACCCGCTCGCGGCTCTGGCCGATGGCGTCGAGCAGCGTGTCGATGCCGACGAGCATGCCCCCGGGGAACACCACCGTGGCGCCGAGGCGATAGAGGCCGACGACCGTGAACGGGCGCTGGCGCGGGCGCTGCGGGTCGGCGGTCACCAGCTCGACCTCGCCGTCGCGCGCCAGCCGCTCCGTCACGGCGCCGTACATCGGCTGCGACATCGCGTCGAACAGCACCCGGCCCGGCAGGCGGAGCTGCGCCGCCTCGGGACCGAGCGTCGCGGCCGGCAGGGCCGGTGCGTCGGGGTCGATGCCGAGGCCGAGGATGGCGACGAAGCGCCCGTCGTCGACGTTGCGTACCATGAGCTGGGTCAGCACCAGTGGCCGCACCGAGGCGACGGCGGGGTGGCCGGCCGCGCGCTCCAGCGTCGAGCGCGCGATCCAGGACAGGCCCTGCAACGCCTGGAACTGCGGCGACACGAGCACGAGGTCGCCGTCGATCGCCCGGTGCAGCCGCACGGCGCTGTCGTAGAGCGCACTCTGGAAGCCCAGCTGCACCAGCACCAGCATGATGCCGCCTGCGACCCCGAGGAACGCGGCGATGCTGCGCCGGGCCCGGCCGACGGTCTGGCGCAGCGCCAGGCGTAGCGCGAAGGCGAGCCGGTCGCGGGTCTCCGGGGTCACAGCGGCGACGGCCGGTCGAATTGCCCGAGGCTCACGGATCGAACCGGACGATTACCTCGAGGCCGGTCACCCGGGGTATCCCGTCGAGGCTCTCGGGCTCCAGGTCGACATCGACGAAGCGCGCCTCGAGGCCGGTCACCGCGTCGGTGGTCGGCCGCGTCACCAGCTCGACCCGCGTGCCGATGCGCACGACCGACGCCGGCCAGGATCGGTCGCCCCCGCGCAGGCGAAGCGCCGCCTTCTGGCCGGGCCGGATGCGGCCGACGAAGCGCTCGTCGACCTCCGCCACGACCTTGAGACGCGTCAGGTCGGCCATGTCGAGGATCCGTCCCGGCGGAGCCAGGGCCTGGCCGGCGCGCGCCCGGACGGCGAGCACCGTGCCGTCGGCGGGCGCCCGGATCAGCGTCAACGCCAGGGCCTCGCGCGCCTCCGTCTCGCGCGCCCGTGCCTCGGCGAGCTGCGCCTCCTCCAGCGCGATGCGCGTGGCCGACACCTGCTCCATGGCGGCGAGGTTGGCCTCGGCCTCGCGCAGACGGGAGCGGGCCGTTCGCACCTCGGTCGCCTTGATGTCCTGATCGACCAGCGTGGCGACGCCACGGGTGTGCAATGTCTCGCTGCGGCGCTGCTGGCGATCGGCCAGGTCGAACTCCGCCGCGCGGGCGCGGGCCGCGGCGCGCAGCGCCTCCAGCTCCGCGTCCTTGAAAGGGCGCCGGACATTGTCGAGGCGGCGCTCGGCGACCATAACGGCGGCCTGCGCGGAGGCGAGCGCGGCCGCGGCGCGCTCGCTGCTGGCGAGGCGGGCGATCACCTGCCCCGCCGCCACCCGGTCGCCCTCCGCGACATCGAGCCGGCCCAGCGTCTCGGTCGGCGCCGCGCCGTAGGCGCCGATCTCATGCACGCCGCCGACCGGCTCCAGCCGGCCGCGGAACAGCAGCGGCAAGGCTATGGGCGGTGTCGCCGCCTTGCCCGCGTCGGCCCGCAGGCCGATGCGGTCACCCGCGACCACGACGGCCGTTGCCGCCGCGGCCATCACCGCCAGCGCCAGGAATACGGCCAATCGTCGACCAGGGCGCATGCGGCAGCCCGATCAGAGAGGGATTGCGGACGGCGAGCTTGGTACGCCGTGGCCGTGACGCTGGCAACCCGCGGCCGCAGGGCCGGCTCAGATCATGTTCTCGTACTGGCAGTTGACCAGCAGCTCGGCGACCGAGGCGGTGTTGGAGAGGCCGACGACGGCCGCCACGAGATCCGCGAGCTCGTCGGGGTCGGTCATCTGCTCGCGCGGGAAGCCGGAGCGGCTCGGCATGTCGGTGTTGACGAAGCCCGGGCACAGCGCCACCGCCCGCACCCCGTCCTCCCATCCCGCCCGACGGACCGCATGGGCCAGCGCCACCATCGCGAACTTGCTCATCTGGTAGCCGACCTGCAGGTTGCGCACGCGCTTGCCCGACAGCGAGGCGACGTTGACCACGCGGCCGCGCCCCGACGCGCGCAGATGCGGGAAAGCGGCGCGGATCAGGCGGAACGGCGCCTTGACGTTGATCGCCAGCAGCGCATCGAGGTCCTCCTCGGAGCCGGACTCGATGGTCACGTCGCGCAGGATGCCGGCGTTGGCGACCAGCACGTCGATGCGCCCGAAGCGCGCCATCGTCGCGTCCACCCAGCGTTGGGCGGCAGCCGGCTCGGCCGCTTCGTAGGGGAACACCTCGACCTCGCCCGTACCGGGCAGGCCGGCGAAGGACTTCGGCATGCGGACGCCGAGGCTGAGGCGGTAGCCGTCGCGCTGGAGCCGGCGCGCCACCGCGTTGCCGATGCCGCGGTTGGCGCCCGACACCATGGCCACGCGCGGCGCATCGCTGCTGTTCATGTCGCGGATTCCCTGGGCTGTGCGAGGCGGCGAGCGTGACCGCCGGCGCGGCCACCTGTCAAACGCCCGTGCCCCGCCGTCCGCCTGCTACCATCGCGGGAGATGATGCGAGTCGTCCGCCGCCCCCCGCCCCCCCTGCGCAGCGCCCGCGTCGCGGCGTTCACCGCAGCCCTGCTGGCCACTGCGGCCGCGAGCGCCCTGGCCGACGGCGACCGCGAGCGGGGTGCCGCCTTCGCGCGCACGCACTGCGCGCGCTGCCACGCCGTCGCCGGACCGGGGCCGAGCCCGGTGGCCGAAGCGCCGCCGTTCAGCAGCTTCGCGCGGCGCTGGCCGGTCGACACGGTGGGCGAGGCGCTGGCCGAGGGCATCGATTCCGGGCACAGCGCGGTGCGCATGCCGCAGTTCGACTTCACCGTCGACGAGATCGACGACCTCATCGCCTATTTCCGCACGATCCAGCGCTGAAGGCTCCCGTCATGGCCACGTTCACCGCGACCGCCCCCACCGACATGGCCGCCGGCACGGGCCTCTACCCGTTCGAGCTGCCCTTCGCCGTCACGCGCTCCGCCAACGCGATCCAGATCAGCACGCCGGCCGGGGGCATCCAGCTCATCGGCGGCAGCTTCGCCTACGATGCGGGCGGCGCACTGACCGGCGGCACCATCACGTCGATCGAGGTCCCGTCCTCCTACTCGCTCGACGGGCTCGCGCTCGGCTACGCCACGTACGCGGTCCTCCTGAAGACCGGCGGCGCACTCGCCGCGCGGGGTGCGCTGCTCGGCGGCGACGACGCGATCGCGGGCAGCCAGGCGGGCGACCGCCTCCTCGGCTTCGACGGCGACGACACGATCGCCGGCGGCTTCGGCAACGACGACATCAACGGCAACCGCGGCGACGACGACGTCTCCGGCGACGACGGCGCCGACACCGTCATGGGCGGCCAGGGCGCCGACCATGTCCGCGGCGACGCCGGCGACGACCTCGTCGCCGGCAGCCGCGGCAACGACACGGTCGACGGCGGCGCCGGCGCCGACCTCGTCTATGGCGGGCAGGAGAACGACGTGCTGATCGGCGGCGACGGCGCCGACCGACTGTCCGGCGACCTCGGCGACGACGTGCTCTACGGCCAGCTCGGCGCCGACACTTTCTATTTCGGCCCCGGCAGCGGGCGCGACGCCATCGAGGGCTTCGCGCCGATCGAGGAAGGCGACCGCATCGCCGTGCCGCGGCACGTCAACGGCACCGACATCGAGACCCCGGCCGACGTCGCCGCCCGCGTCGGGCTGCATCCCGACGGCCAGCTGCTCGACCTCGGCAACCACAACGTCGTGCTCATCCGCGGCTATTTCGGCGGCGACGTCTCTGCGGACCATTTCATCGTCATCTGACCACCCGCGCCGCGCGGGTCGGCGGCCGCATCCACGCTCCCTGATTGACCGCGAGGCCCCGCCGCCGGATCATCGTCCGTCCACAGAGGGGGGTCTTGCGATGGGACAGCTGCTCGTCAACGGTCAGGTCGACATGACGGTCAATGTGGGGTTCTACCCGCTGACCCAGCCATACGTGTTCACCGCATCCACGACCGCCATCCAGCTCCAGACGCCGACCGCGACGATCCAGACCTTCTCCGGCACCTTCACCACCCAGAACGGCACGGTGACGTCGGGCACCATCTTCGACATCAAGGAGACCTTCCCCAACTCCGGGCTGATCAACTACGAGGGCACGGGCTTCAACATCGATCTCGCGCTCTACAACGCCAAGGTGGCGGAGCTCGACAGCTTCGGACTGCGGCTGGCGATCTACTCCGGCAACGACACGCTGGCGGGCGGCCCGGGCAACGACAAGCTGCTGGGCTTCGACGGCAACGACCTCGTCTCCGGCAGCCACGGCGACGACGAGCTGAACGGCAACCAGGGCAACGATCAGGTCTATGGCGGCAACGGCAACGACAGCCAGCACGGCGGCCAGGGCAACGACTTCGTGTCGGGCGACAAGGGCGACGACTTCGCCACCGGCAGCCTGGGCAACGACAGCGTCTTCGGCGGTGTCGGCGACGACTACGTCTATGGCGGCCAGGGCGACGACCTGGTGACCGGCGGCGAGGGCAACGACTATCTCAGCGGCGATCTCGGCGACGACGTGCTGGTCGGCAATGACGGGCGCGACCTCTTCGCCTTCCGCAGCAACGGCGGCCGCGACTCGATCGAGGACCTGCACCGCGCCGAGGGCGACCAGATCGGCATCCAGATCGACATCAACGGCAGCGGCATCCACGGCTTCGCCGATCTGGCCGGCCATTTCGTGCCGCAGGCCGACGGCACCAGCATCAATCTCGGCGCCGGCAACTTCCTCCTGGTCAAGAACCGGACGACGAGCGACCTCGCCGAGCAGGACTTCTTCTTCTTCTGACCGCAGGAGCACCGCCATGACCGTGCGCGCGGAGAACCCGTCCGACGTCGATCGCCTGCTGTTCGAGGCCTACAACCGCGGCGACCTCGACGCGATGGTGTCGCTCTACCGCCCGGACTGCCGGCTGGTGACGCGGGACGGCGTGCAGGACGGGCCCGAGGCCGCCCGCGCGTTCCTCGGCGGCCTCGTCGCGCTCAAGGGCAAGGTCACCTGGTCGGAAGCCTATGCGGTCCCGGCCGGCGACACCGCCATGGTGTCGAGCCGCTGGTCGGTCGCCTTCAAGGACGCGGACGGCAGCGCCCGGACGCTGGCCGGCACCAGCGTCGTCGTCGTCCGGAAGGATGCGGCGGGATGGCGGTACCTGATCGACCATCCGTTCGGGGGCGGGGCGGGGTAAGAGCCCCTCCCGCCGGACACGTCGCCGGGCGCCCTGGCGATGCCGGCGCCGGGCCGCGTCCTGCGGGCGCATCGGGGCGCCTCGGGGAACGGTCTCACGCCGCCTTCACGTCCGCGCCGCCGCGCTCGTAGAGGTCGCGGCCGGCGACCAGGGCGGCGATCTTGGCGTCGGCGATCGACCGCTTCAGCATCCAGAAGCCGCAGTCCGGGTGGACGTAGCGGATGCGGCCGGGGCCGAGCAGCTTGTCCGCGCGCTCGATGGCCCGCGCGATCGCGTCGGCGCTCTCGACCTCGGTGCGCTTGATGTCGACGACGCCGAGGCCGAAGCCGATCTCCGGCCGCAGGCCGCGGAACACCGCCAGCTCCTCGGCCGGGCGGTGCGCCATCTCCATCACGATATGGTCGGCGTGCAGCGCGTTCAGATAGCCCATCAGGCTGTCCCAGGCGCCCTTCTGGATCGACTGGCCGCCATAGTTGCCGAAGCAGAGATGCACCGCCGCCTTGCCCGGCACGGCGTCGAGCACGCGATTGATGGCGCCCGCCGCCCAGCGCCATTCCTCGGGATGGCCGGGCAGGTTCGCCTCGTCGACCTGGATCACGTCGGCGCGGCAGTGCCGCACCTGCTCCGCCAGCACCTCGGCGAGGCCGTCGGCGACGCCCTCGACGCTGCCGTAGTGGGTGTCGATCAGCGTCTTCGCCAGCATGTGCGGGCCGGTCAGCGTGAACTTCAGCGGCCGCTGCGCCAGCCGCGCGGCGCGCGCGCAGGCCGACGGCAGGTCCAGCGTGCCGGCGCCGATCGGACCCTCGACGACGCCCGGCGGCCGCGTGCGGAACGCCATGCCCGGGCGGCCGCGATACTCCATCATCTCCGCGAAGCCGATCTTCGTGCGGATGCCCGACATCGGCCGCACGAAGTACTCGATCATCCCGTTGGTCTCGGGATGGTTCACGTCGAAGCGGTAGAGCTCGCCGTCGCACACCAGGTCGATGCCCGCGCGTTCCTGGGTGTGCAACACCACGCGCGTCGCGTCGGCCAGCGCCTGCTCGGTCGGCAGCGCGGCCAGCCAGTCGGGGATGGGGTAGGACCCGACGACGGTCGTCTGGATGCGCGGCGCGGCCATGGCGTTCCCCCAAGTATCCATCTGGTTACTTAGGGCGAAGCTATCATCGG
>JADZBA010000015.1 GCA_020852355.1 Alphaproteobacteria bacterium
GACGTAGCCCTTGGGGATGTGGAAGCCGAAGCCGTCGGCGACCAGCACCATGCCGATCAGCAAGAGGAAGCTGAGCGCCAGCATCTTGACCGTGGGGTGGCGCTGCACGAAGGCCGACAGCGGCCCCGACGCCACCAGCATCATCACCACCGCGGCGATCACCGCGGTCATCATCACCCAGAGCTCGTCGACCATGCCGACGGCGGTGATCACGCTGTCGAGCGAGAACACCGCGTCGAGAATGATGATCTGCATGATGATGCCGCGGAAGGTGACGCGCGCGATGGTGGCGCCGACCGCCTCGTCATGGCCCTCGACGCGCTCGTGGATCTCGCGCGTGCCCTTGAAGACGAGGAAGAAGCCGCCCGCGATCAGGATCAGGTCGCGCCAGGAGAACGCCTGGCCGGCGACCGTGAAGACGACCTGCGTCAGCCCGACGATCCAGGAGAGCGAGGCGAGCAGCCCCAGGCGCATGAACAGCGCCAGCGCCAGGCCGATCTTGCGCGCCCGGTCCTGCTGCTCGGGCGGCAGCTTGCCGGTCAGGATGGCGATGAAGACGAGATTGTCGACGCCGAGCACCACCTCGAGCACGGTCAGCGTCAGCAGGCTCACCCAGATCTGCGGGTCGGTCAGCCATTCCATCGCGGGTCAGTGTCCTTGCGGCCGGTCGGGGGGAGGGGGATGGGGCGCCGGCGGGCGCAGGCGCAGCAGGAGCGCGTGGGCGAGGCCGAACATGCCGGCCAGCAGCGGCGCCACGATGATGAGCACGACCTCGGCGACGAGCAGCCCGCCCACGGCCGACAGCACGACGGCGAG
Source organism: Alphaproteobacteria bacterium (assembly GCA_020852355.1). Lineage (GTDB taxonomy): Bacteria > Pseudomonadota > Alphaproteobacteria > ATCC43930 > Allostellaceae > Allostella. The sequence goes on from JADZBA010000015.1 coordinate 817, forward strand.
CGCCTGGTGCGTCGCGTCGGCGCGCTCCAGCACGTCGAGCAGGCCGAAGAAGGCGGCGACCGCGGCCGTGCCCGCGCGCACCGTCCAGCGGCTGCGCACCCCCAGGGCCAGGCCGAGGGCGACGGCCGCCGGCAGCGGGTTGGCGAACACGCCGAACAGCGGCACCAGCAGGTCGGTCGCGTCGTCGATGGCGGGCACGGGTCGCGGCCTCCGTCAGCCCCAGCCGCCGAGGCCGGCCAGCGCCTCGGCGTGGATGCGCCGGGAGGCCGCGACCACGGTCCGGCGCCAGGCGTCGTCGTGCGGGCAGAACGCCTCGAAGATGTCGGCCTCCAGCGCGCGGGCGGCCGGCGCCGTCCGATCGGGGCAGGCGAACTTCAGCCAGCGGTCGCCGCGCACCGCCTCGCGCATCTCCACGCCGGTGCGCGTCCCGAACTCGATCACGGCACCCGCCATCGGCCGCCCGCCCAGGAACTGCGCCGTGCCGTGGAACACGAGGCCGGTGTAGCGCGGCCGGTCCTCGCCCTCGAACGCCTTCTCGCGGTCGACCTTGGCGGCACCCCACCAGCGCACGCACTGCGCGAACTCGGGCGTGCCCTTGTCGTTGAAGCAGATGAAGAAGTCCTCGCCGCGCTGCCCCAGGCCGGTGTGCCAGTCGATGAAGGCGACGCGCTCCGCGCCCGCCGCCTCGGTCGCGACGATCATCTCCATGATGCGGTTCGACCATTCCCGCGCCCGGCCGCCGTAGTTGAGGCCCGAGGGGTGGGTGTACTGCCCGCGCCGCAGATAGTCGCTCAGCATCGCCGCGCCGTTGCGCGCGACGAACGCCGCGACGGCATCCTTGGCGGCGGCCACCGCCGCCGCGTCCCAGGTGTCGGGGCAGAGGGCGGCATGCAGCTCGGCATAGACCGGGTTCGCCGGCGCGTCGCCGGTATGGTCGACGAAGTTGCGGTTGAGGTCGACGTTGTTCTCGGTCGTGCGGCTCCTGTGGGCGAAGCCCCAGGGGTTGATCGCATGGACCATGACCACGGCGCTGCCCGCGGGCAGCGCGGGGGCGCCGCTCTCCAACCAGGCGAGCAGGGCGGCCGAGCCGCAGAACCCCTCGATGCCGTGCGTCCCGGCGATCGCCAGCAGCAGGCGCGGCGCGCCCGGCGGTCCGAAGCGGGCGACGTCGGTCGTCAGCCGCTCGCCCCCGGGGCCGCGCACGGCGGTGTTCTCGTGCGCAGTGAGGACGCCGCCCAGCGCGCCGGCACGCGCGCGGAACCGGGCACGGGCCTCGGCATAGCTCTCGGAGAAGACATCCATGGCGGTTCGGGTCCCATCATGCCGGAGCGTGGAGTGTAGCAGGCGGCGCCTTTGCTTGACGTAGAGGCCGTGTAATCCGAAAGTTGCTCTACCGATCCGGGGGGACCGTGCACATGAGGCAATGCAGTTGCTGCGTGCCGAACGCCATGGGCGGCGCGGTGTCGCGTCGTCGCTTCCTCGGCGCCGCGGCGCTGGGGGCGGGCGCACTGGCGACGGCCACCCTGCTGCCCGGCCCGGTGCGTGCGACGAGCGTGGCCGACGCGTTGGTCCTGTCCTGCATGGACTACCGCCTGACGGAGGAAATCGTGCGCTACATGGACGGGCGCGGGATGGCCACCAAGTACGACCACGTCATCCTCGCCGGTGCGTCTCTGGGCGTCCTGTACGAGAAGAATCCCACCTGGGGCAAGACCTTCTGGGACCATGTCGACGCGGCGATTCAGCTCCATGGCATTCGGAAGGTGATCGTCATCGATCACCGCGACTGCGGCGCCTACAGGCTCTTCCTCGGCGCCGACCAGGTGAAGGATGCGGCGAGCGAGCTCGCCGCCCATACCGGCCAGCTACGCGGGCTGCGCACGCGCATCAACGAGCGGTTCCCCAAGCTCGACGTCGAGCTGCTCCTGATGAGCCTCGACGGCAGTGTCGAGGTCATCGCGTAGCGATCGGATCAGCCACCCGCGGCGGCGTCCAGCCGCGGCCCGGCACCGAGGCCAGCAGCTCGCGCGTGTAGGGATGGCGCGGGTCGGCGAAGAGGGTGCCGGCGGCGCCCTCCTCGACGATCTCGCCCGCGCGCATCACCAGGATGCGGTCGCACACCTGGGCGGCGACGCGCAGGTCGTGGGTGATGAAGACCATGGACAGGCGCAGCCGGTCGCGGATGTCGGCCAGCAGGCGCAGCACCTGGTCCTGCACCGAGACGTCGAGGGCAGAGACCGGCTCGTCGGCGACCAGGATCTCCGGCTCGAGCGCCAGCGCGCGGGCGATGCCGATGCGCTGGCGCTGCCCGCCGGAGAACTCGTGCGGGAAGCGGTCGATCGCCCTGGGGTCGAGGCCGACCAGCGCCAGCAGCTCGGCCGCCCGGGCGAAGGCGGCGCGGCGCGGCGTGCCGTTGACCATCGGCCCCTGGGCGATGAGCTGGCCCACCCTGCGCCTCGGGTTGAGCGCGGCGAACGGGTCCTGGAAGATCATCTGCACCCGCCGGCGATAGGGGCGCAGCGCGCGGCGGCCGAGCGTCGCCAGGTCGACGTCGCCGAGGCGGATGCGGCCGGCGTCGGCGTCGACGAGGCGCGTCAGGCAGCGCGCCACCGTCGACTTGCCCGAGCCCGATTCGCCGACGATGCCCAGCGTCTCGCCGCGATGCAGGGTGAAGGCGGCATCGCGGACGGCGTCGACGGCGGCCCGGCCGCGGCGCAGGAGGCCGCGGCGCGCGCCGAACGTCTTGCGCAGCCCGTCGACGGCGAGCACCGGCGGCGCGTCGGGCCGCGGCACCGCGGCAGGCGGCGTCAGGCTCGGCACCGCGGCGATCAGGCGCTGCGTGTAGGGGTGGCGCGGCCGGTTCAGCACGTCGCCGGCCGGCCCGGTCTCCACCACGACGCCGTGCTGCATCACCGCCACCCGGTCGGCGATCTCGGCGACGACCCCGAAATCGTGGGTGATGAAGAGGACGCCGGTGCCCTCGGCGCGCTGCAGGTCGCGGACGAGGCGCAGGATCTGCGCCTGGGTGGTGACGTCGAGCGCGGTCGTCGGCTCGTCGGCGATCAGCACCGCCGGGCGCAGCGCCAGCGCCATGGCGATCATCGCCCGCTGCCGCTGCCCGCCGGAGATCTGGTGCGGGTAGGACTGCATGATCCCCTCGGGATCGGGCAGGCGGACGGATTCCAGCAGGGCGCGGACCCGCTCGCGCCGCGCGCCGCCGGCGAGGCCGGTGTGGATCGCCAGCACCTCCTCGATCTGCCGGCCGATGCGCAGGAGCGGGTTGAGCGCCGTCATCGGCTCCTGGAAGATCATCGCGATGCGGGCGCCGCGCAGCGCCTCCATCTCGGCCGCCGGCAGGCGCAGCAGGTCGCGCCCCTCGAAGACGACCGTGCCCGTCTCCGCCGTCACCTGGGGCGGCAGCAGGCCCATGACGGCATTGGCCAGCATCGACTTGCCCGAGCCGGATTCGCCGACCACGCACAGGATCTCGCCCGCCGCGAGCGTCAGGTCGACGCCGTCCAGCGCGTACGCCCGGTCGGCGCCGTCGGGCAGGCGGACGCGGAGGCCGGCGATCGCCAGGGCGGGGGGCATCGTCACGATCCCCGATACCTAGCACGCGGGCGCGCCCCATGGTGCACGCCCGGCAAGACGAATCGCGCGGGCCCCGCTATCTGTTGTGGCGCGCGGCCGACCGGCCGCGCCGGATTTCCGCTCGAACGCGACCCAGCCCCGGAGGCGGTCCCATGCGCGCCCATGTGCTCGGCATCGACCATGTCATCGTCCTCGTCCGCGACCTCGATGCGGCGCGCGCCGACTACCGGCGCTTCGGCTTCACCATCTCGCCGCGCGGCACGCACAGCGCCCACATGGGCACCGGCAACCACACGATCATGCTGGAGCGCGACTATTTCGAGCTGCTGGGCGTGGTGGCGCCGACCGAGGCGAACGCCAAGTGGCGCGAGCTGCTGGCGCGTCGCGAGGGGATGAGCGGGGTCGCGCTGAAGACCGACGATGCCGCCGGGGCCGCCGCCGAGATGCGGGCGATCGGCGTCGCCGCGGCCGATCCCGTGCACTTCTCGCGACCGGTCGAGCTGCCCGGCGGCGGCAAGGGCGAGGCGGCGTTCAACACCGCCCAGTTCCCGCCCGAGGCGACGCCGGGCGGCCGCATGTTCTGCTGCCAGCACCTGACGATGCCGACCACCTGGGTTCCCTCGCTGCTGCGCCACGCCAACAGCGCCTACGGCCTGGCCGAGGTGATGCTGGCGACCGACGACCCGCAGGGCATGGCGGCCGCCTATGCGAAGATCTTCGACCGCGGCACCGTCGCGGTCCCCGGCGGCGTCGCGGTGCCCACCGGAAACACGCCCTTGATGCTGCTGACGCCCGCCGCGCTGAAGGCCCGCTATCCGGCGACCGACCTCTCGGCGTTGCCGGTGCCGGCGCTGGCCGGCTTCGTCGTCCGGGTGCGCAGCCGCGACGCCGCCAGGGCCGCGCTCCGGGCGGGCGGCGCGGCGTTCGCCGAGGAGGGCGCGTCGCTGGTCGCCGCACCGGCCGCGGCGCGCGGCGTGGTCGTCGAGCTGCGGCCCGGCTGAGGCGCGACGCCGGGCGATGGCGGCGATCGTCCTGGCGGACGACGGCCTGCCCTTCGACGGCCTGACCGCCGACGAGCGGCCGCTGGGCGGCGCGGAGACGGCGTTCGCGGCGCTCGCCGCCGCGCTGGCGGCGCGCGGCCATGGCGTGCGCGCGTTCGCCCGCGGCGCCCGCCGGATCGAGCATGCGGGCGTCGCATGGGCGCCGGTCGAAGGGGGCGTGCCGGAGACGGCCGACCTCTACGTCGCCAACCGTGGCCATCGCGTTCTGGCGCTGTGCCGGCGGGCGCGCCGCGTCGCCTTCTGGATCCACAACCCCGCGCGCTATCTCCTCAAATGGCGCTACCAATGGCCGCTGCTGCGCCGGCGCCCGACGCTGGTGTTCGCCGGTCCCTGGCATGCCGCGACATATCCCGCCTGGGGCATGGGCGGCCGGCGGGCGATCATCCCGCTCGGCGTCACGCCACCGTTCCTCGGCATGGCCGAGCGCCCGCCGCCGCCCCCGGTCGCGGTCTTCACGTCGAACCCGCTGCGCGGGCTGGACGGGCTGCTCGACCTGTGGGTCGGGCGCGTGCTGGCGGCGGTGCCCGGCGCCGTCCTCAGGGTGTATGGCGGCGGCGCGGTCTACGGCGATGCGGCGCTGGCGGCGCGCATGGCCCCGGTGCTGGCGCGTGCCGCGGCCGCCCCCGGCGTCGAGCTGTGCGGCCCCCTGGCGAAGCCGGCGCTGGCCGCGGCGCTGGCCACGGCGCGCATCTTCGTCTATGGCGGAGACCGCAACGAGACGTTCTGCCTGGCCGCCGCCGAGGCGCAGGCCGCGGGCCTGCCGGCGGTGGTGGGCGCCGTGGCGGCGCTGCCGGAGCGGGTGCGCGACGGCGAGACCGGCTCGGTGGCGGCCGACGACGCGGCCTTCGCCGCTGCGACGGTGCGCCTGCTGGTCGACGACGCGTTGTGGCGCCGCCAGCATCGCGCCGCGCTGGCCGCGGCCGCGGGGGCCGGCTGGGACGTCGCCGCCGCGCGGTTCGAGCGCCTGGCGGCATGAGCCGCGGGGGAACCGCGGGCGGGGCGACAGGAAGGGAGAGCCGAGGGATGCGAATGCTGCTGCTGGCCATGGCCGTGGGGATCGCCGGTTGCGCGGCGGAGACGTCGGACCTGATCCTCGAGCACAAGAACAACGAGGTGACGGTGAAGCTGGTCGACGGCGACGCGGCGGCGGCCAAGCGGGCGGCCGACAGCGCCTGCGGCGTCGAACGCAAGCGGGCCGTCCTCTCCGGCGTCTCGGCCGATCGCATGAAGTTCTTCTGCGACCGCTGGTACTGAGCGCCGGCCGGATGGAGCGGTTCGTCGCCTACGTCAACGAGCGGCCGGAGGAGACGCCGCTCTTCTTCTACCATCTGCCGAAGACGGGCGGGACGACGGTGGACGGCGTGCTGACTGCGCTCGCGGCGGTTCGTCGGCGTTCGTTTCAGCTTCTGCCCCGGAAGATCGGCATGCGCGAGGCGGCATTTCCCGACCACCTGCGCAAGTCCGAAAGCGCGTTGGTATTCGCCGGCCATTGCCTGTTCGGCATGCATACGGAGCTCGGTGTCCGCGTCAACCTCTGCACGGTGCTGCGCCACCCCGTGGAGCGAGTGGTGTCGGAGTATCTCTGGACCTGCCGCTTCTACGGGCGCGCCGCGAAAGTTTCGGAGACGGACTTTAGCGACTATCTCGACAATATCGCGGTCCCGAACCTCATGACCCGCCTGCTGATCGGCTCCCACGAGATCGCTTGGGGCGCCACCGCGCGCGCCATGGAGCATCTCGCATCCTTCTACCTGGTGGGATCGACCGCCCGGCTGGATGCCTTCCTCGGGGCGCTTCTGTCGTCCTATGGCGGGCCGAACGTGCGCATGACGCGCGCCAAGGAGGAGCGCAATCCGGCGAAAGCCGCGCTCGCCGCTCGCTTCGCCGAAACGATCGCCGCGCGCAACCGGCATGACGTGGCGCTGTACGCCCACGGCGAGCGCCACCTGTTCGGCCGCGCGGACGAGATGCTCGCCGCCTTCACGACACCCAATCCCGACGATGTCGTCGTCCGCACCGTCGGCGCCAAGAGCTTCGAGCTGGGCCGCCTGAAGCCGCGGACCGCGGCGGCCCCCGCCCGGTCCTCAGGCTGACCCGCCCCGGCGCCCGACGACGCGCTTGCGGGCGGCGCCGCGATCGCGGTCGGAGACGTGGACGAGGCCGGCGATGCGGCGGACCAGGGCGTCCTCCTGGGGGTCGAGCGCGCCGTCGGCATAGACGACTTCCCACAGCATCTCGATCAGGCCGACGCGCGCCTCGCCGTCCATCTCCTCGGTCACCCGGCGCACGAAGCGGTAGAGATCGGCCGAGCCCTGCGCGGCCGTCTCGGCGGCCCGCAGCAGCCGCGCGGTCGCGGCGGCGTCGAGCCCGAAATGACGGGCGAGCAGCTCCCTGATGGTGCGGCGCTCGCTGTCGTCGAAACGGTCGTTCATGCGCGCCGCCTCGACGAGCAGCGCCGCCACGGCGGTCTGGAGATCGCCGTCGCCGGCAGTCCGGCGCGGTCCGCCGGCGAAGAGATCGAGGATGCGGTCGAGCATGGGGAGGAGCCTCGTCGGGGGAGGGGCGGA
>JADZBA010000016.1 GCA_020852355.1 Alphaproteobacteria bacterium
CCAGGGCACCGCCGGCCAGGGCACGCCACAACGCGGCGGAGTGCTAAAGATCGCCGTCCTCGGCCTGGATACGGCCGACCCGCATCGCCACACCGGCAGCATCGCCGTGCAGCAGGTCTATGTCGAGGCGTTGACCAGCATCGCCGACGACGGGACCGTGAAGCCGTTCCTGGCCGAGCGCTATTCCGTCTCGTCGGACGGGACCGTCTACGAATTCGCGCTCCGCCGGGGCGTCCGGTTCCACAACGGCCGCGAAGTGACCGCCGCCGACGTGAAGGCGAACTTCGAGCGGGTGCGCGACGTCGTGAAGCGGGGCTGGCTGACCAGCGCGATGAAGCTGGTGAGGGCGGTCGAGGCGCCCGACTCGCGCACCTTCCGGGTGACCCTCTCGGTCCCCTACGCGCCGTTCCTCAACCTGCTCTCCGAAATGTGGATCCTCGCTCCGGAGTCGCCCGGCTGGGAGGCGACGATCACGCGCCCCATCGGGACGGGTCCCTTCCGGTTCGGCGACTGGCAGCCCAAGACGCGCCTCACGGCGCCGGCCCACCCGCAATACTGGATGGCCGGCCAGCCCTACCTCGACGCCGTCGAGTTCGACCTCCGCGATGCCGAGGACAACAGCCTGGCGCTGCGCGCGGGCGACCTGCACATCGCCAGCATTCCCCACGACAAGGCCGCAGCGCTCGCCGCCGAAGGCCGCATCGGCATCCAGCATCTGAAGGACACGACCTGGTACTTCTGGTCTTTCAACAACCGCAAGCCGCGCCCGCCGTTCGACGACGTGCGGGTGCGCCGCGCGGTGACCTACGCGCTCGACAAGCCAGCCTACATGCGCTTCATCGCCGGCGCGGCCGGCACCGTCGGCAATCAGCTCGCGGCCCCCGGGAACTTCTTCTGGGACCGCGCCATGCACGACGCCGACCCCCATGCCGGGCCCGACCTGGAGCGGGCCCGCGCCCTGCTCGCGGAGGCCGGCGTCGAGCCCAGGGGACGCACCGTGCGCATCGTCTCCTGGCAGGATTCCTATACCCAGATCGTCGTCCAGGCGATGCGCACCCTCGGCTTCGGCGTCGAGCACCTGGCGCTCGACGACGTCGGTGCGCAGCGCCGGCTCGGCCAGTACGACTGGGACCTGGCGCCGATGTCGTCGGGACCGCGGGCCGACATCTTCCTGCGCTACGTGCGCCTGATGAGCGACGGGCCGAACCCGGTCCTGTGGGGCGGCGTGCAGGACCCGGAGCTCGATCGCCTCATCGAGCGCGCGGTATCGTCGCCGCGTGCCGAGGACGTCCGGGCCGCCTACCTCGACGCCTGGCAGCGGGTGATGGACCGCTACTACACCGTCGTCGTCGGCCATGCGGCGAACGCGTTCGGGGTGCGGCCCGAAGTGCGCGGCTACCGCACGGGCTTCACCTGGGGCCAGCACAGCGTGGATGGCGGCCTCGCGTTCGCCTGGCTCGCCGGCAACCGCTCTTGACGGCCGACCTGGCCGGCCCGGCGGCGTGGCGCGCGCCGCGGGCGGGCCGGCCGTCCGCCGCCTTCCGGTTCGGCCTCGCCGTCGTCCTCCTCGCCGCCGCGGTCGCCCTGTTCGGCCCGTCGCTCGTGCCCGGCGATCCGCTGGCGCAGACGCTGGAGCTGCGCAACGCGCCGCCGAGCCTCGCCCATCCGCTCGGCCTCGATGCCCTGGGTCGCGACATGCTGGCCCGGCTGGCGGCGGGCGCCCGGCTCAGCCTCGGCATCGCGCTCGCCGGCACGGCGCTCGCCCTCGCGCTCGGCGCCGGCCTCGGGCTCGTCGGCGCCGCCCTCGGCGGGCCGGCCGCCTGGATCGCGATCGGCGCGGTCGATCTCGTGCGGGCGATGCCGGGCATCCTGCTGGCGCTCGTCCTCATGGTGGCGCTCGGGATGGGCGCCGGATCGGTGGTGATCGCGCTCGGCATCGCCTATGCGCCGACGTTCGCCCTCGTCGCGCGGGCGAGCTACGAGCGGGAGACGGCGGCCGGGTATGTCGCCGCCGCACGGGTGCTCGGCGCCGGCCCGCTGGCGACGCTGCGGCGCCACATCCTGCCGAACCTCGCCGGCGCACTGGTGACGCAGGTGGCGCTCGTCGTGCCGCGTGCCGTGACCACGGAATCGGTGCTGAGCTTCCTCGGCCTGGGGGTGGTGCCGGAAACGCCGACCTGGGGGCGCATGATCGCCGACGGCATGCCGTTCATCGAGGCCGCGCCGCACGGCGCGCTGTTCCCGGTGCTGGCGCTGTCGCTGGCGACCGTCGGCTGCGTCCTGGTGGGCGACCGGGTGCGCGCGGTGAGCGATCCCCTGCGCGAGATCGTGGGGGGTGGGCGATGAGGCGCCTCCTGCCCGGCCTCGCCCGGCAGCTCCTGCTGATGGCGGCCATCACGCTGGCGATCTTCTTCCTCGTCCGGGTGGTCCCGGGCGACGTCGTCGACGTCCTCGCCGCCGAAGGTGCGCTCGACGATGAGGCGGTGGAGCGGCTGCGCGGCGATCTCGGCCTCGATCGGCCGTGGCCGGAGCAGTTTCAGCGATGGGTCGTCCGCGCGGTCGCCGGCGACCTGGGGCTTTCCCTGCGCTTCGAGACGCCGGTGTCGGGCATGATCGCCCATGCGCTGCCCCACACCCTGGGGCTGGCGGCGGCGAGCCTGGCGATCGGCATCGCGCTCGGGGTCGGGCTGGCGCTGCTCGCGATGCTGCGGCCGCGCTCGCCGGCGGCCTGGCTCGTGGAAGCGGTGAACGTCTGGTCGATCGCCGTTCCGACCTTCTGCGTCGGCGTCGCCGCGATCCTCGTGTTCTCCGTCTGGCTCGGCTGGCTGCCTTCCCTGCGCCAGACGCTGATGCCGGCGCTGATCATCGGCGTCGACATCGCCGGGCAGATCTGCAAGCCGCTGTACGAGGACCTGAAGGAGGCGATGGCGGCTCCCCACGTCCGCACCGCGCGCGCCAAGGGCCTGGGCGCTGCACGCATCCTGCTTCGCCACGTGCTGCCGGGATCGCTCGCCGTCGTCGTGGCGCTGACCGGCATGATCCTCGCGGGGCTGATCGGCGGCACGATCACCATGGAGGTGCTGTTCGGCCTGCCGGGGATCGGCACGCTGGCGCTGGACGCGATCAAGGGGCGCGACCACCCGCTGGTGCAGGCCGTCGTCCTCGTCCTCGCGCTGGGCGTCGTGCTGGCGAACGGGCTGACCGGCCTCGTGCAGCGGCTCATTGATCCGCGCCCGCGGCACCTCGCGTGAGGGCGCCGCCGCTGCTCGAGGTCGACGAGCTGTCCGTCGTCTTCGGCGACGGCGCGCCGGCGGTCGCCGGCGTCTCCTTCACGATCGGGCGCGGCGCGACCCTGGGCCTAGTCGGCGGCTCGGGCAGCGGCAAGTCGGCGACGGCCCTGGCGCTCGCCGGCCTGCTGCCGGCGAGCGCGCGCGTCGCCGGCAGCAGGCCGTCTCGACGGGCGCTCCCTGCTCGCCCTCGACGAGGCGGGCTGGCGGGCGATCCGCGGGCGGCGCATCGCCATCGTGTTCCAGGAGGCGATGTCGGCGCTCAACCCGCTGATGAAGGTGGGCTCGCAGATCGCCGAGGCGGTGCGGGCCGCGGCCCCCGTTCCCGCTGCCGCGGCGAGGGAGCGGGTCATGGCCCTGCTCGCGGAGGTCGGCCTCGACGAGCCCCGGCGGATCGCCGCGAGCCTGCCCCATCAGCTCTCGGGCGGCCAGCAGCAGCGCGCGGTCATCGCGATGGCCCTCGCGGGCGATCCGGATCTGCTGGTCGCCGACGAGCCGACGACCGCGCTGGACACCACCGTGCAGGCGCAGATCCTGGATCTGCTCGCCGGGCTGCGGGCGCGGCGCGGGCTGGCGATGCTTCTCGTCTCGCACGACCTCGCGGTCGTCGCGGCCGTCGCCGATACCGTCGCGGTCATGCAGGAGGGCACGATCGTCGAATGCGCGCCGCCGGCCCGGCTGTTCGCGGCCCCGCGCAGCGCCGGCGCGCGCCGGCTGGTCGAAGCGCGGACCTGCGCCGCCGGCCGACGCACCTGCGCCGTCGTGGCCGGCGACCCGGTCCTCGCGGTCGGCGGGCTGTCGGTCGGCTACCGGCGTCCGGACGGGGAGCGGCTGATGGCGGTGCGGGACGTCTCGTTCAGCGTTCCGCGAGGAAGGATCCTGGGCGTCGTCGGCGAGTCCGGCTCGGGCAAGAGCACCGTCGCCAAGGCTCTCGTCGGCCTGGTGCCCCGGCTTTCCGGCCGCGTCGAGGTGTGCGGCGCCGATCCCGCCGGCGATCGCGGCCGGCGGACGTTCGCCAGGCTCTGCCAGATGGTGTTCCAGGATTCGAGCGGCAGCCTCAACCCGCGTCTGACGGTCGAGGCCCTGATGGCGGAGCCGTTCCAGGTGCATGGCCTGGGACGGCCGGCGGATCGGCGCGCGGCCGCCGCCCGCCTGCTGGCCGAGGTGGGGCTGCAGGCCGCGCACCTCGGGCGCTACCCGCACCAGCTCTCCGGCGGCCAGCGGCAGCGCGTCGCCATCGCCCGTGCCCTGGCGCTGCGGCCCGAGCTGCTGATCTGCGACGAGGTGGTCTCGGCACTGGATGCGACCACGCAGGCGCAGGTGCTGGGCGTGCTCGCGCGCCTGCGCGACGAGCGTGGGCTCACGATCGTGTTCATCAGCCACGACCTCGAGCTGGTGGCGGCCCTCGCCGACGACGTGCTGGTGCTGAACCGCGGTCGCGTGGTCGAGCACGGGCCGGCGGCGTGCGTCCTTTCGGCGCCGGTGGACCGCCATACTCAGGCGCTGGTCGCCGCCATGCCGCGCCACCTCGCGGCGGCGCGGCTGGCGGAGCCGCGGGCGCTTCACGCGGTATAGACGCCGCCGCCGACGCCGATCGCCCGGCCGGTCACGAAACGCATCGCGTCGCCCGCGGCCGGCCGCCGGTCGCCGTCAATTGCGCCCGTGCTCGCAGTCGGCGCAGGTGGTCACCACCGGCTCGCGATCGAGCCGCGCCGCGGCGATCGGACCGCCGCAGATCGCGCAGTAGCCGAAGCGGCCGTCCTCGATGCGTGCCAGCGCGGCGTCGATGCGCAGCAGCATGCGCCGGCGGCGCTCTTCGGCCTCCTGCAACATGTTCCGGCGCGCGACCGGCCTGCGGCTCCCCATTGCGGCCTCCCCGGATCCCGCCGACGCCGGCGGCGGCCCCGGGGAAGGAGACCACATCTGCACGGATTGGCAAACGTCCCGGTGCGGATCAATCTGATCGCCGCAAGCAACAGGAGTCCCCTGCGCAATGAGCCCGCTTCGCCTCTCGCGCATCGCCTGCGTCGCCGCGGTCGCCCTGTTCTTCGCCCTCGTGGCGCTCGGCAACGTCACCGACTACGGCTCCAACTTCGCCTTCGTGCAGCACGTCCTGATGATGGACACGACGTTCAAGTCGCCGAACCTGATGTGGCGGGCGATCGACGTGCCCATCGCCCATCACGCCGCCTACGTCGCGATCATCGCCTGGGAAATCGTGACCGCGGCCCTGCTCTGGGCGGGGGTGGCGCGCCTGTGGGCGGCGCGGGCGGCCGATCGGCGGACCTTCGCCACGGCCCGCGGCATGGCCATCGCCGGACTGACGGCGGGCTTCCTGCTCTACGGCGCGGGCTTCATCGCCGTCGGCGGCGAGTGGTTCGCGATGTGGCAGTCGCAGACCTGGAACGGGCAACGGGCGGCGGCGATCTTTCTCCTGTTCATCGGCATCGCGCTCCTCCATCTCTGCGGGCCGGACGACGCCTGACCGGGCGACCGGGCCGCGGAGGGACGATGCTGCCGGAGAGCGTTGACGTGGTGGTGATCGGCGCGGGGAACGCCGGCCTGTGCGCCGCGCTCGCCGCGCGCGAGGCCGGCGCCGCGGTGCTCCTCCTGGAGCGCGCGCCCGAGGCCGAGCGCGGCGGCAACACCCGCTTCGCCTCCGGCGCCTTCCGCAGCGTCTACGCGGGCGTGGAGGACCTTCGGGCACTGATGCCCGATCTCGACGAGGAGGAGAGCGCCACCACCGACTTCGGCGCCTACACCGAAGCCATGTACCACGCCGACATGGCCCGGGTGACCGAGCATCGCGGCGATGCGGGCCTGATCCGCCTGCTGGCGGCGCGCTCGCGCGAGACGCTCCAGTGGATGCACGCCAAGGGCGTGCGCTTCCAGCCGATCTGGGGCCGCCAGGCGTTCAAGGTCGACGGCCGCTACCGCTTCTGGGGCGGCCTCACGATCGAGGCCGCGGGCGCCGGGCCCGCCCTCGTCGACGCGCTCTTCGCTGCTGCCGGCCGTGCCGGCGCCATCGTCGCCTACCAGGCGCGTGCGGTGGGCCTGATCGCCGGTGACGACGGGGTGAGCGGCGTGCGCGTGCGCCAGGGCGGGCAGACGCGCGAGGTGCGCACCCGCGCGGTGGTGCTCGCCGCCGGCGGCTTCGAATCGAACGCCGAATGGCGGACGCGCTATCTCGGGCCGGGCTGGGACCTCGCCAAGGTGCGCGGCACGCGCTTCAACACGGGCGACGGCATCGCCATGGCCCTGGCGGCGGGCGCGATGTCGCACGGCAACTGGTCGGGCTGCCATGCCGTCGGCTGGGACCGCGAGGCGCCGGAGTTCGGCGATCTCGCCGTCGGCGACGGCTTCCAGAAGCACAGCTATCCCTTCGGCATCATGATCAACGCCGACGGCCAGCGCTTCGTCGACGAGGGGGCCGACTTCCGCAACTACACCTATGCGAAGTACGGTCGGCTGATCCTGGAGCAGCCCAACCAGTTCGCCTGGCAGGTCTTCGATCGCAAGGTCCGCCATCTGCTGCGCGAGGAGTACCGCATCGCGCGGGTCACCAGGGTCGAGGCCGATACGCTGGAAGACCTCGTGGCGCGGATCGGCGACGTCGATCCGCAGCGCGCGCTGGCCACCATCCGGGCGTTCAACGACGCGGCGCGGTCGGACGTGCCGTTCGATCCCAACGTCCGCGACGGCCGCGCCACCACGGGCCTGGCGATCCCCAAGTCCAACTGGGCGAACGCCATCGACACCCCGCCGTTCGAGGCCTACGCGGTGACCTGCGGCATCACCTTCACCTTCGGCGGCCTGCGCATCGACGCGGAGGCGCGGGTCATCGACACCGAGGGCGCACCGATCCCCGGCCTCTACGCCGCCGGCGAGCTGGTGGGCGGCCTCTTCTATTTCAACTATCCCGGCGGCAGCGGGTTGATGGCGGGCGCCGTCTTCGGCCGCATCGCCGGCACTGCCGCGGCACGGCGCTGACCACCCCGGCACCGCCGCGGCTGCGGTCGATCCGGGTACATCCCGGCGGCACCCCGTTCGCGTCCGGGCCGTGCGTCGGTCTTCGTCTCGACTGGGGCGATCGGCCGGCGGTGCCATTCCTCAACGATCTTGCAAGCGCCGTATTCGCGCATCCGCGCATGCGTGATTTCCGTGGGGAGTGGGAGACGGCGGCAGCCGACCACGGCGTGCGTGGATTCGAGAACGCGCTGAGGCGGCTCGCCTTGCTGCTGCAGCGCGCGATCGGCCATGCGCCGCCTGCCGATCCGGGGATCCCTCCGACCGTCGCGCCCGGCCACGTTGTGGTGCCGATCTGGGAGCCGGAGCTGGGCGAGCAGGCGGCACTGCTGGCGCTCGAGCTGCTGGTCGCCGCATTGGCTCCCGGCGGGTCGTCGTCCGCCGGCGTGCGGCTCGACGCGTTCTTCGCGCGGGCCCAGGCGACGAATTTCATCGAGATCGAGATGCGGCTGATCCGCGCCGCAGAACGCCGTGGCATCCCCTGGGCTCGCCTGGTGCCCGGCCGTCGGCTCGTGAGGTTCGGGCAGGGGGCGTGGCAGGCGCACGTGCATCACACGTTCTCGCCGGCGACGGGGCAGATCGCGACCGGGCTGGCGACGCACAAGGATATGGGCGCGGCGCTGCTGCGCGGGCAGGGCCTGCCGGTACCGCCCAACGTGCGGGTCCGCTCCTCCGATGAGGCGGTGCGGGCGGCGGTGGCCATCGGCTTGCCGGTGGTGGTCAAGCCGGCGACGACCGACCACGGCGTCGGCGTGTCGCTCGGCAACCGCGACGCCGACGATGTGCGGCAGGCATATGCGACGGCGGCACTCCATGGCGACGTCATCGTGGAGAGTGAGATCGCGGGCGTGAACCATCGCCTCCTGGTGATGTACGGCCGGTTGGTCTCGGCGGTGCGCCAGGACCGCGCCCATGTCGTCGGCGACGGGCACCAGACCGTGGTCGCGCTGATCCACGGAGTGAACGCCGATCGCACCGACGAGCTGACCTCGCGCTTCCGGCGGATCGAGATCGACGACGAGGCACGGCTGCTTCTCGCGCGCCAGGGCCTCACGCTCGAAAGCGTGCCGGCCGCCGGCCGCACCGTGGCATTGCGGCACGGCTCCAACAACTCGCGCGGAGGGACGATCACCAACGTCACCCCGCTCGTCCACCCGGACAACGCGGCCGTCGCCGTCCGTGCCGCCGCGGTGGTCGGGCTCGACGTCGCCGGCATCGACTTCGTCACCACCGACATCGCACGTTCGTTCCGCGAGGTCGGCGGGGGTATCTGCGAGGTCAACCCGACGCCGGGATTCTACATGATGGAGCCGGAGTTCCGGATCGAGGACGCCTTCCTCGACGGCTGGTTCCCCGCCGGCGAGCGTGGCCGGGTCCCCGTCGTCTGTGTCGTGGCGGAGGACGACGACGTGCCGGCCCCGGCGTTGAGCGCCGTGGTCACCGGTTTGCAGGGCCGCGTCCCGGGCCTCGCCGTCGTCGCGCCGGAAGGCGTTCGCGTCGACGACTGGTGGATCGGCCGCTTCCGGCATCCCGCGCGCGAGGGAACGCGGACAGTCCTGGCCGATCCCCATACACGCGCGGCCGTGGTCCAGATGGATCTCCGCACGATCGCGGGGCACGGCCTGGGCGTCGACGGCTGCGCCCTCGCGGTGGTGGGCGCGACGCCGCCGGCGGCGGCCCGCCCGTTTCTCGACGGCATGCGGCGTGAGCAGGTAGTGGCATGGCTCGCGGCGCGCGCCGGCGAATGCGTCGATCCGGCCGATCCTGATCGACTTACCGTCGCCCTCGATCGCGTGGTCGCCGCGGCCCTGCGCGCGGTGCCGCGCGGACGCGGAGTCTAGCGCGGGCCGGCCACCGCCTCGGCGATGTAGGCGGCGATGCCCGACCGGATGTCGTGGCGCGGCGCGTAGCCCAGCTCGGCGCGCGCCCGGTCGATGGCGAGCGCGCCCTTGCGCACGGCGGCGACCTTGTCGCCGAAATAGTACGGGCCGGGCCCGACCGTGATCTCCGACCCCGGCACCAGCGCGCGGATGATCGCCGCGATCTCCGCCAGCGAAGGCATCGTTCCGGTGGCGATGTGGTAGGCGTCGTAGCGGTGGTCCGGCTTGTCGAGGGCAAGCAGGATGCCGGCCACCGTGTCGTCGACATGGACATGGTCGACCACGAAGTCGCCGCCGCGGGCCATGTGCAGCGGCCGGCCGGCAAGTGCAGCGTCGAGCATCGTCATCGGCGCGCGCGGCCGTGGGAAGCGCGGGCCGTACACCCAGGGGGTGCGGACATGGATGCATTCCAGCCCGTGCGTGCGGGCGTGGTCGCGGGCGAGCTGCTCGACCGCGAACTTGGTGATGCCGTAGGGCGCGATCGGCCGGCAGGGATGCTCCTCGTCGATCAGGTCGGCGGTGAAGTGGCCGTAGATTTCCTCGGTGCTGAGGTTGACGAGGCGCCGGACGCCGAACAGGCGCATGCATTCGAGCACGTGCAGCGACCCCTCGACATTCACCCGCATCGTGGTGACCGGCGAGGCGAGCGAATTGACGACGCCGACGACCGCGGCGCAGTGGACGATGGCGTCGGGGGCGGCGATCCGCACGGCATCGGCGACGTGCGGCCATTCGGTGAGCGTGCCGGTCACCGTGGTGACGCGGCCGTTGGCCTCGGCCAGCGATGCGATCTCCGGGCCGACCACCGTGTCGAAGGACACGACGGTATCGCCGCGCGCCGCCAGCGCGGCGGCGACGCGGGCGCCGATGAAGCCGCTGCCGCCGGTGATCAGGATGCGGGCCATGGGCGCTGCTCCTCCTCGTGCCGCCTTCGTCGCCGGGCAGCCTCGCCGTCTTCGCGCCCGCCGACGCTAGCAAAACGTCGGCGGGGCGGCCAATCGGGCTATGCGGCGCGTCCGACGAGGATGCGGTTCGCCAGCAGGGCGAGGAGGCCGCACGTCGCCATGGTGGCGGCCATCGGCAGCGCCGTGCCGTCGTGGAGCAGCCCGACCGCGGTCGACGCGACGGCGGCCAGGGAGAACTGCAGCGTGCCGAGCAGCGCGGAGGCGACGCCGGCGGCCCGCCCGTAGGGCGCCATCGCGAGCGCGGCGGCGTTGGGCATGATGAAGCCGAGGGCCGCGACGTAGACGAAGATCGGCACCACCAGCCCCGCCAGTCCGCCGCTTCCGGTCACCGCCATCGCGACGAGCAGGACGACGGCCGCCGCCTGCACGAGACCGGCGACGCGCAGCGCGCGGTCGTGGGCGCCGCGCGGCAGCAGGCGCCCGTTGACCTGGGCGGCGACGACGAAGCCCATGGCGTTCAGGCCGAACAGCCAGCCATAGTCGGCCGCGGCGACACCATGGAGGTCGATGAAGACGAAGGGCGATCCGGCGATGTAGGCGAACATGCCGGCCATCGCCACGCCGCCGCCGGCGGCGTAGCCGACGAAGCGCCGATCGCGGAGGATGCGGCCATAGGCGACGAGCGAGCGGCCGAGGGCCAGCGGCTGCGACGGATCGCCGCGATGCGATTCCGGCAGGCGCAGATGCGTCGCGACCAGTGCCGCCACGCCGAGCAGGGCGAGCGTCCAGAAGATCGCCGCCCAGCCGAGCCGGGCCAGCACGACGCCGCCCGCGATCGGGGCCAGGATCGGCGCGACGCCCGTTACCAGCATCAGCGAGGAGTAGACCCGTGCGGCGTCCTGCGGGTCGAACAGGTCACGCACCATGGCCCGCGCGATCACCATGCCGCTGCAGGCGCCGACCGCCTGCACGAAGCGCAGGACGGTGAGCGCCTCGACCGACGGTGCCAGGGCACAGCCCACCGAGGCCGCGACGAACAGGCCGAGGCCGAAATAGAGCGGCGGCTTGCGGCCGAAGCGGTCGGCGACGGGTCCGTAGGTCGCCTGGCCCAGCGCGAAGCCGAGGAAGAAGGACGCCAGCGTGCGCTGCACTGCGTCGGTCGACGCCGCGAATGCCCGCTCCAGTGTCGGCAGCGCCGGCAGATACATGTCGATCGACAGGGGCGCGAATGCGGTGAGCGCGCCGAGGATCAGGTATAGCTCCGCGCGCTGCTGCCGCATCTTCACCTTGCGCCGCCTGCGCGGCCCCCATATCGTGAGTGGGCTTATAATAAGTCTGCTCGGGCTTCGCCACAGGGAGGAGGGGCGGATGACCCAGGAAATCGAACGTCATCTCGGCTTCCTGCTGCACGATGTCGCGCGCC
The DNA here is from genome assembly GCA_020852355.1 of Alphaproteobacteria bacterium. GTDB lineage: Bacteria > Pseudomonadota > Alphaproteobacteria > ATCC43930 > Allostellaceae > Allostella. The sequence goes on from JADZBA010000016.1 coordinate 11,522, forward strand.
TGCTGCGCAAGCGGTTCGATCGCCGCGCCCGCCTGCTCGGCCTCAGCCGCGCGCAATGGTCGGTGCTGGCGCATCTGTCGCGCAACGAGGGCATCCACCAGGGCGGCCTCGCCGAGATCCTGGAGGTCGAGCCGATCACGCTCGCCCGCCTGATCGACCGGCTGGAGGCGGCGGGGCTCGTCGAGCGCCGTCCGGACGACCGCGACCGCCGCCTCAAGCGGCTCTTCCCGACGCGCGCGGCGGCACCGGTGCTGGAGCGCATGCGCGCCCTCGGCGCGGCGACGCGCGAGGAGGCGCTGGAGGGCATTCCGCCCGACGCGCGCGAGCGCCTGATCGACGTGCTGGGGACGATGAAGTGCAACCTGCTCGGCCTCGAGCCGGCGGGGGATGCCGCGAGGGACGAGCTCGTCGATGCCTGAGGGAACCTCGATCGACCCCGCTCGGCTCGAAGGGGCCGAGCGGGTCGGACGGCTGCGCCGGCGGCGGCAGGTCCGCCGCTTGTTCCTGCTCGTCGCGGTGCCGCTGCTGGTCGTGGCGGGCGCCCTGCATCTCTATCTCCAGGGCGGGCGCTGGGTCAGCACCGACAACGCCTATGTGCGGGCCGGCAAGGTGACGATCTCGACCGACGTATCGGGCATCGTCGCCGCCGTGCTGGTGGCCGAGAACCAGGTCGTGGCGGCCGGCGCGCCGTTGTTCCGCTTCGACGACGAGCCCTTCCGTATCGCCGTCGCCGGCGCGGAAGCTGCGCTGGGCACGGTGCTGAACGAGCTCGCGACGCTCAAGGCCAATCATCGCCAGCGGCTCGAGGAGATCGGCCTCGCCGAGGCCGACCTCGCCTACCAGGAGCGCGACCTGCGCCGTCAGATGGAGCTGGGTCAGCGCGGCGTCGCGGCGCTGTCCGTGCTCGACCTGTCGCGCGTCGCGCACGCCCGCGCCCGGCAGCGGCTCGCCGCCGCGCGCGAGGAGGCAGCGGCGGTGCTGGCGGCCCTCGGCGGCTCCGCCGACGCCGCACCGGCCGACCATCCCCGCGCCCGCCAGGCCCAGGCCGCGCTGGACAAGGCGCGGCGCGAGCTGAAGCGCACCACGGTCTTCGCACCGGTCGCCGGCATCGTGGTCAACGTCACCTCGCTGCAGCCGGGCGAGTACCTGGAGGCGGGCAAGCCCGCCTTCAGCCTGGTGGCGACCGACCAGGTCTGGGTCGATGCCAACCCCAAGGAGACCGACCTCACCCATGTCCGCGTCGGCAACCCGGCGACGGTCAGGATCGACACCTACCCCGACCGAGAATGGCACGGGAGGGTGGCGAGCTTCAGCCCGGCGAGCGGCGCCGAGTTCGCCCTGCTGCCGCCGCAGAACGCCAGCGGCAACTGGATCAAGGTGGTGCAGCGCATTCCGGTGCGCATCGATCTCGACGGCCTCTCCGACGGGCCGGCCTTGCGCTCGGGGATGAGCGTGGTGGTCGAGATCGACACCGGCCGCCAGCGCAGCTTCGCCACCCTGCGCGAGGATCTCGAACGCTGGCTCGGCATCGGGCGATGAGCGGCGCCCGATGATCGCCTTCCGGTGAGCCTCGCCGAGACGCCACGCGCGGCACCGGCCGCCAGCCGGGCGCTGGTCACGGGCTGCGTCATGCTCGCGACCATCATGCAGGCCCTCGACACGACGATCGCCAACGTCGCCGTGCCCTACATGCAGGCCAGCCTCAACGCCTCGCTCGACCAGGTGAACTGGGTCCTCACCTCCTACATCGTCGCCGCCGCGATCATGACGCCGCCGACCGGCTGGCTGGCGCGCCGCTTCGGCCGCAAGGAGCTGTTCATCGTCGCCGTCGCCGGCTTCACGGTCGCCTCGATCCTGTGCGGTGCCGCGCAGTCGCTGGAGCAGATGGTCGCCTTCCGCCTGCTGCAGGGCATGTTCGGCGCGCCGCTGGTGCCGCTCGCGCAGCAGGTGCTGCTCGACATCTACCCGCGCGAGCGCCACGGCGAGGCGATGGCGATCTGGGGCATCGGCGTCATGGTCGGCCCGATCCTCGGCCCGACGCTGGGCGGCTGGCTGACCGAGAATTACCACTGGCGCTGGGTCTTCTACATCAACCTGCCGATCGGCATCGTGACGCTGGCCGGGCTCGTCGCCTTCCTCGACCGGCCGGCGCGCGACTTCCGGTTGCGCATGGACTGGTTCGGCTTCGCGATGCTCTCGCTGGGAATCGGCGTCTTCCAGCTCATGCTCGACCGCGGTGAGCATCTCGACTGGTTCGCATCGACCGAGATCGTCGTCGAGGCGATCGTCGCGGGGCTCGCCTTCTATCTCTTCCTCGCCCATGTCGCGACGGCCGAGCGGCCCTTCATCGACCTGCAGATCTTCCGCGACCGCAACTTCGCCGCCGGCCTGATGCTGATCTGCATCACCGCCTTCACGCTGTTCGGCTCGCTGGCGCTGCTCACGCCGTTCATGCAGCAGCTCCTGGGATATCCCGTGCTCACCGCCGGCTTCATCCTGGGGCCGCGCGGCGCCGGCACGATGCTGGCGATGTTCCTCGTCGGCCGCCTCATCGGCCGCGTCGACGTCCGCTTCCTGATCGCCCTCGGCTTCACGCTGCTGGCGCTGACGCTCAACGACATGGCGCATTTCACGCTCGACGTGTCGTTCGACCGCTTCCTCCTCTCGGGCTTCATCCAGGGGATGGGCTTCGGCTTCTGCTTCGTGCCGATCAGCACCATCTCGTTCTCGACGCTCGCGCCCGAGCACCGGCCGCAGGGTACTTCGCTGTTCAGCCTGATGCGCAACGTCGGCGGCAGCGTCGGCATCTCGATCACCATCTTCCTCCTGACCCGCGGCACCCAGTCCGTCCGCTCGGAGCTGGTGCAGCACATCACGCCCTTCGCGCCGGGCGTGCAGGCGCGAACGCTGCCCGAAGCATGGAGCATCGAGACGATGCGCGGGCTCGCGTCGCTGCAGGCCGAGGTGGTGCGCCAGGCGAGCGCCGTCGCCTACTTCGCCGACTTCCAGCTCCTGGCGTTCTGGGCGCTGCTCGGCATCCCGATCGTCGTCTGCGTCGTGCGCCCGCCGCGCCACAGCCGGCGCGCATAGCGGCTACGCCGCCGGCTTCGCCCGGCTCACGATCAGCCGGACCTCCGCGATGAGCAGGCCGAACTTGGAGATGCGGAGCTGGCTGACCGCGACGTTGTCGGTCTGCAACGCGAGCTCTTCCTCGCACGTCAGCCGCCAGGTGCGCGCCGCCACCGTGATGTCCGCCTGGTAGGACCAGCGCAGCGTGTCCCCGTCCCAGCGCGCGGTGGCGGCGCCGACCACCGACGGCGCCGTTCCGGTATAGCCGTCCGCGGTCGGCCGGATCCGCCAGATGCGCCGTTCCGCCGGCGCGCCGTCGGGCTCCCAGGTCTGGTCCAGCGTCAGGACCGCGCCGTCCCAGTCGCCGCGCAGCGTCGCGGTCATCGCGCGCTCGCCGCCGCGGCGGTGGTCGACCATGTGTCCCCACCCGTGGAGCACGCCGGCGTAGAACGTCTCCAGGCGGAATGGCACCGAATTGGTGGCGGTGGGTCGCTTCATCACCCATGTGCCATGCTAGCGTCGTCGACCGTACAAGGACGGCGATGGCACGCGCGAGAAGGAAGAAGGAAGGGCCGACCGCCGGCCGCATCCTCTTCATCGACGACGAGCCCGACATCGTCGAGCCGCTGATGGCGCTCGCCCGCGGGCTGGGGTTCGAGGCGCGGCTGCTGGAGAACGGGTCGGCATTCGACGCGACGCTCGCCGCCTACGCACCGACCCATGTGGTGGTGGATCTGGTGATGCCCGAGGTCGACGGCATCGAGGTGCTGCTGGCCCTGTCCCGCCTGGAGACGCCGCCGCGGATCATGGTCATGACCGGGTATCACTGGGGAGTCATGGAGTCCGCCCGCATCCTTGCCGAATCCCATCGTCTCGCGGACATCGCCTGGCTGCAGAAGCCCGTCGACCTGGACCGGTTCGAGGCGCTGCTGGCGGCCCCCAAGGAACCATAAGCCGGCTTGATGGTTGTCGCTCCGATGACCCGGACTGCGCTGGAAACCGAACTGCCGGAGCATAATATCTGATTATCATCCTTCGGGAGACGGCCCCATGACGGTCCTGCCGCGCGCACTCGTCGGCCAGCTCCTGGAGCGTCTCGATGCCGAGCGGCAGCGGGTCGTGCTGGACGGCTTCGACGAACGCGGCGGCGAATGGGCGGGCTACCGTGCCGCCCGTCGGCGCGGCACCGGCGAGGCCGAGGCGCAGGTGCTGGAGCGCACGATCGCGGACATCGGCATCGCCGAGCCCGGCCAGCCGCTCGCCGCAGACCTCGTGGTGACCCTGACGGCGGCCCTGCGTCGCGCGCCCGACCAGGCGGCCGCGATCGTCGATGCGATGCTGGTCGACCACCCGCGGCTCGCGGTGGTCATCGCGGCCACCGCCCTGCGCCTCGTGCCGGCTGAGCGCAAGGCGATCCTCGCCGTGGCGCGGCGGCACAAACCGTTCTCCGTCCACCCCTTCATCCTCACCATCCTGCTGGCGTTCGTGGCCCAGGTGCTATGGGACGGCGAAGCCGAGGCCGCGCCGATCCTGGCCGAGGTGGTGCCGCACGAGCCGCCCGCGGGAACGCGCCGCCCGGGGCGCCGCCCGGCGGTGGTCGCCGCAACGGCGCGCGGCGCCGACCGGCCGATCGGATTCGCCGCGACCGCCGCGCCGGTACTGGCCGCCGCCGTGCTGGCGGCGGGTGAAGCCTCGGCCGTGGGCGCGGATGCGGCGCCCGAGCTGCCGCCCGCGACGGGCGACGTCGTCGCCGCGGCTCCAGGGCCGGCGATCGAGACCTATGTCGCCGAGCTGGTGCGCGCGGACCCGCCGGTGCCCGCAGCGGCGGATACCTTCAGCGGCGGCAGCGGTGGATCGGACGACGTGGCGGCGGCAGCCGATGGCCCCGCGGGCGTCGAGGTCGCGGCCGATGCCGGTGCGTCTGCCGCGGACGCCCGTCCCATGAGCGCCGCGTCCGCCGCCGCGCCGGCGGATGCCGCGCCGCCGCCGCCCGCGGCCGTACCGTCGGATCAAACGGCGAGCGCCGAGGCGGGAGCGGCCGCGGGCGACGCGGCGGCCCTGGAGGCGTTCGATCGCCGGCCGCACGACGACATCCCGGTGCTGGCCGAAGCCGGCGACGAGGACGCACCGGCGACGCCGCGGCCCGGCTCGGCCGATCCCGCCATCGTGGCGGAGGATGCGCCGGCGGACGGCGCGATCGGCCCCGTGCCGGGCGCCGGCGTCGCGTCGGCATCGAGCGAAGCGCCGCCCGTGGCGGGCCCGTTGGCGGCGGAAGCGCCCCCCCGTCCCGCCCCGCCCGCCGAGGATTCCTTCGCGGCACTCGGCGCCGGCACGTCCCTCCCGGGCGAGACCCTCGCGGCGACCGCAGCCGCCGCTGTCGCCATGCCGGAGCAGGGCGCGGCCGCCGATCTCACGGCGCAGGGCGAGCTCTCCGCGGGCGACGTGGCGGTGGCTGGGCATGTGGCCGCAGCCGTGCTGGCCGAGGATGCCGTCCTGGCCGTCGCGGCGGACGTGGATGCGTCGCTGGGCGACATCGTCGATCTCGCCGTCGCGGCCGATGTCGGCCTCCTCGCCGGTGGTCCGGCGGCACATGCCGCAGTGGCCGTGGAGGTCGGTGCGGGCGCCCTCGCGGCGGAAATCGCGACCGACCTGTCCCTCGGCGGCGACGGATCCCTGCCGTCCCTCGGGCTCGATGCCGGGCTCTCGGCCGACGCACCGCTCTCCGCTGCCGCGGCGGCTCGGGTCGACCTGCTCGCGAGTGGTGCCGTCGCCGCGACCGAGGTCGTGGCCGGCGCCGATGCCGGCCCGCTGTCGGCCGATGCCGACGTCGCCTTCGCGATCCGCGACGAGGAGCCGCTGAGCCTCTCCGCATCATCCGCGCTTTCGCTGGGCGACGCGACCGACGTCGGAGTGTCGGTCGAAGTCGCGGACGGGCAGCTCGCGGCGTCGGTCGACATTGCCGGCCTCGCCTCGCTGGATGTCGCGACCGAAGGCGGGCTCGCGGCCGCGCTCGATCTGCTCGCCACGTCGTCGCCGGTCGCGGAGGAAGAGGCCTCGCCGGCCGATCCGATCGTCGTGCCCGTGCCGTCGTTCGTCGAAAGCCTGCTCGGCGCCGCCGCGGACGATCCGCCGGCCGCGATGCCGGCGGCCGCGCTCCCCGCGGACCCGCCGCCGATCGCGTTGCCGTCGCCGGTGCACTCCGTGCTCTACGGGCTGGGCGGCCTGTTCGGCTGACGCCGGCGGATCGCGGGATCCGCGAGTCCGCTGTCAGCCTCGCGCCAGCATGCGGGCGACGACCGACAGGAAGCGCTCGTCGTCGAACGGCTTGGCGAGGACCGGCCGGCCGGCCAGCACGAAGAACTGCTCGAGCTCCGGGTTGGCGACGTCGCCGGTCACGAACAGCACGCGTTCCCGCAGGTCGGGATGCTGCTGCTCGAGGCGGCCGAACAGCTCGGTCCCGTCCATGCCCGCCATGTGGATGTCGGCGACCACCAGGTCGTAGCGCCGGCGCGCGATGCGCCGCAGCGCCTCGGCACCGTCGGCCGCGAGGTCGGCCGCATGACCCTCCCGCCGCAGGAGCGATTGCACGTAGCG
>JADZBA010000017.1 GCA_020852355.1 Alphaproteobacteria bacterium
ACATCAGCCCGCCCATGACGATCGCGACGGTGGCGGCGCCGACGATCACGCCCGTGCCGAGCGCGGCCAGGTCGGTGAACAGCTTGTTGATCTGCGTCTGGATGTTCTGCATCGCGCGCTCCCTTCATTGACGACGGCGGCTCACCGGCCCGCCGCGAGCGAGGCGACAAGGACGGCCAGGCCCGTGGCCAGCCCGCCCGACGCCAGCCCGCCGAGCCCGAGGGCGAGGGCGTGCCGGGCGGTGGCCCGCCGGCTTCGATCCTCGTCGCCGGCCAGGAGCAGCAGGCCGCCGGCGAGCAGGGCCAGCACCGCGACGCCGGGCGGCAGGCCGGCTGCGGGAGCGAGCGCATCCCCGATCGCGGTCGCGATGGCTGATGGGACCGGCACGGCCGACCTCCTCCACGGTGTCCGCCGCCGACCCGGCCCCGCGACCGGCAGCCGATGGTGGACGGCGCCATCCTCGGCCAGCGGTCCGACGGCGAGTCGATGCCCGCTCCGACGGCCGGCCGACGGGTCGGGTCGTACCGCGACTGCGACCTTTTCCGCTCGTCGCTTGGCCCGACGGCGCCCCGAGCGCTCTGCAGCGATGGGCCGAATCGAGCGCCGGACGGGACGAAGACGGCGTCGGATGGTCGTGGGGCGGGTTCACTGCGCGGGCTGGGGTGACGACATTGGGGTTGAAAGCGGCGTTCACTGGGCAGACGACGGCGTGCGCCTAGTCGATCTCGCCCATCACGAGTTGCTGCTCCCGTTCCTGGTACGCCTGCGCTACGAGGCGTTCGGCGACGCGCCGGGCCAGCTCTGGACGATGGCGACCAACCACGTCGAGAAGCAAGCGCAGCCATGGGCGCTCCGGCGGCAGCGGCTCGGCGCGACCGCGCTCGCGCAGATCCGCGAACAGCTGGCGAACGACCTCGGCGCGTCGCCCCCGCCCGGCGCGGCGGGCGCGCCTTCAGCATCGAGCCGGACGCGCCACCTGGGGCGGCCGGCTGCGCCTTCGTGAGCGGGTCCGGCCTGATCGTCGGTCGCGAGGACGCCTTCACGACGACGGGCCGCGCCGCCGGGCGACGACGCGATCCCGTATGCCGTGATCGTCCAGGCCCCCGTCGTCGACTGGCAGGCGGGCAGGCTGCTCGTCGGCATGCTGTACGCCACCGTGCGCACGCCGGACGCGCGGGTGTTGGCCCAACCGGCCGGGCAACTCCTGGGCTGGCTTGCTGATGCCGGGCAACTGCTCTTCGGGCGGTTGCGCCGGTGATCGGCGTGACCCGGGTGATATGCTTGGGGTAGACCCGGCACGCGGCCGTCGAGGAGGTGTGCAGCAATGGTGCGGAAACGCGGAGAAGCAGACAGGATCACCATCGATCCGCGGAAACCGCTGCCGCCGCTGTCGTCCGCTGGGCGCGCCCCGGCGCCGTCGACGCCGACCGGCGCGGAGATCCTGCGACGGCGGGGCGCGCAGCGCCTCGTGGCGCCGGACCCGATTCCGCCGGGACGCTTCAGCGGCCTGGACGCGTTGCGCGTCAGCTTGTCCCGCGCCAGCTAGCTCGCCGGGCTGCTGCGACGCGAGCGATCGGGGGGCGCGGGCGGTGGTGAGATCACTCTCCCGCCGCCGGCGAAGCTGCGCCAGAGCGGCTCGATGCGCACGACCGCGCCGGGGGCCGGGGCGTCGAGCATCAGGCCGTCACCGGCGTAGAGGCCGACGTGCGTGATGGTCACGCCGGGTTGGCCCGGATCGTGATGATCGAAGAAAACGAGGTCGCCCGGTTGCAGCTCGGCGCGGGTGAGGCGTCGCGTCGCGCGGAACTGCGCCTCGGCGGTCCGGGGCAACCGGACGCCGACGGCGGCGTAGGCCCACTGGGTCAGCCCGGAGCAGTCGAAGCCGCCCGGCCCGGTCCCTCCCCAGACGTACGGCGTGCCAAGCTGCGTCCGACCGTGGGCCAGGGCGCGCACGGCCAGGTCGCCGGCCGGCGCGGCCCGCTCGTAGGCGGCGGCCAGCGCCAGCACGCGCTCGACGGAGGCAGCGTCGCGGTGGTAGGCGACGAGCGCCTGCCGGAGGTCGGCGGGCGCGCCGTGGTCGGCGAGGGAAAGCGCGGCGGCGTAGGCCGCGTGGCGCGGCGACCAGACGCCCAACTCACCGAGCCGGACACCGGTCACGGCGTCGACGCGTCGCGCCAGGCGCCGGTAGGTGCTCGGCAGGAATTGCATCAGGCCGAGGGCGTGGGCGTCCTCCGTCCCCGCGAAGCGCGCGATGAGCGGCCCGCGTGCCGCCGGGTCGAAGCCGCTCTCGACGAAGGCAATGGCCGTCAGCAGCGCCGCCGGGACGCCGGCCCGTTCCTCGACCTCGGCAAAGATCGCGGCGAGGTGCGCCGGCGGGGGTGGCGGCTCGCCGGGGGCCAGGAGCAGCGCCGGGACGGCGGAGCTGGCGGTGACCAGGCAGACCAGCAGCCCGAGTGCCAGGCCGCTGAGCAGGCGGATGGCGTCGGGCAACAGGCTGCCGAGGAGCCCGCGGAGCACGATGGTAGGCATGCGCGTCCTCCCGGCCGGGTCGCCCGGCCAGCCGTCCGATTCAGCCGCGGCCGAGCGCGCGGCGGGCGAGCGCGACGGCGGCCAGCGAGGCGCGCGCCCCGCCACCGACCGAGTGGCCGAGCAGGAAGCCGCC
>JADZBA010000018.1 GCA_020852355.1 Alphaproteobacteria bacterium
GGCACCGGCGTCGCCAGCACCGGCGTCAGCAGCGCGTCGGCCTTCGCGAAGGCGGCCGCCTTGAACGCCTCCAGCGTCGGCCCGCGCAGGTCGAGCGCCTCGAGGTAGCGGGTCGCCGGGTAGTACAGGCCGGGCTCGATGCGCGAGCGCACGGCCGCACTGTAGTCTTGCGGCCGGCGCCGCAGCCACGGCCCGTGGCAGGTGGCGGCCTCGACCGAGATCACCACGTGGATCGCCGCCAGCATGCTCTCGTGGTCGGGCAGCTCGACCTCGACGATGCCGGCACCCAGCCGCCGGAACAGGTCGACCGTGCCCTCGTAGGCCGCCAGCACGTCGGCGTGCAGGTTCTCCAGGTAGTGGTTCTTCGGCACTGCGACGGTGAGGCCGGCGACGCCGGCCTCGATGCCCGCCTCGTAGTCCGGCACCGGCTGGGCGCTGGCGGTCGGGTCGCGCGGGTCGGCGCCGGCGATCGCCGTCAGCAGCCGGGCGCAGTCGCGCGCGGTGCGGGCGAGCGGGCCGACATTGTCCATGGAGAAGCTGAGCGGCATGGCGCCGAAGCGGCTGACGCGGGTCTGCGTCGGCTTGATGCCGGTGACGCCGCAGAACGCGGCCGGCAGGCGGATCGACCCGCCGGTGTCGGAGCCGAGCGCGCCGTAGAAGAGCCGTGCCGCCAGTCCCGCGCCGGAGCCCGACGACGAGCCGCCCGGCACGTGGTCGACGTTCCACGGGTTGCGGCAATGGCCGAAATGGTAGTTGTGGCCGGTGCCGCCCATGGCGAACTCGGCCATGTTCAGCGTGCCGAGGTTGAGCGCGCCGGCGGCGGCCAGGCGGTCGAGCGCGGTGGCCGTCGTGCCGGCCACCCAGTCGCGGCGGATCCGCGAGCCGCAGGTCACCACGCGGCCCTTGCGGTAGTACATGTCCTTGTGGGCGAGCGGCACGCCGTGCAGCGGCCCCGTGCGGTCGCCGCGCGCCAGCGCCTGGTCGGCCGCGGCGGCGGCGGCCAGCGCCTCCTCCTCGTCGATGCGGATGTAGAGATTGAGGGCGGGCTGCAGCCTGCGGCCCGCTTCCAGGCAGGCGCGCGTCGCCTCGACGGCGGAGATGCGCCTGGCGGCGATCGCCTCGGCCAGGCCGACGAGGTCGAGATGCAGCGGGCTGGTCGCGGTCACGAGCGGCCCTCCGGCGCCAGCGCCAGCAGGTGGCTCGACGGCTCCGCCTCGAAGGGCAGCTCCAGCGCCGCCTCGCGCACGATGCGGTTGAAGGGGCCGAGCGCCTGGGCGATCGCCGCCGCGTCGGCGGCGGTCACCTTCACCGCCTGGGCGCTGCGCGCCACGTCGCGGACATAGTCGTCGGTCAGCGGTTCCTTGCTCATTTCCAGGTCTCCCCCGTGGTGCTCCCCGGCACGCCCGATAGCATGGCCGGCGCGGCGGGGGCCAGGGCGGGCCGCCGCTCAGGGATGGCCGGAGAGGTCGCGGATCGTCGGCTCGCTGCCGCACAGCGGGCACTCGGGATCGCGCCTGGCGCGGATGCGCCGGAAGCTGGTGGCGAGCGCGTCGTAGAGCAGCAGCGTGCCGGCGAGGCTGTCGCCGAGTCCGAGCAGCTCCTTCAGCACCTCGGTCGCCTGCAGCGTGCCGACGGCGCCGGCGACGGCACCGAAGATGCCCGCCTGCTCGCAGCGCGTCACCAGGTCGGGCGGCGGCGGGGCGCGGAAGAGGCAGCGGTAGCAGGGGCGGCTCTCGCCCGGCTCGTGCGCCTTGAAGGTCGAGATCTGCCCTTCGAAGCGCAGCAGCGCCGCCGACACCAGGGGCACGCGCGCGAAGTAGCAGGCGTCGTTCAGCAGGTAGCGCGCGGCGAAGTTGTCCGTGCCGTCGACCACCAGGTCGTGGCCGGCGATCGTGCGGGCGGCATCGGCGCCGGTGATCCGGCCGATCCTGGCATCGACCTCGATGTCGGGGTTGAGGCGGCGGATCGCGGCCGCCGCGCTCTCGGCCTTCGGCGTCCCGACGGTCGCGGTGGAATGGATCACCTGGCGCTGCAGGTTGGAGAGGTCGACCGTGTCCGGGTCGACGATCGTCAGGTGACCGACGCCGGCCGCGGCGAGATAGAGGAGCACGGGGGCACCCAGGCCGCCGGCGCCGACGACGAGCACGCGGGCGGCCAGCAGGCGCGCCTGCCCGGCCTCGCCCACCTCGTCGAGGATGACGTGGCGGGCATAGCGTTCGAGTTGCGCGTCGGTGAGCTCGATGGTCATGGACACATGTTCGCACCGGCCGCCGGGACGGGCAACGTCAGCCGGGCTTGAGCCCGGGCGTACGGAATGCGATGGCGATCATCGTCAGGGCGAAGGCGACGGCGGCGGCCGCGACCACGAGCGACAGCTCGGCCAGCCCGCCGCCCATGCGGTGGACGACCAGCCAGCCGCCGACCGCGACGATGGCGAGCCGTACCGTGCCGGCGACGAACGGCGTCCCGGCCCGTCCGAGGCCGAGCAGGGCGAAGAACAGGCCGAAGCCGATGCCGAGGATGGGGTAGGCGATGCCGACGGTGCGCAGGTAGGCGGCACCGGCGGCGATCGCCGCCGGATCGCGGCTGAAGAGGCCCATCCAGCCCTCGGGCGCGAAGCAGGCGACGGCGCCGAAGCCGAGGCCGATCAGCACCGCGATGGCGGTGCCCGTCCAGGCGACGCGACGCACCCGGTCGACACGGCCGGCGCCCAGCGCGGTCGCCACCATGGCGATCACCGCCGAGCCCAGGGCGAAGGTCAGCGGGATCTGCAGCAGGTCGAGGCGCGCCGCGGCGCCGTAGCCGGCCAGCGTCGCCGTGCCGAAGGCCGCCATCAGCCCGGTCGCCACGATCATGGTGGCCTGCGCCTGCACGACGTTGAGGGCGGCGGGGACGCCGACCCCGAGGATGGCCCTGAACGGCGCCCGGCGCAGCCGGCACGGCGCCAGCCGGATCTCCGCCCGGCCGGACAGCAGGTGCGCCAGCAGGACCGCCGTGCC
>JADZBA010000019.1 GCA_020852355.1 Alphaproteobacteria bacterium
CCGCCATCCGCGCCCTCCAGGAGACCGGCGTCCGCTGCGAGGTGGTCAGCTTCAAGCCGAACACCAGCTCCGACCTGATCGCGGTGGCCGACGAGTTCATCGACATCATGAAGATCGCCTCCATCGGCCGAGGCAAGGGCGCCCGCACCACCCGCAGCTCGATGAGCGCCCCCGAGATGCCCGCCAAGGAGGTCAACCCCGAGTTCGGCTTCCGCGACGCGTCGCCGGCGGTCGCCGCCGCGGCCCTGGCCGCGATCAAGACCGGCGGCAGCGGGACCGATGGCCGTCGGACCCGGGGCGGAACCACGCGGCGCGGACCGTCATCGGCGACGCACGCGGACGAGCCGAAGGCAACCGAGGCCGATCATCCGACGACCACCACCCTCGTCGAAGGCGGCGAGGAGACGAAGCGCCGACGCCGCCGCCGCGGCGGACGCGGACGCGGCCGATCGCGTCGCGAGGGCGAGACTGGCGCGACGTCGACAGCCGAGGAGGCGATCGGCTGGGACGAGTTCGATGATCTCGGACAGATCGACGGCACCGACCCCGAGCACGAGTACGGCTTCGAGGAGGCAGATGCGGCCACCCTGGCCGAGCTCGGCATCGAGGCGCCCGCGGTCGAGGGTCCGAAGCTCAGGCGGTCGCGCAAGAGGGCGGCCGATGCCGCGGCTGATGCTGGTGACGCGGATTCCGCCGGCGACAAGCCGAAGGGTGGCCGCGGGACCGGATCGGCAGCAACCGACGGCGACGCCGATGCGGACGCCAAGCCGCGCCGATCCCGCTCGCGCAAGGCGCCAGCCGCCGAATCCAGCGAGGGCGCCGATGCGGGCGAGGCCGGAGAGGCCAAGCCGCGCCGATCCCGCTCGCGCAAGGCGCCAGCCGCCGAATCCAGCGAGGGCGCCGATGCGGGCGAGGCGGAGGCCGGGTCCCACCAGGCTTCGGCCCCGGCCGATGCGTCGGGCGAGGTCCCGGCCGAGCCCCAGGGCATCTGGGGCCGCTTCAGGTCAGCTCGCCGCGGGCGAACCCAGCCAGCGAGCTGATCGGCTAGGCTAGGCCGGCTCGCGGTCCGTCGCGTCGATCACGTCACCGGCGGCCTCGGCGGCCTGATCCGCCCCGCCCTCGACCGCCGAAGCGCGCGATGTCGCTGCGTGAGCCGCGGCGTCGTCCAGGTCGTCCAGCGCCTCGGTGGCGTGCTCACTTCCGCCGGTGGCGCGCTCGAACATCGGCACCCACTCGTCGCGCGCCCTGGCGGCGAGATCGTCGGCCCGCGTGCTGATCTCGTCGCGCAGTTCCGACCCGCGCTTCGGGGTGGTGAGCATCGCCGCCGCGGCACCGGCCAGCGCGCCGAGGACCAGGCCCCAGAAGAATGCGGCCCAGTGGCGCTCCTCCCGGCGCTGGCGGATCCCCAGCCTGATGGCCGCGTCCTCGACCAGCTCGCGCCCGACCGGCACCGCGGCGCTGGCGGCGCCGAGCGCCACGGCGCGTCGCTTCCATGCCTCGCGCAGCCACGGCCGCAGCGACTTGCGCGACCAGGCGGCCGCATCGTCGCCGGCGCGGCCTAGCGCCCGCGCGGCGTCGCGCCGGATCGGTTCGGCATCGCGCCAGGCGTCCGTCGCCAGGTTGCCGACCTCGGTGCCTCGCTTCGCCAGCTCCTGGCTGAATCGCGCGTCGACCAGGCGGTCGACCAGGGCGCGGATGCTGTTGCTGATGTCCTCGGTCGTCGGTGTCTGCCCGGCGGTCATGTTGCCTCCTCGCGGCGCGGCCGCTGTGTTGATCGAGTGGCAGTATGCCACCGACTGGCTGAATCGGCCCGCGCCAGGGCCGTCGCCAGGCCCCACGCTCGAAGGATTCGGTCGCCCCTCCCTATACTCGGCCTCGTGATCGACCTGCCCGGTGCGGGCTTCCGCAGCCTCGGCCAGCCGGCCGCGCGGCGGATGGCGCTGCGCGCCGATCGGCAGCGTGGCGGACGCGCGATCCTGGTCCACGGGCCGTCGGGCGCGGGCAAGGGCGAGTTCGTGGACGACCTGCTGGCACTCGCGTTCTGCACCGAGCCCGATGCCTCCGGGCGACCCTGCAATGCGTGCCGCGGCTGTCGAGACGGCAGGGCTCGCACGCACCCGGACCTGGTCATCGGGTCGCCCCAGGCGTGGCGCGAGCAGCGCGGCACCGGCGAGAGCATCGTGGCGGCGGCTCGCCGCTGGCTGCTGGATGCGTCGGGCGCCCCGGTCGTGGCGGATCGTCGCGTGGTGCTGATCGAGTCGGCCGACCAGGCCGGCGAGGCAGTCCAGAACGCGCTGCTCAAGACGCTCGAGGAGCCCACCGACCGGCACCTGTTCATCCTCGTCGCCGATGAGCCCGCGCGGCTGCTGCCTACCATCCGATCGCGCAGCCAGGCGCTGCGGATCGGCCCGGTGGCGCACGCCGAGCTGGCTAGGCACCTGGTCGAGGCTCGAGGGCTGCCACGCGACCAGGCAGATACGCTGGCGAGGCTCGCCAGCGGCCTTCCGGGGCTCGCCCTTGGCTACGCCGATCGCACCGACCTGCTTGAGTGGCGCCGCCGAACCCAGACCCGGCTGATGGACCTGTTGGGCCGTGGGCCGGCAGATCGCTTGGAGGCGGTTCGCGACCTCCTGGACGAGGCGGGTCCCCTGGCCGCGGGGCAGCCCGCCGCATCGGAAGAAGAGCCGGAGGCGCGGACGCCGGCCGCCGTGCAGCGCGCGGCCGCGATCCTGGTCGTCGAGGCCTGGCTGGCGCTGGCGCGCGACCTGGCCGTCGCTGGCGCGGGACGCGCGGACCTTGCTCCGGGTACCGAGCTCACGCCGGATCTCGGCTCGCTGGGCGCACGAATCGGACCGGAACGTCTCGCCGGGATGATCCGGCTGTTGGAGCGGATCGTGGACGGGCTGCGCGACAACGCGGCCTCACCGCGCCTGGCCCTCGAGCGGGCGATGCTGTCGTGGCCGCGGACCGGATCGTGACGGCCGAACGCCTGTCGGCGACGGTGGTGGGCCGCGTGCAGGGCGTCGGGTTCCGCTGGTGGGCCAGGGAGGTCGCCGAACGGCTCGGGCTGACCGGCTGGGTGATGAATGCCGACGACGAGCGCACCGTGGAATTGGTGGCCGAGGGCCCGGTGCCGGCGCTCGACGAGCTGGAGCGCCTGCTCCGCATCGGCCCGTCCGGCGCTGCCGTCGAGGCCGTCGACTTCCGGCGGTCACCGGCGGGCGGACGGTTCGACGGCTTCGGCATCGTGCGGGCATGAACCGGCGAGCCCTCGGCTGCGGGACGCTGGCCGCCGCGGTGTTCGTCGCGCTTGGCGTGTGGGGCATCTCGCGCGCGATGGCGCCGCCTGCCTGCCCCGCCCGGATCGTCTACGAGCCGGCGAGCTTCGAGCCATCGGGCCCGGCGCTCTCCGAGCCGGTGCTCGACGGCCAGCGACTCACCGAGGCCGGCACTCTCGGGTTCGGCCTCGCCAGCTGGAGCGTGTGGGTCGAGCCGGGCCGGGTGCCGGGCGCTTCCGGCGAGCC
>JADZBA010000020.1 GCA_020852355.1 Alphaproteobacteria bacterium
AGGCCGCCGAGGTCGGCAGCCGAGATCGGGCTGTCGGCGATCGTCCTGCCGGCCTTGTTGAGGAAGCCGAAGAGGTCGCCCGTCACCCAGTTGGCGGCGAGCTTGGCGTCGCGTCCGGCGGCCACCGCCTCGAAATAGGCGGCGTTCTCCTGCTCCCCGACCAGCACCTGGGCATCGTAGGGCGACAGGCCGTACTCCGCGACGAAGCGCGCCTTCTTGGCGTCCGGCAGCTCCGGCATGCCGGCCTTGATGCGGGCGACGAACTCGGGCGTCAGGACCAGCGGCAGCAGGTCCGGGTCGGGGAAGTAGCGATAGTCGTGGGCGTGCTCCTTCGAGCGCATCGGCCGCGTGATGCCGCGCGCGGAATCGAACAGCCGCGTCTCCTGGCGGATCGTCCCGCCGTCCTCGATCACCTCGACCTGGCGGCGCGCCTCGTGCTCGATCGCCTGCATGACGAAGCGGATGGAGTTGACGTTCTTGATCTCGCAGCGCGTGCCGAGCTCACCGCCCGGACGGCGCACGGAGACGTTGCAGTCGCAGCGCAGCGACCCCTCCTCCATGTTGCCGTCGCAGGTGCCGAGATAGCGCAGGATCGCCCTGAGCTTCTTGAGATAAGCGCCGGCCTCCTCGGCGGTGCGCATGTCCGGCTCCGACACGATCTCCATGAGCGCCACGCCGGCGCGGTTGAGATCGATGTAGGAGAGGCTCGGATGCTGGTCGTGCAGGCTCTTGCCGGCGTCCTGCTCCAGATGCAGGCGGGTGATCGCGACCTCGCGGGTGGCGCCGCCCGGCAGGTCGAGGGTGATCCTTCCCTTGCCCACCACCGGCCGCGTGTACTGCGAGATCTGATAGCCGGCCGGCAGGTCGGCATAGAAGTAGTTCTTCCGGTCGAAGACCGAGACGAGGTTGATCTCCGCGTCGAGGCCGAGGCCGGTCTTCACCGCCTGCTCGACGCAGCGCGCGTTGATGACGGGCAGCATGCCCGGCATGCCGGCGTCGACGAAGGAGACCTGGGTGTTCGGCTCGGCGCCGAACTCGGTCGCGGCACCCGAGAACAGCTTCGCCTCAGAGACGACCTGGGCATGCACCTCGAGGCCGATCACGACCTCCCAGGACCCCGTGCGCCCTTCGATCAGGCTCATGCGCGCCCTCCGATCATGGCCGGCTTCGCGGTGAATGCCGCCGCCCGCTCGATCGCCCGGCCGACGCGCAGCACCGTCGCCTCGTCGAAGGCCCGGCCCAGCACCTGCAGGCCGAGCGGCAGGCCGTCGGCCGACAGGCCGCCCGGCACCGACACGCCCGGCAGGCCGGCGAGGCTCGCCGGCACGGTGAAGACGTCGTTGAGATACATGGCGATCGGGTCGTCCATCTTCTCGCCCAGCGCGAAGGCGGCCGACGGCGCGGTCGGCGTCAGGATCGCGTCGACGCGCGCGAAGGCGTTGCGGAAGTCCTCGACGATGCGCGCCCGCACCCGCTGCGCCTTCAGGTAATAGGCGTCGTAGTAGCCGGCCGACAGCACGTAGGTGCCGATCAGCACGCGCCGCTTCACCTCCGCGCCGAAGCCGGCCGCGCGCGTGTTCTCGTACATCTCGTCCAGCGTGTCGCCCGGCACGCGCAGCCCGAAGCGCACGCCGTCGTAGCGGGCGAGGTTCGAGGACGCCTCGGCCGGCGCGATGATGTAGTAGGTCGGCAGCGCGTAGCTCGTGTGCGGCAGGCTGATCTCGACCGGCTCGGCGCCGGCATCCTTCAGCCATTCGACGCCGCGGCGCCACAGCCCGTCGATCTCCTCGGACAGGCCGGCGACGCGGTATTCGCGCGGGATGCCGATCCGGAGCCCCTTCACCCCGTCATCGAGCCCGCCCAGCAGGTCGGGCACCGGCAGCGGCACGGAGGTCGAATCCTTCGGATCGTGCCCGGCCATCGCCTGCAGCAGCATGGCTGCGTCGCGCACCGTGCGCGCCATCGAGCCCGCCTGGTCGAGCGAGGAGGCGAAGGCGACGACGCCCCAGCGCGAGCAGCGGCCGTAGGTCGGCTTGATGCCGACGATGCCGCAGAAGGCGGCGGGCTGGCGGATCGAGCCGCCGGTGTCGGTGCCCGTGGCTCCCAGCGCCAGCCGGGCCGCGACCGCCGCGGCCGACCCGCCGGACGAGCCGCCCGGCACCAGCGGCCGATTGTCGCCCCGCCGCCGCCAGGGATTCTCCACCGCGCCGTAGTGGCTCGTCATGTTGGACGAGCCCATGGCGAACTCGTCGAGGTTCGCCTTGCCCAGCATGACGGCGCCCGCCCGCCACAGGTTGGCGGTCACCGTCGATTCGTAGGGCGGCCTGAAGCCGTCGAGGATGTGCGAGGCGGCGGTCGTCAGGACGCCCTCGGTGCAGAAGAGATCCTTGATGGCGAGCGGGATGCCCTCCAGCGGCCCGGCGTCGCCCGCGGCGATGCGCCGGTCGCTCGCCTCGGCCATCGCCAGCGCCTGGTCGGGCGTCTCGGTGATGAAGGCGTTGAGGGCGCGTGCGCCGGCGATCGCCGCGACGTGCGCGGCGGCCAGCTCGCGGGCCGAGAAGTCCCGGCGCGACAGCCCGTCGCGCGCCTCGGCCAGGGTGAGCTCCGTCAGCGCCGCCATCACTCCACCACCTTCGGGACCGCGAAGAACGGCGGCACCGCCTGCGGCGCGTTGGCCAGCACCTGCTCCGGATGGCCGCCCGCGGTCACCACGTCCTCGCGCCAGGGCAGCACGGCGTCGACCACCGAGGACACCGGCTCGACCCCGCTGGTGTCGACCGCATCGAGCTGCTCGATCCACCGCATGATGTTGGACAGCTCGCCCGCGAGCGCGGACTTCTCCGCCTCGGTCACCTTGATGCGCGCGAGCGTCGCGATGTGCGCGACCGTTTTCGGATCGATGGCCATGACCGGAACGTTTCGGGATCGGGGCGCGGAAACTAGCAACCGCCCCGCTGCAGTGCAACCGAGGCCATGTGACCGAGGCCATGCGGCCGAGCCCACGCGATCGCGGGACCGGCTTGCCCACCGCGGCGCGCGCCGCCATGGTGCCGCCCATGCCGATCGTCCCCCTCATCGAGCTCGCCGCGGTCCGCGGCCGCCGCCTGCTCGGCCTCGATGTCGGCACCAGGACGGTCGGCCTGGCGCTGTCGGACACGCGGCTGGTGATCGCCAGCCCCTACGACACGATCCGCCGGGGCAAGTTCGCGGCCGACGCAGGCGCGATCGCCGCGATCGTCGCGCGCCAGGACGTCGGCGGCTTCGTCGTCGGCCTGCCGGTGTCGATGGACGGCACCGAGGGACCGCGCTGCCAGTCGATCCGCGCCTTCGCCCGCAACCTGCTGGCGGTGGTCGACCTGCCGACCGCCTTCTGGGACGAGCGGCTGTCCACGGCGGCGGTCGAGCGGGCAATGATCGCGGCCGACATGACGCGCCAGCGGCGTGCGGCGACGATCGACCGCGCGGCGGCGGCCTACATCCTCCAGGGGGCGCTCGACGCGCTCGCGCGGGCTTGACGGGTCGCGGCGCGCCGCCGTCAATACCGTCCCGCCCCCGGCCGATTCCGGCCCCTGCGACATCCCGCCTCGGGAGGACCCCGCCCATGCCCAGCCGCGCCACCCGCGTGCCGCTGCTCTCGAACAGCCCCGGCACCCAGCGCTTCCTCACCGTCTACCGCTTCGGCACGGCCGGCGCGCGGCCCAAGGTCTACATGCAGGCGGCGATCCACGCCAACGAGCTGCCCGGGGTGATGGCGCTGCACCATCTCCTGCCGATGCTCGACGCCGCCGAGAAGGACGGCAAGATCAAGGGCGAGATCATCGTCGTGCCGACCGCCAACCCGGTCGGCCTGTCGCAGCACCTCTACAACAACCATCTCGGCCGCTACGACTTCAACCTCCGGGAAAACTACAACCGCAACTTCCTCGACATCGGCGATGCCGTGGTCGCCAAGGTCAAGGGCAAGCTCGGCAAGGACCCGGCGCAGAACGTGGCGCTGGTGCGCAAGCTGATGCTGAAGGAGGTCGCCGCCTTCCAGCCGCCGAACGAGCCGCAGTTCCTGAAGAAGGTGCTGATGGCGATGTCGGTCGACGCCGACTACGTCATCGACCTGCACTGCGACACCCACTCCTCGCTGCACCTGTTCGCCGGTGCCAGCCCGCGCGACGCGGTCGAGGACATGTCGGCCGACATCGGCAGCGTCGCGACGACCGTCGGCCGGCCGGACGCCATCCCCGGAATCATGAGCTTCAGCGCCTGCAACATGGCGCCCTGGCTGAAGCTGGCGAAGGCCTATCCCGACGCCGCCCTGCCGAAGTCCACCTTCTCGGTCACCATCGAATATCGCGGCCAGGCCGACGTGTCGCACGCGCTGGGCCGCAGCGACGGCGCCAACCTCTTCCGTTTCCTGCAGCGGCGCGGTGCGATCGGCGGCGACCCCGGGCCGCTGCCGAAGGCGAAGTGCAAGCTGACGCCGAGCTGGGGCATGGACGTCGGCTACGCCCCCAAGCCCGGCATGCTCGTCTACGTCAAGGACCGTGGCGCCAAGGTGAAGGCCGGCGAGACGGTGTGCGAGATCATCGACCCGCTCGATCCGTTCGCCGCCGATTGCAGGACGCCGGTGAAGGCGGTCGGGACCGGCGTTCTCGTCAGCCGGCGCCGCGACGGGCAACTCACCTACCCGGGCCAGGTCGTCTTCCGCATGGCCTGCGACAAGGAATTGCCGCATCGCATCGGCAAGCCGGGCACCGACGACTAGGGCCGGGCGTGGGCGGCGACGACCGCCCGTCCCCGCTCAGCGCGCCGACCGGCGGACGTCCGCGCCGCAGGCGACCAGCTTCTCGGCCATGTGGTCGTAGCCGCGGTCGAGGTGGTGCAGGCCGTCGAGGACCGTCTCGCCGTCCGCACCCAGCGCGGCGATCACCAGGGCGGCGGCGGCCCGCACGTCGGCGCCCGTGATGGCGGCGCCGCGCAGGCGCGGCACGCCGCGCACCACCGCCGTCTGGTGCCTCACGGCGATGTTCGCCCCCATCTTGCGCAGCTCGTCGACGTGCCAGAAGCGCTGCTCGAAGATGGTCTCCGTGATCGTGCTGGCGCCGTCCGCGGTCGCGAGCAGCGCCATCGCCGGCGCCTGCAGGTCGGTGGCGAAGCCCGGATGCGGCTGCGTCACGACGTCGACGCCGGCCAGGCCCGTCGCGGATCGGCGAGCGCGCAGGCCGCCGGCAACCGCGCGCAGCTCGACGCCCGCCGCCGCCAGCAGCGGTGCCGCCGCCCCCAGGAGATCGAGCCGCCCCTCCTGGAGCAGCAGCTCGCCGTCGGTGATGGCCGCGGCGCACGCCAGCGTCCCCAGCTCGATGCGGTCGGGCATCACGCCGTGCACCGCGCCGCCGAGCGGCGCCCCGCCGGCGATCGTCAGCGTGTGGGTGCCGATGCCGGCGATCGC
>JADZBA010000021.1 GCA_020852355.1 Alphaproteobacteria bacterium
CCCCATTCGCGCAGCTTCGTCGCGACGATCTCGCTGGTGCGCTGCTCCTCGAAGCCGAGCTCGGGATGGGCGTGGATGTCGCGGCGCAGCTTCGTCAGGTCGCCGTGCCAGGCGGCGATGCGGGATTCGATGTTCATGGGGTTCCTCGGAGGGGCACCAGGGGCAGGAGCCCATGGTAGCGGCTCGGCGCGACGCGGTCAGCCCGACCGTTGCGTCGGGCCCGGCTCGGCGACGGATCGCGCGATCCCGCGAGCGGGGCCGCGGGCTTCGGGAAGGGCGCGGCGCAGCCCGCGGCCTGGCTCCGGCTACTCCGCCGCCTCGCCGATCTCCGCGTCGCGCACCGCGAACAGGTCGGCCTGCGCCTTCTGCCTGATGTCGAAGCGGTCCCAGGTGGCGCCCCAGTCGCCGCGGGTCGCCGCCTTGGAATACTCGGTCGAGCGCGTCTCGAAGAAGTTGGCGTGCTCGACGCCGTTCAGCATGGCGGTCAGCCAGGGCAGCGGGTGCTCCTTGACGAGATACATGGCGGGCAGGCCGAGCTGGTCCAGCCGCCAGTCGGCGACGTAGCGGATGTAGCGCTTCACGTCCTCCGCCCGCATGCCCTCCACCGGCCCCATCTCGAAGGCGAGGTCGATGAAGGCATCCTCCAGGCGCACGACGGTCTCGCAGCACTCCAGGATGTCGTTCTTGACCGCCCGGGTGAGGCAGCCGGTCTCGCGCGCGAAGGCGTGGAACAGGCGGATGATGCCGTCGCAATGCAGGCTCTCGTCGCGCACCGACCACGAGACGATCTGGCCCATCCCCTTCATCTTGTTGAAGCGGGGGAAGTTCATCAGCATCGCGAAGCTGGCGAAGAGCTGCAGCCCCTCGGTGAAGGCGCCGAACATGGCGAGCGTGCGGGCGATGTCGGCGTCGCTGCCGACGCCGAAGGTCTGCATGTAGTCGTGCTTGGCCGCCATCTCGCGGTGCTGCATGAAGGCGCCGTACTCCGACTCCGGCATGCCGATCGTGTCGAGCAGGTGGCTGTAGGCGGCGATGTGGATGGTCTCCATGTTGGAGAACGCCGTCAGCATCATCTTCACTTCGGTCGGCTTGAACACCCTGCCGTAGCGCTCGTGGTAGCAGTCCTGCACCTCGACGTCGGCCTGGGTGAAGAAGCGGAAGATCTGGGTCAGCAGGTTGCGCTCGTGGTCGGAGAGCAGGCGTGCCCAGTCGCGGCAGTCCTCGCCCAGCGGCACCTCCTCCGGCATCCAGTGGATCTGCTGCTGGCGCTTCCAGAACTCGTACGCCCAGGGATACTCGAAGGGCTTGTAGATGGTGCGGGCGGAGAGGAGGGGCATGGCGCTACCGATCGCGGAAATGCTGGGGGATGCTCAGGCGGCGACGCCGGTCGAGCCGAAGCCGCCGGCGCCGCGCGCCGAGGCCGCGGTGAACTCGGCCACGACGGCGAAGGTCGGGCGCAGGATCGGCACGAAGACCATCTGGGCGATGCGGTCGCCGGGATGGATGGTGACCGGCTCCGCCTCCCAGGGCGGGGTGCGGTTCCAGGCCGAGACCATCACCTCGCCCTGGTAGTCGGCGTCGATGACCGCGACGCCGTTGCCCAGCACCAGGCCGCGCTTGTGGGCGAGGCCGGAGCGCGGATAGATCATCGCCGCCGCCCCGGGGTCGGCGATGTGGATCGCGATCCCGGTGGGGATGAGCTGGGCCGGCGCCTGCGGGAACAGCTCGACCGGCCGGTCGAGGCAGGCGACGAGGTCGATGCCGGCGGCCATGCCGGTCTGGTAGCCGGGCGTCCCGAAGCGGGCCAGCATCTCCGGCCGGACGAGGCGGATCTCGCAGCGCATGTCGCTTCCTCCCCTATTGGCAGGCCAGGCACTCGTCGTAGTCGCGGACGTCCGCCAGCACGCGGCGGCGGTCGATGGTGTTGTCGGCCTCGACCCCGCCGGCGAAGGCGGCGCGCTGCACGCTCTTCGAGCGGCAGTAGTAGAGGCTCTTCAGCCCCATCTCCCACGCCCGGTAGTGCAGCATCAGCAGGTCCCACTTGTCGGTGTCGCCCGCCAGGAACAGGTTGAGCGAGGTCGACTGGCAGACATAGGGCGTGCGGTCGGCCGCGAACTCCAGCAGCCAGCGCTGGTCGATCTCGAAGGCGGTGCGGAAGCACGCCTTCTCGTCGTCGTCGAGGCAGTCGAGGTGCTGCACCGAACCCTCGTGCTCCAGGATCGAATGCCACACCGCCTCGCGGTCCTCGCCCTTGGCGGCGAGCAGCCGCTGCAGGTGCGGGTTCTTGACGGCGAACGATCCCGACAGCGTCTTGTGGGTGTACATGTTGGCCGGGATCGGCTCGATGCCGGCCGACGTGCCGCCGCAGATGATCGAGATCGACGCCGTCGGCGCGATCGCCAGCTTGTGGGTGAAGCGCTCCATCGTGCCGGTGTCGGCGGCGTCGGGGCAGGGGCCGCGCTCGACGGCCAGCACCATGCTCGCCGCGTCGGCGCGCTCCTTGATGTGGCGGAAGAGGCGGCGGTTCCACGACTTGGCGAGCGCGCTCTCCAGCGGGATGCCCTGGGCCTGCAGGAAGCTGTGGAAGCCCATCACGCCGAGCCCGACCGAGCGCTCGCGCATGGCGCTGTACTTCGCCCTGGCCATGCTGTCGGGCGCGCGCTCGATGAAGTCCTGCAGCACGTTGTCGAGGAAGCGCATGATGTCCTCGATGAAGCGCCTGTCGCCGCTCCACTCCTCCCACATCTCGCAGTTCAGCGAGGAGAGGCAGCACACCGCCGTGCGGTCGTTGCCGAGATGGTCGGGCCCGGTCGCCAGCGTGATCTCGCTGCACAGGTTGGAGGTGGTGACCTTGAGGCCGAGCTCGCGCTGATGCGCCGGCATGGTGCGGTTCACCGTGTCGATGAACACGAGATAGGGCTCGCCGGTCGCCAGGCGCGTCTCGACGATGCGCTGGAAGAGGGCGCGCGCATCGACGTGCGAGACGACCTCGCCGGTGCGCGGGCTCTTCAGCGCGAAGGGCTGGCCGTCGCGCACCGCCGCCATGAAGGCGTCGGTCAGCAGCACGCCGTGATGCAGGTTGAGCGACTTGCGGTTGAAGTCGCCCGAGGCCTTGCGGATCTCGATGAACTCCTCGATCTCCGGATGGTCGACGTCGAGATAGACCGCCGCCGAGCCGCGGCGCAGCGAGCCCTGGCTGATGGCGAGCGTGAGCGAGTCCATCACCCGGATGAAGGGGATGATGCCCGAGGTCTTGCCGTTGAGGCCGACCTGCTCGCCGATCCCGCGCACCCGCCCCCAGTAGGTGCCGATGCCGCCGCCGCGCGCCGACAGCCACACGTTCTCGGTCCAGGTGCCGACGATCTCCTCCAGGCTGTCGCCGACGGAGTTGAGGTAGCAGGAGATCGGCAGGCCGCGCCCGGTGCCGCCGTTCGACAAGACCGGCGTCGCCGGCAGGAACCACAGCCGGCTCATGTAGCCATAGAGGCGCTGGGCATGCTCGGCGTCGTCGGCATAGGCGTCGGCGACGCGGGCGAACAGCGACTGGTAGGTCTCGCCCGGCAGCAGGTAGCGGTCGGTCAGCGTCGCCTTGCCGAAATCGGTCAGCAGCGCGTCGCGCGTCGGGTCGATCGTCACCCGGCCGACCTTGAGCGCCCGGAAATCGCCGTCCATGCCATCTTCTCCCACGACTGCTTTCGAGGACGAATCCACGCGGCCGTGCGACAATGCCCTGCCGTCCGCCGCCCTGGATATCGTGGCTTCGCCCCTACCCGACGGCAGCCGCTGCGGGCCGTCGAATCCTCCGCGTCCCCCCGCGGCGTGTCCATATTTAGGGGATCAGTGACCCGCGCTGTCAAGATATTGACATCGCCGCGTAGTCCGCGTCGATTGCGACCAGGAGACGAGATGCCTTCAGCCGAATCCGCCCAGCCCGCCACCCCGCCGGTCCTCGCCGTGGAGGGGGGCCGCGCCACGGTACGCCTCAACCGGCCGGCGCAGCACAACCGCATCGAGCCGGACGACCTGCGTACGCTGCTCGCCCATCTCGACGCCGTCGCCGCCGATCCGACGGTCCGCGTCCTCGTGCTGACCGGCACCGGACGGACCTTCTGCGCCGGCTACGACATCGGCGCGCTCGCCCGCGGCGACGTGCCGGTGGGCGACGCCGGCACGCCGCCGCAGTTCGGCGACGTCGTGGACCGGCTGGAGGACCTCGATCTGCCGACCATCGCCGCGCTCAACGGCGGCGTGTTCGGCGGCGGCACCGACCTCGCGCTGGCCTGCGACTTCCGCATCGGGGTCGAGGGCGCCCGCATGTTCATGCCCGCCGCCCGCCTCGGCCTGCAGTACTACGCCAGCGGTCAGCGCCGCTACGTCGAGCGGCTCGGGCTGGCGGCGGCCAAGCGCCTCTTCCTCGCCGGCGAGACGCTGGACGCCGATGCCATGCGGTCGATCGGCTATCTCGACGAGGTCGTGCCGGCCGACCGTCTCGCGACCCGCGTCGACGCGCTCGCCGCGTCGCTCGCCGCCGGCGCCCCGGCGGCGGTCGTCGGCATGAAGCGGACGCTGAACGCGATCGCCCGCGGCGCCCTCGACCGCGCCGCCGTCGACGCCGCCTATGCCGCCAGCATCCGCTCGGAGGACGCGGCGGAAGGCGTCCGCGCCTGGCACGAGAAGCGCCCGCCGGTGTTCCGCGGGCGCTGACCGCCATGCCTCGCTCGCTCGCGATCATCGTCCCGTACCGGGATCGCGAGAGCCACATCCGCGAGCTGATGCCGGAGCTGGCCTCCTACCTCGGCCGCCGTCATCCCGGCCTCGCCTACCGCATCTGGGTGATCGAGCAGGCGCGCGGCAAGCACTTCAACGTCGGCACCATCCGCAATGTCGGCTTCGCGCTCGCGCGCGCCGAGGAGGCGCACGAGCAGGTGTGCTTCCACGACGTCGACTATGTCCCGATCGACGTCGACTATGGGCCGGTCGACGGGCCGACGCGGCTGATCTGGCACGGCCTGCGCCATGTCGAGAGCCGCGAGCACTTCTTCAGCGCCGTGGTCGCCTTCCCGTCCGTCGACTTCGAGCGCGTCAACGGCTATCCCAACGCCTACTGGAGCTGGGGGTCGGAAGACCGCGAGATCCGGCTGCGTTGCCGGGTGGCGGGCCTGGCGATCCGCCATCGCGACGGCACGTTCCGCCCGCTGCCGCATCCCCACGAGGGCTATGGCGGCGGCGGCGACCGCGACGCCAGGGCGATCCAGATGCGCGCGCTCCTCAAGGCGCGCATGCCCGGCCTGCGCGCCGGGACGGTGCAGCGCGAGGACGGGCTGACGTCGCTGCGCTTCCGCGAGATCCGCCGCCGTCGCGTCGCCATCGGCTCCGTCCCGCAGGCGCCGTTCCTATGGCACGTGGTGGTGGAGATCTGAGGGCCGCGCTCACGGCCTGCCGGCGATCTGCCGGGCGACCACGAGGCGGACCTCGTCGATCATGGCGGCGGCAGCCAGGGTCGGGCGGCGCTCGCGCCCGTGGAAGATCCGCGGCGAGAGGTGGAGGACGGGACGGAACGGCCGCGTCACCAGCTCGCGGAAGGTGCCGCTCGCCACCAGGAACGGCCCGACCAGCGCCACGCCGGCGCCGCGCTCGGCGAGCGCGCAGGCGATGTAGGAATGACTGACCAGCATCTGCGGCGCGAAGCGCGCGCCGGCCGCCCGGAACCCCTCGATGATCGTCAGGCTGATCGGCTCGCCGAGGTGGAAGGAGACGAGCGGCACCTGCTCCAGGTCGGTGGGCGACACCGCCGCCTTGCGCGCCAGCGGATGGTCGCGGCGCATGGCGCACAGCACCTCGGCGTCGCCGAGCGGGATCATCTCCAGCGCGGGATGGTCGCGCGCCTCGTAGGCGATGCCGAGATCGAGCGTGCCGATCGCCACGCCGTCGACGATCTCGCGGGTCGGCAGCGCGTGGATCTCCAGCCGCGCGTCGGGGAAGCGCCGGCGGAACTCGGCGATCGCCGGCGGCAGCACCGTCATGGTCATCGTCGGGATGGCGCCGATGCGCAGCCGGCTCGTCGTCGGCTCGCGGATCTCCTGGGCCAGCAGGCGCACGCGCTCGACGTCGAAGAAGATGCGCTCGACGGTGTCGACCAGCGGCTTGGCCTCCGGGCGCAACGACAGCCGGCCGGCCCGACGCTCGAAGAGCTGCACGCCGAGCTCCTCCTGGCACTCGCGCAGCGCCTTGCTGACGGCGGGCTGCGACACGCCGAGCAGGCGGGCGGCGTCGCTGACGCCGCCGCAGCGGACGACCGCGCGCAGGACTTCGAGATGGCGCAGGTTCATGCGAGGATCGCGGCCGTGAGGGGCCGGGTGGGGCCGGCAGGGCGGTTATCCTGTCATAACCGCTCGCGGCGGAAACCCGGATTTCGCTTTCGTGACGCCGCCCGGCCTTGCGAGGCTCGCAGGAGGAGGCGGCACATGGCGGCACGTTCGGTGGTCGTGGTCGGCGCGGGGATCGTGGGAATGGCCGCGGCCAGCTTCCTGCTGCGCGACGGCAACGCCGTCACGGTGATCGACGAGCGCGAGCCGGGCGACGGCTGCTCCTACGGCAACGCCGGGGCCATCAGCCCCGACATGGTCGTCCCGATGTCGACGCCGGGCATGCTGGCGAAGATCCCGGGCTGGCTGATGGATCCGCTCGGGCCGCTCGCCATCCGCCCGGGCTACCTGCCGACGGCGCTGCCCTGGCTGATGCGCTGGGTGGCGGCGGGCCGGATGCCCCGCGTCGAGGCGTCGTCGGCGGCGCTGCGGCGCCTGCACAAGCCCGTGTTCGACGTCTATCGCGAACTGCTGGGCGCGCAGTTCCACGACCATGTGCGCACCGGCGGCCAGCTGTATGTCTGGCGCAGCGACGAGGTCGGGCGCAACGAGCGGATCGCCGACGCCCTGCGTGCCGCGGCCGGGGTGCGCGCGGAGAAGGTCGGCATCGACGAGCTGCGCCAGATGGAGCCGGCGCTGGCGCCGGCCTATCGCCGCGGCCTGTGGCTGCCCGACAACGGCCACACCGCCAACCCCAAGCGCCTGGTCGCCGCCCTGGCCGAGCTGTTCCAGCGCGCCGGCGGCCAGATCCAGCGCGCCCGGGTCCGGCAGATCGAGGTGGTCGACGGCAAGGCGCGGGCCGTGCGCACCGCCGAGGGGATGATTCCCGCGGACCTCGTCGTCGTCGCGGCCGGCGCCTGGTCGGGACGCTTGGTGCGGCCGCTCGGCGTGCGCGTGCCGCTCGAGGCCGAGCGCGGCTACCACGTGATGCTGCCCGACCCCGGCATCGACATCCGCAACAAGCTGAGCAACCGCAGCAGCAGCTTCAGCGTGACGGTGATGGAGGGCGGGGTCCGCCTCGCCGGCACCGTCGAGATCGCCGGCCTCGACGCCCCGCCCATGGAGGAGCGCGCGCTCGTGCTGCTGCGCCAGGCGCAGGAGATGTTCCCCGGGATCCGCACCGAGGGCTACCGCACCTGGATGGGCTTCCGCCCCGGGACGCCGGACAGCGTGCCCGTCGTCGGTCCCGCACCCGGCGTGCGCGACCTCTATCTCGATTTCGGCCATGGCCACACCGGCCTCACCGGCGCGCCGATGTCCGGCCGCCTGCTCGCCGACCTGGTCGCCGGGCGCACGCCCGCGATCGATCCGTCCTCGTACAGCGCGACGCGCTTCGGCACGTCGCGGGAGTAGCACCCCATGCCCGACGACAGCGCCGCAGGCGGCGCGCCGCAGCTCCATGTCGCGATCGACACCGGCGGCACCCACACCGATCTCGTCCTGCTGGAGGCGGGCGGCGGCCGCCTCTTCACCCACAAGGTGCCGAGCACGCTGCACGACCTGAGCGAGGGCATCCTCGAGGGCATGCGCCAGA
>JADZBA010000022.1 GCA_020852355.1 Alphaproteobacteria bacterium
CACCGGCCGGGCCGCCCGCGGCCGCCGCCGCCGGCCGCGCGTCGTAGGCGGGGCGCAGCGGGTTGACCGAAAAGGCGTGCTTGATATCGGTCAGGATCAGCTCCTGGTGCTGCTGCTCATGCTGCAGGCCGAGCTCGACGAGATCGGCGGCCGCGCCGCGGCAACCCGGCAGGAACGCCGCCATGGCATCGTCGACATGGCTGCGGTAGGCGGTGACCTCGGCGGCCGACGGCCGCGTCAGCATGCCCCGCGCCGGCCGCGGATGACGCGGCCCGACCGCCTCGTAGTAGGAGTTGAAGAGGTAGCCGAACGCCGCGTCGAACGGGCGGTAGCCGGCCACGAATCGTTGCAGCAGAAACGTCTCGAAGAACCACGTGGTGTGCGCGCGGTGCCACTTCGCCGGGCTGGCGTCGGGCATCGACTGGACGAGCTGGTCCTCGGGCGAGAGGGGCGCGGTCAGCCGCTCGGTGTCGGCGCGGACCGCGAAGTAGCGCTGCAGCAGGTCGCAGGCGGGATCGGGCGCCGCACTGGTGCGGAACGGCAGCACCCGCGCCGTTGCACCCTGCGACCGGGCATCCGCGCGGTCACCTTCGCCGACCGGGTCGAGTCCCATGGTCCCTCCGTCGTCCGCACATGAACCCGCCTCGCGGCGCATGGTTCCGCGCCCCGCTATGTAGGTGCGGCGGAGAGGGAGTCTAGCCGTGCCCGTCGCGATCGGCGACCGCGCGTTGCGAGACGTGCCAGGGCAGGGTCAGGCGCTCGACGGCCTCGACGAGATAGAACAGCAGCGTCCCGAGGATCCCGAGGAGCACCAGTGCGACGAAGACGCGGGGGGTGTCGAACTGGCCCTGGGCGACCAGGATCACGAAGCCGAGGCCGGCGGAGCCCGCGACGAACTCGCCGACGATGGCGCCGACGAGCGCGAAGCTGATCGCCACCTTCATGCCGACGAAGAGGCTGGGCAGCGCGTTGGGGAAGCGGATCTTGACGAGAATCTTCAGCGGGCTCGCATGGTTGACGCGCGCCAGCGCGATCGCGTCGGGGTCGACCGAGCGCAGGCCCAGCACCGTGTCGACGACGATCGAGAAGATCGCCAGCATCACCGCGATCGCGATCTTCGGCTCGACGCCGGTGCCCATCCAGATGACGAAGAGCGGGGCCAGCGCCACCTTGGGCAGGCTGTTGAGGGAGACCAGCAGCGTGTAGATGATGCGCTCGAGGAAGCGCGAGTTGACGATCGCGACGGCGAGCCCGACGCCGAGCACGACCGAGAGCGCGAAGCCCGCCAGCGTCGTCGACAGCGTGAACCAAGCGTGGCGCAGGAAGTAGCGCGGCGCGTCGAGAAACTCGATCCAGATCCGCGAGGGCGGCGGGAGGATGATCGGCGCCGGCGCCAGCAGCCACACCGCCGCCTCCCACAGCACCAGCACGCCGACCAGCACGCCGACCGTGCCGCGCAGCCCCGAGGAGCCCGACCACAGCCCGGTCATCGTCCTATTCCTTCACGATGCCGAGAGCGGCGAACAGGCCACGGATGTGCGCGACATGGCGGCCGAACTCCGGCGTCTCGCGGATCGACAGCGGCCGCGGCCGCGGCAGGTCGATGGCGACGACCTCGACGATGCGGCCGGGGCCCTTCGACATCATCGCCACGCGGTCGGAGAGATAGACCGCCTCGGCGATCGAATGGGTGACGAAGACGACGGTGCGCCGCGCCGCCTGCCAGATGCGGGTCAGCTCGACGTTGAGGTCGTCGCGCGTCATCGCGTCGAGGGCGCCGAACGGCTCGTCCATCAGCAGGATCTCGGGCTCGCACAGCAGCGCGCGGCAGATCGCGGCGCGCTGGCGCATGCCGCCCGACAGCTCCCAGGGATGGCGGTCCTGGAAGTCGCCGAGGCCGAAGCGGTCGAGCAGCGCGCGGGCACGCTCGGCGAGCGCCGCCTTGGGCTTGCCCTGGAACTCGGCGGTGATGAGCACGTTGTCGAGAATCGTCCGCCAGTCGAGCAGCACGTCGCGCTGGAACACCATGCCCAGGCCCTGCGGCGGGCCGGCGAGCGGCGTGCCGCGGACGCCGATGGTGCCGGCGCTCGGCGCCTCCAGCCCGGCGATGCATTTCAGCAGCGTGCTCTTGCCGCAGCCGGAGGGGCCGAGGAGCGAGACGAACTCCCCCTCGGCGATCGCCAGCGTGACGTCCTCGAGCGCGGTCACCGGCCCGCGCGGCGAGGCATAGGTCTTGCCCGCCGCGCGGATCTCGACGCAGGCGACCATGCGCCTACTGGATCATCTCGTTGGTGTAGTAATCCGACGGCTTGCCGGGCGACTTGAGTGCGCCGGCCGCCTGCAGCGTGGCGATCGTCTTCACCCAGTCCTCCTCGGCCTGCCAGCCGATCGGCTTGCCCTTGGTGGCGGGCGTGTCGAAGAAGTCGATGGTGATCTTGATCTGCTCGCGCTGGACGTCGCGGTCGAGCTTGGCGTCGGGGCGCTGCTTCAGCATGGCGTCGACGCCCTCCTCGATCTTGCCGTCGCGCATGTAGGCCCACGCCTTCTGCTGGGTGGCCACGAGGCGCTTCAGCGCGTCCGCCTTGGCCTTCAGCGTCGCCTCGGTCGCGATCAGGCCATAGCTCGGGAAGGCGATGCCCACGTCCTCGGCGAGGATGCCCTTGCTCGGCCGCGGCTTCTCGGCGACCGGCAGCGCCGAGCCGATGGTCGACATCAGCCCGTCGGCGCGCCTGGCGGTGTAGGTACCCCAGAGCGCGGCGGGGTCGACGAACATGACATTGACCGTCGTGCGGTCGAGCCCGCCCTGCTTCAGCCAATGGTCGATCAGCGGCGCCCATGGGCTCGCGGCGAAGACCACGAGGTTCTTGCCCTTGAAGTCCGCCACCGTCTTTACCGGGCTGTCGCGATCGATGAGGACCACGAGATCCGTGCGCCGGTCGAACCCAGCGAATGACTTGACCGTGGCGCCGTTCTCGCGCGCCTGCGCGAGGAGGCCGAGTTGGATCTGCCCGACGTCGACCTGTCCCGCATTCACGAGCTGCAGCGTGTTGCCGCTGCCGCGACCGTCCTGCACGTCGACGGCGAGATTGGCCTCCTTGAACCAGCCCTTCACTTCCGCGAGATGCATCGCGGCATGGACGCCCCAGGGCGAGAAGTCGAGCCTGACGGTCAGCTTGTCCTGGGCGCCGGCGGCGGCAGGCGCCAGCGCGATGGCGGCGGCCAGCGCGGCCCGCCGAACGATTCCCGAAGTCTTCATTCCCCGTTCTCCCCAGTTGCGACGACCACCCGTCGTCAGGCGCGGGCCCTGAGCCGGGCCGTCTGCGATGCATCGACCATGCCGCTCTCGGGGTCCACGACCACGCGGTGGCGGTCGCGCGCGAAGGCGGCGCTGATCTTGCCGTTCCATACGTCGCGACCGACCAGCGCCGGATCGCGCGCGAAGGGGTCCCCGTGACCGCCGCCGCCCGCCTGATGGTGGGTCAGCAGCTCGCCCCCGCGCATCGTCATGGTGACCTTGCCGGGGAGGGCCCGTCTGTCCTCGCCTTCGCCCAGCCAGTTGCCCGCGCGGCCGCCCTCGCCGCCGCCGTCCAGCCCGTAGGGTGCGAAGCGCACGCGGTCGGCGCGGAGCTGCAGCACCGCCTCGTCGGCGAGCAGGCGGTAGGAGCGGGCGAGGCCGACGCCGCCGCGCCAGCGCCCGGCGCCGCAGCTGTCGGGAACGAGCGCGTACTCCTCGACGCGCACGGGATGCTGGCGCTCCAGCACCTCGACCGGCGTGTTGGAGAGGTTCTGCGAGGGATTGGTGATCGCCTCGATGCCGTCCTGGTCGGGACGGCCGCCCCAGCAGCCGCTGATCATGTCGACGATGATGAAGGGCTGGCGGTCGGGTCGCCGCCCGGCGATGCAGACGACGGTGTTGCCGCCCTCGCCGGCTGCCGGCATGACGTCCGGTACGATCTGGGCGAGCGCGCCGAACATCGCGTCCATCACGCGGTAACCGGTGAGTGCCCGCGCCGCCACGGGCGCCGGCGGCAGCGGGTTCAGGACGCTGCCCTCGGGGGCGGTGACCGTGATGCAGCGGAAGACGCCGGCATTGTTGGGGATGTCGCCCTTCAGGGCGCAGCGCACGGAGAGGAAGGTGTTCGACTTGGTGAAGGAGAGGGTGGAGTTGATCGCGGCGCGCACCTGCGGCGAGGAGCCGGCGAAGTCCACCGTCAGGTGGTCGTCGTGCACGGTGACGGCGACCCGGATCGGCACGGGATCGTCGCTGAGGCCGTCGCTGTCGATCGCGTCGGCGAAGCGGAATGTGCCTTTGGGCCACGTCCGGATCTCCTCGCGCGCCATCCGCTCGGCATAGTCGAGCAGGGCCGCGAGATAGCCGCGGAAGCCCGCGGCGCCGTAGCGTCCGATCATCCGGCCGATCTCGCGCGCGCCGACCTGGCAGGCCGCGTACTGCGCCCTGAGGTCGCCCAGCACCCGGTCGGGGACGCGCACGTTGATGGCGATGATCTCTTCCAGCGTCTCGTTGACCTGACCGCCCTCGAACAGCTTGAGGGGCGGGATGCGCAGGCCCTCCTGGTAGATCTCGGTCGAATCCGCGGCGTTCGATCCCGGCACCCGGCCGCCGACGTCGGTGTGGTGGCAGATCACCACCACCCAGGCGAGGATCTCGCCGGCATGGAAGACCGGATGGAACATGAAGATGTCCGGCAGGTGCATGCCGCCGAGATAGGGATCGTTGACGATCACCGCGTCGCCCGGGGCGAGCCGGCCGCCCCAGCGCTTCTTCACGGACTCCATCGCCTCGGGGATCGCGCCCAGATGCTGCGCGATGGTCTTGGCCTGGGCCACCATCTCGCCCTTGGCGTCGCAGATGGCGGCGGAGTAGTCCATCACGTCCTTGACGATCTCGGACCTGGCGGTGCGGATGACCGTGTAGGCGACCTCGTCGACGACGGCGTCCATCGCGTTCTTGACGACCGCGAAGGTGATCGGGTCGAGGCGCGGCGCGGCGGTGTCCTGCGGCATGGGCGGCCTCACGCGTCCGGGGTGTCGAGGTCGATGGCGATGCAGCCGGCGTCGGCCGCCCGCGCGGTGCAGCCCGGCGGGACGACGATCGTCGTGTCGTAGGATTCGATGATCGCCGGCCCGGCGACCGGCGCGTCGGCGACGGCCGCCCGCGGCACCAGGCGGGCGGCGACCGGCGGGGCGCCGCGCACGAAGGAGACGAGGCGGCTGCCGCGCTCGCCCGCCATGGCACGGGCGTCGAGCGCCAGCCGACCGAAGTCGAGGCGGTCGCGCGCGGTGCCGACCGCGGTCAGCCGCAGGTTCACCAGCTCGACCGGCTCGTCGGCGCGGTAGCCGAACGTCTCGGCATAGAGCGCATGGAAGGCCTCGCGCAGGCGCGCGCGCCCATGGTCGTCGAAGGCGGCGTCGTCGAAGGCGGCGGGCATCGGCACCGTCAGCTCGGACGACTGGCCGAGATAGCGCAGGTCGGCGGCGAAGCGCAGCGTCGCGTCGTCGTCGCCATAGCCTTCCGACGCGAGTGCGCGGCGCCCGTCGGCGGCGAGCTCGGCGAGCACCGCGGCGATCTGCGGGACCGGCACCGCATCGAGCGGCGTCAGCAGCGCCCGCACGAAGCTGTGCTCGGCCTCCGCCGACAGCATGCCCGCGGCGGAGAAGACGCCGGACACCGGGCTGACCAGGACCCTGCGAATCTCCAGGAGGCGCGCGACGTCGACCGCGTGCAGCGGTCCGCCGCCGCCGAAGGCCATCAGCACCATGTCGCGCGGGTCGCGGCCGCGCTCGACCGTGACCGCGCGGATGGCGCGCGCCATCGAGACGTTGGCGACCTGGCGGATGCCGTGTGCGGCTTCGATCGCGTCGATCCCGAGCGGCCGGGCGACCGCCCGCTCGATCGCCGCCAGCGCGAGCGCGGGATCGACGCGCA
The DNA here is from genome assembly GCA_020852355.1 of Alphaproteobacteria bacterium. GTDB lineage: Bacteria > Pseudomonadota > Alphaproteobacteria > ATCC43930 > Allostellaceae > Allostella. The sequence goes on from JADZBA010000022.1 coordinate 5,948, forward strand.
GGCTGCCGCCGGCGAGTGCGGTGGGATTGAGCAGGCCAAGCGCCATGTTGGCGTCGGTCACCGTCGGACGCATGTTGCCGCGAGCGTAGCATGCCGGGCCGGGATCGCCGCCGGCACTCTCCGGCCCGACGACCAGCAGGCCGCCCGCGTCGATGCGTGCGATCGAACCGCCGCCCGAGCCGACCTCGGCGATGTCGATGGCCGGCACCTTCAGCATGTAGCCCGCACCCTTGATGAAGCGGCTGGGCGAGCTGATGCCGTCGCGGAACTCGTACTCCGTCACCAGCGATGGCCGGCCGCCCTCGATGATCGATGCCTTGGCCGTGGTGCCGCCCATGTCGAAGACGATGATGTCGCGCAGGGCGAGCGTGGCGCCGATGCGCGCCGCCCCCGTGACGCCGCCGGCGGGACCGGAGCCAACGGCGAACACCGGCTTGGCGCCCGCCGTCGCGATGCCGACCATGCCGCCGTTCGACGCCATGACCTGCACGGGTGCGGTGATCCCGCGCTCGGCCAGCCGTGCCCCGAGGCGCGACAGGTAGCCGCGCATCGCCGGCAGGATGTAGGCATTCACCACCGCCGTCGAGGTGCGCTCGTATTCCTTGATCTCCGGCAGCACCTCGAAGGATGCGGTGACCAGGATCTCCGGCGCCTCCTCGCGCAGGATCTCCGCGGCGCGGCGCTCGTGGTCGGCGTTGGCGTAGCTGTTGATGAAGCAGACGGCGACCGCCTCGACGCCCTCGGCGCGGAAGCGCGCCGCGGCCGCGCGCACGCCGGCCTCGTCCAGCGCCGTGACGACCGTGCCGTCGGCGGCGATGCGCCCGACCGCCTCCAGGCGCCAGCGCCGTGGCACCAGCGGCTCGGGCTTCTTCCAGGCGAGGTCGAACATGCCGGGGGTGCGGATCCGCCCGATCTCCAGCACGTCGCGGAAGCCCCGCGTGGTCAGCAGTCCGGTGCGGGCGCCGACCTTCTGCAGGATGGTGTTGGAGGCGACGGTCGTGCCGTGCACGATTTCGGCGACGGCCCCGGGCGCGGTGCCGGCCTCGGCCAGCACCGCGTCGATGCCGGCCAGCACGCCGTCGCCGGGGTCGCTCGGCGTGGTCGTCGTCTTGTTGAGCACGAGGCGGCCGTCGGGCAGGGCCAGCACGATGTCGGTGAAGGTGCCGCCGACATCGACGCCGATGCGGGCGCGGCCTTCGCCGCCAGGGGTCGCCTCGTCCGCCGCCATGCCCCGCTTCCGCTCCCGATATTGACCGACCGGTCAGTCAGGCGCATATGCTGGCGCCGTGGTGGCCGCCCGTCAACCAGCGAAATCGGCCGCCGCCTCCCGCCCGCCCGGGCGCGACGCGGCCCGCACGCGCGAGCGCATCCTGCGCGCCGCGGTGCGCGAGTTCGCCACCCATGGATATTCCGGCGGCCGCATCGAGGCGATCGCGCGGCGCTCCGACGTCGCGAAGGGCCTGGTCTTCCATCATTTCGCCAGCAAGGAGGGCCTCTACCTCGCGGTGATGGAGCGCATCTACGAGAGCCTGCGGCGCCGCCAGAACGAGACGCAGCTCGAGGGCCTGGGCCCCGTCGAAGGCATGCGGCGGCTGGTCATCGACACCTTCCGCGGCTTCCGCGAGATGCCCGAGATCATCCGCCTGATGAACGAGGAGAACCTGCACCGCGCCCGCCACATCAAGGGCTCGCGGGCGATCCCCGCGCTGTACAACCCGCTCGTGGCGGCGATCGAGCGCCTGGTCGCGGCCGGTCGCGACCAGGGTCTCTTCCGCACCGACGTCGACCCGGTGGCGTTCTACGTGGCACTGTCGGGGCTGGGATATTTCTACATGGCCAACCGCCACACTCTGGGCGCCGTGCTGCAGGTCGACCTTACGGAGCCGGCGCGGATCGCCGCCTACGAGGAGATGATCGCGGACATGGCGGTCGCCTATCTGCTGGGCACCGTGCGCGGGTCGCCTTTCGCATAACTTTCCGGCATGATACGGGCACAAATTGCGAATTGACCGCTCCGACCGGCGGGTCACAACTTCCGGCGTGGCGGATCGCCGCTGCTAACGAGGCTGGGAGCGATGACAGGAAACTTCTCTGGCAGGGATCTCGGCTCGCTGACGAGGCGTCAGCTCCTCGGCGCGGGCCTCGCGGTGGGCGTCGTCGGCACCGGCTGGGCGGCGGAGCCCGAGAAGCCCAAGACGATGGTGGTCAACTCCTCCGGCGGTGTCGTGAACAAGGCGCTGCGCAAGGCCTTCTTCACCGAGTTCGAGCGCCGCCACGGCATCCGGATCATCGACACCAGCCCGGCCGACACCGCCAAGCTCAGGGCGATGGTCGCCTCGGGCAACGTCGAGTGGGACGTGACCGAGATCGCTGGCCAGGACGGCGTGCTGGCGGAGCGGCTGGGGCTGCTGGAGCCGCTGGACCATTCGATCATCGACCTCTCCCGCTTCCCCGACGCGGTGAAGGGCAACAAGTACCTGTTCCCGCGTTCGGTCTATTCGACGGTGCTCGGCTATCGCAAGGACAAGCTCAAGGCCGGACATCCGGTCGGCTGGGCGCAGTTCTGGGACGTGAAGAAGTTCCCGGGCCGCCGCTCGCTGCGCAACCATCCCGTCGACAACCTGGAATACGCGCTGCTGGCTGACGGCGTGCCCAAGGACAAGCTCTACCCGATTGACCTCGACCGCGCGTTCCGCAAGCTCGACGAGATCAGGCCGCACATCAACGTGTGGTGGACGGCGGGCGCGCAGCCGGCCCAGCTCCTGATCGACGGCGAGGTCGACATGGCGACCGGCTGGAGCGGCCGCTTCTACGACCTCGTCATGAAGGACGCGCCAGTGGCGATCGAATGGGAAGGCGGCGCCGTCAAGGAGAGCGACTTCGCCATCCCGAAGGGAGCGAAGAACGTCTACTGGAGCCAGAAGTTCCTCGCCCTGATGGCCGAGGCCGAGCGCCAGGCGATCTACACCAACGAGCTGGGCTATCCAGGCCTCAATCTCGACCTCGTGAAGTTCGTCGAGCCCAAGGTGCTGCCGCTGCTGATCACCAGCCCGGAGAACCTGCCCAAGCAGTTCTTCAACGACATCGTCTGGTGGGCGGACAACCAGCAGGTCGCGATCGACCGCTGGAACAAGTGGATGCTGAAGGGCTGAGCGGGCAGGCGGCACCGAGGTTCCTGCGGGCGGGCGGCCGGGTGTGTCGCCGCCCGCGCCGTCCGTCGCCCATGCCTGCGGTTCCCCGATGATCATCGACTATCGCGTCCGCGTGCCGATCGACGAGATCCGGCGCGTGATGATGAAGGGCCATCTCGAGGCCTACCGCCGCGTCTACGGCGCGTCCGCCGCCCAGGTGGATTTCGATTCCTGGTGCCAGCGCCCACTGGAAGATTTCCTCGCCCATCTCGACGAGGCGGGCATCGACAAGGTGATCTTCCAGGCGAAGGACGTCGAGACGACCTTCGGCAAGAAGCTGCCGAACGAGCTCGTGCACGCCGTCGCCCAGCGGGCGCCCGATCGCATCCTCTTCGGCGCCTCGGTCGATCCGCACAAGGGGCAGGCGGCGCTCGACGAGATGGAGCATGCGGTGAAGCGGCTCGGCGCCGTCGAGGTGAACTTCCAGCTCTTCGAGCTGAAGCTGTTCGCCGACGATCCGGTGATGAAGCCGTTCTACGGCAGGCTCTCGGAGTGGGGCGTGCCCGTCGGCCTGCACACGGGCATGAACTTCTCGGACGGCATCCCGATGGAGTATGGCGACCCCATGCGCCTGGACCGGGTGGCGTGCGAGTTCCCGAAGCTCAGGATCATCGCCTGCCCGCCGGGATTTCCGTGGGTCAACCAGCTCGTCGCCGTCGCCTGGCGGCACCCCAACGTGCATATCTGCACGGCGCCGGTCCGGCCGAAGTATCTCGGCAAGCCGGGCACCGGATGGGAGCCGCTGCTGACCTACGGCGACAGCGTTCTCCAGGATCGGCTGATCTTCGGAACCTCCTGGCCGCTGCTGCCGTTCAGGCGCTCGATCGACGAGATCCGGGCCTTGCCGATCAAGCCGCGCACCATCGAGAAATGGCTGGGCGGCAACCTCGCGAGACTGCTGGGTGTCGGCTGAGCGGCCGATCCTCGCGGTCCGGGACGCACGCGACGCGCGAGTGGCTCCCGGCGGATGACGGCGCGCGCAGGCAGGACACGCGGGTCCAGGGCGGCGCGCCTGCGTCTGCTGCACGCGGCGCTGGCCGCGCCGGCGGCACTCCTCCTGGCGGCCCTCTTCGCCTACCCGCTGCTCGACCTCCTGCGGCTCAGCCTCGAGCATGGCAGCCTGGCGCACTACGAGGCGGTGTTCTCGGGCGGCCTCTATGTCCGCGTGCTCTGGAACACGGCGCGCATCGCCGTGATCGTCACCGTGGCCTGCGCCGTGCTCGGCTACCCGTTGGCGCACTTCCTGGCTACCGCGCCCAGGGGTTGGGCGTTGTTCGGGCTGCTCTGCGTGGTGCTGCCGTTCTGGACCAGCCTCCTGGTGCGCACCTACGCCTGGATGGTGCTGCTCGGCAATAACGGCGTCGTCAACAAGCTGCTCCTCGCCGCCGGCATCGTCGCCGAGCCGCTGCCGCTCATGCACAACGAGCTCGGCGTCGTCGTCGGCATGGTGCATGTGCTGCTGCCCTACTTCGTCTTCCCGGTGTACGCGGTGATGCTGCGCGTGGACCGCGACCTCATGGCGGCGGCGGAGGGGCTGGGCGCGCCGCTCTGGCAGGTGGTGCGCCGCATCTACCTGCCGCTGACGCTGCCCGGCGTCGTCGCGGGCGGCACGCTGGTGTTCATCCTGGCGCTGGGGTTCTTCATCACACCGGCACTGCTCGGCGGCGGCAAGGTGATGATGATCGCGCTGCTCATCGACCAGCAGGTGGCGCAGATGCTGAACTGGGGCCTCGCCTCCGCGCTCTGCATGGTTCTGGTCGCGGCGATCCTCGTCTTCCATGCGGCGCTGAAGCGCATCGCACGGAGCCGGGCAGCATGAGCGCCCGCCGCCGCCGCCGCCGCGGCGCAAGACGGACGGCCGCGCTCGCCCTCTACGCCTGGTGCGGGCTCGTCCTTCTCTTCCTGCTGCTGCCGCTGGTCGTGGTCTTCCCGATCTCGTTCAGCGATTCCGCCTACCTGCAGTTTCCGCCGCCGCGCTATTCGCTGCGCTGGTACCACGAGTTCCTGGCCGATCCGAACTGGACCGATGCCGCCTGGCGCAGCGTCAAGGTCGCCTGCGTGGCCGCCGTCGTCGCGACCGTCCTCGGCACGCTCCTCGCGTTCAGCCTGGTGCGCGGCGACTATCCCGGGAAGGGCCTGATCGAGCAGTTCGCGATGGCGCCGATCGCCTTGCCGAGCATCGTGTACTCGGTCGGCGCCTACAAGCTGTTCTCGGCCTTCCAGCTCGTGGGCTCCTGGCAGGGGATCGCCGTGGCGCACGCCGTCCATGCCCTGCCGCTGGTGGTGCTCGTCGTCGGCTCGTCCCTGCGCACGATCGACGTCGCGACCGAGATGGCGGCCCAGGGGCTGGGGGCGAGCTGGTTCACCGCCGTCCGCCGGATAACCCTGCCGCAGATCCGGCCGGCGCTGGTGTCGGCCGCCTTCATCGCCTTCATCAGCTCGTTCGACGAGCTGGTGATCGCGATGTTCCTCGGCGGCGTCAACGTGACGCTGCCGAAGAAGATGTTCGACAGCATCCTCTTCGAGATCGACCCGACCATCGCCGCCGTCTCGGTGCTGCAGATCGCGCTCGTGGTCGTGGTCATGCTGATCGTCGGCCGCTTCGGCGCGGGCCTGCGCCCCGCCTCCTAGCGCTTCCCCCTTCCGCCATCGACGCCTGGTTGGTGCATCCGCGATGAAGAACGACGCCCGCCTCGAGGACCTGCCGCCGGCCGCGGACCGGTTTCGCCGGATCGAGGCGACGCCGTTGCCCGAGAATCTCGGTGCGCTGCTCGACCGGCTCGCGGACGAGGTCCCCGACCGCCGGGCCTGGGACTTCTTCGAGAGCGGCCGGCGCATCACCTACGGCGCGCTGCGCACCGCGGTGAACCGGCTGGCGAACGGCTTCGCCGCGATCGGCATCGGGCACGGCACGCATGTCGGCGTGATGCTCCCCAACATCCCCGAGCTGCCGCTCGCCTGGCTGGCGCTGGCCCGCATCGGCGCGGTCATGGTGCCGGTCAACGTGCGCTACACCGCGCACGAGCTGGACTACGTCCTGGGCGACAGCGAGGCGAGCTTCCTCGTCGTGCATCACGAGTTCCTGCCGACGGTGCGCGACGTGCTGGAGACGCGGCCCGGCCTCGCGGCGGGGCTGATCGTCGCCGGCGGGACCGCCCCCGGCATGCATGACATGGCGCGCCTGCCGCTCGGCCGCGCCGACACCTATGCGGGCCGGCCGCCCGCCCGCGATGATCTGCTCAACATCCAGTACACGTCGGGCACGACCGGCTTTCCCAAGGGCTGCATGCTGACGCATCGCTACTGGCTGACGGTCGGCCTGGTGCACGCGCATTGCGACGCGCAGGTCTACGAGCGGATCCTGGTCACGCTGCCGCTCTTCTACATGACCGGCCTGTGGCAGCTCGTGATGTCCTTCCACCAGGGCGCCGCGGTCTATGTCGCGGCGCGCCAGAGCGCCAGCCGTTTCATGGACTGGGTGCGCGACCACGCGATCGATTTCTGCATCTATCCGAACCTCGCCTACAAGCAGCCGCCCGCGCCCGACGACCGGAACCATCGCGTCAAGCGCGCCAACATCTACGGCTTTCCCGCCGGCGACCACGCCGCGCTGGAGGCGCGTTTCGGCTTCCACGCCCGCGAGGGCTTCGGCATGACCGAGATCGGCTGCGGCATGATCGTGCCGCTGGAGGCGGCCGAGATGGTCGGCTCGGGATCCTGCGGCATTCCCGCGCCGTTCCGCGAGTGCCGCGTCGCCGACGAGAACGGCGAGACGGTGCCGATCGGCGCGGTCGGCGAGCTGCTCGTCCGCGGCCCGGGAATCCTCCAGGGCTACTACCGCAAGCCCGAGGCGACGGCGGCCGCCTTTTGGGGCGACTGGTTCCGCACCGGCGATCTCTTCCGCCAGGACGAGCGTGGCTGGTTCTACATCCTCGGCCGCACCAAGGACATGGTCCGCCGCTCGGGCGAGAACATCGCCGCGCGCGAGGTCGAAGCGATCCTGCTGGAGATCCCGGAGATCGCCGAGGCCGCCGTCGTGCCGGTGCCCGACGCATTGCGCGGCGAGGAGGTGAAGGCCTGTCTGGTGCTCCAGGACGGCCTGACCCGGGACGACCTGGCGCCCGAGCGCGTGATCGACCACTGCCGCGCCAAGCTCGCCGTCTTCAAGGTGCCGCGTTATCTCGAGTACCGCACCGAGCCGCTGCCGCGCACGGCGTCGGGCAAGGTCTCGAAGCCGCCGCTCCTCAGCGAGAAGGCCGATCTCAGGACAGGGAGCTGGGACCGGGTCGATGGCTGCTGGCGCTGACGGGCCGGCGGCTCAGGGCGCCGGCGCCGGGTTCGCCCATTGCCGGGCGGACGCCTTCAGCACCGGCACGAAGGCATTCAGCAGCTTGCTGCGCTCGCGTGCGCGCGGATAGAGCAGCTTGAAGCGGTAGGGGATGGCCGGGCGGAAGGGCCGCACCACGATCCCGCGCCCGACGAAGCCGCCCGCCGAGAACGGGTCGACGATCGCGACGCCGAGCCCCTGGGCGACCAGGCTGCAGGCGGTGGTCGAGTTGTAGACGCGCGCGACGACGCGCCGCTTGATGTCGAGGGAATCGAAGACCTCGTCGACCACGCCCTGGATGCGCCCCTCGGACCCGAAGGAGAGGAAGCGCTCGCCCGCGAGGTCGTCGGCGGCGATCGACGCTTGCGGCGCCAGGCGGTGGGCGGCCGGCAGCGCGCAGACCGCGTCGACCACGCAGAGCGTCTCGGTCTCGATCGAATCATGCTCGATCGAATTCATGGCGATGCCGAGGTCGATCTGGTTGGCGATGACCCACTGCATGATCTTGTTCGAGCTGCGGACCTGGTAGGACAGGTTCACCGACGGCCGCTCGCGCAGGAAGCGACCCACGACCTCGGGCAGCAGCGTGTGGCCGACGGCGAGCAGGCTGGCGATCGAGAGCGTCCCGGAGCTCAGCGATCGCAGCTCCTCGGCGAGCCGGGCGACGTCGGTGAGGCCGCCCAGCAGGCGCTGGGATTCCTCGTAGAGCCGGTGCGCCTCCGGCGTGGCGACGAGGCGCCGGTGCTCGCGCCGGAACAGGGCGAGCTGCGTCTGGCGCTCCAGCGTGGCCAGCAGCTTGCTGACGGCCGGCTGCGACAGGTTCAGCCGCCGCGACGCGCCGGTGACGGAGCCGACCTCGATGACCGCGCACAAGACCTCGAGCTGCCGCAGGGTGAGCATCGTCGAGATGGGGCATCTTTCCGTGCGGCGCGCAAGTTTGCAGATGTCCCCGGGTTGCCGAGGCGACGCATGGCCGCCGACCTACTGTGCGGCCGCTGCGTAGGCCGACGCGAGTTGGCGCGACACGAGCCGGGCGTAGAGGCCGCCCTTGGCGAGCAGCGTCTCGTGGGTCCCGGTCTCCGCCACCCGTCCCTCGTCGAGCACGACGATGAGGTCGGCGTCGCGCACGGTCGACAGGCGGTGGGCGATGACGATCGTCGTGCGGTCGGCCTGCAGCCGGTCGAGCGACCGGCGCACCGCCTGCTCGTTGACGGCATCGAGATGCGACGTCGCCTCGTCGAGGATCAGCACCGGCGCGTCCTTGAGGAAGGCGCGGGCGATCGCCACGCGCTGGCGCTGGCCGCCCGAGAGCCCGGTGCCGCGCTCGCCGACCGGGGAGTCGAGGCCGTCGGGCAGCGTGTCGACCAGGTCAGCCAGCGAGGCGTTGGCGACGGCGGCGGCGAGGTCGGCCGCGCTCGCGTCGGGCCGGGCGATGAGGATGTTGTTCCTGAGCGTGTCGTTGAAGAGATAGGTGTCCTGGGCGACCAGCGCGATCTGCCGGCGCAGGTCGTCGAGGCGGTACCGCCTGAGGTCGACGCCGTTCAGCGTGATGCGGCCCTCGTCGGGGTCCCAGAAGCGCATCAGGAGCTGCGCCGTGGTCGTCTTGCCCGCACCGGACGTGCCGACCAGGGCCACGGTCCTGCCGGCGGGGATCGTGAAGGAGACATCGGCGAGGGCGCGCCGGCCCTGGCCGGGGTAGGTGAAGCTCACATGCTCCACGGCCAGCGCCGCCGGCCGCGCCGGCGGCGGTCCGCCGGGACCGTCGGTCACCGGCACCGGCTCGTTGGCGAGCGCATAGACGCGCCGCGTCGCCCCCAGCGTGTCGGCGAGCTGGCGGCCGACCTGGGCGATCTCGGAGATCGGCAGGAAGGCGGCCATGGCCAGCAGGGTCAGCAGCGGCAGCATCGCCGCGTCGACCGCGCCCCGCGCCGCCAAGACGCCGCCCGTGACGACGACGGCGAGGCCGCCGAGGCCGGTCAGCACCTCGAGGATGCTCTGCTGGCGCGTCAGCTCGCTGAAGAAGGGCAGGCGCAGGCCGATATGCCGCTCGGAGAGACCGTCGAGCCGCCGGCCGCGCGCCGTCTCCTGCTGGAAGGCGACGATCTCGCCCAGCCCCTGTACGGAATCGACGGCGAACGCGCCGAGCTCGCCCGCCGCCTCGCGCGCCTCGGAGCCGAGGCGGTCGACGCGCTTGCGCATGAGGAACGGGCTGAGCGCGACCGCCGCCAGGAAGGGCACCAGCGCCAGCGCGATCCATGGGCTCGCCGACGCGAGCACCGCGAGGACGACCGCCGGGACGAGGATCGCGACGAAGGCCGGCGCCACGGTGTGCGCGAAGAAATACTCGACCAGCTCGATGTCGTGGGTGGCGAGCGCCATTAGGTCGCCGGTGCGCCGGCGCACGAGATAGGCGGGCGCCAGCGCGTCGAGCTTGCGGAAGGCGTCGATACGCATCTCCGCCAGCAGGCGGAACGCCATGTCGTGGGCGGTCCAGGATTCCAGCCAGTGCAGCACGCCCGAGAGGGGCGCCACCACGGCCAGCGCCCACAGCCAGGTATCGAAGGGCTGGCCGTTCTTCAGCGCCAGGACGACGAGCGCGCTCAGGGCGCCGACGCCGATGAAGGCGACGACGCGCAGCACGCCGAAGACGAAGGTCGCGGCGAGCTTGCCCTTCCACGGCAAGATCACCTTCATCAGCGCGACCACGAGCTGCGGCCAGCCGAGGCCCTCGGCCTTGATGATGCCTTCCGTCAGCGGCTTGTCGGCGCCCGGCCCATGCGCCATGCGCTCGGCCGGTGCGGCGGCGGGACTCGCGTCGATGATCCCGGACGCCGCCGACTCCCGCGCCTGCTCGGCCATCAGGGTGGCGTAGATGCCGCCCGCCGCCATCAGCTCGTCGTGGCGGCCGCTCTCGGCGACGCGGCCGTCGTCGAGGACGAGGATGCGGTCGCAGCCGATGACGCTCGACAGGCGGTGGGCCAGCACCAGCGTCGTGCGGCCCCGCATCAGAAGATCGAGCGCCTCCTGGATCGCCGCCTCGTTTTCCGAGTCGACCGCCGACAGCGCCTCGTCGAGGACCAGGATCGGCGTGTCGCGCAGCAGCGCGCGGGCGATGGCGACGCGCTGGCGCTGACCGCCCGACAGCTTGACCCCCTTCTCGCCGACGACGGTGCGGTAGCCCTGGGGGAGGGACGTGACGAAGTCGTGGATGCTGGCGGCCCGTGCCGCCGCCTCCAGCTCGGCCTGGGTGGCGTCGGGCCGGCCCATGCGGATGTTGTCCTCGACCGTGCCGTGGAAGAGGAACGTGTCCTGGCTGACCACCGAGATCATGCGGCGGATCTGCTCGAACGACAGGGTGCGCAGGTCGTGGCCGCCGAGGCGCACGGTGCCCGCCTCCGGGTCGTAGAAGCGCAGCAGGAGGCGCACGATCGACGACTTGCCGCCGCCCGACGGGCCGACGATGCCGATGCGCTCGCCGGCCGCGACGCGGAAATCGAGGCCGTCATGGATGGTGCGCCGGGTGCCGGGATAGCGGAATCGCACCCCGGAGAACGCGATGGTCGGCTCGAGGGGGCGGTCGAGGCGAGCGGGCGGCGCGTCGGCGACGGTCGGCCGATCGTCGAGGATCTGGTAGATCCCCTGGGCGGCGGACATGCCGACCATGCCCTGGTGCAGCACCGAGCGCAGCTCGCGCATCGGCCGGAAGATCTCGATGCCGAGCATGAGGATGACGACGAGTGCAGTCAGCTCCATCGCGCCCGACTGGACGCGCCAGGCGCCGACCGCCAGGGCCAGCGCGGCGCCGCAGGCGATCGAGCTGTCGGTGATGCCGCGCGCCAGCGAGTTGGTCGCCAGCACCCACATGGTGCGGCGGAAGAGATCGCGCGCCTCCACCTCGAGCCTGTCGGCGCGGGCCCGGCTCTGCCCGAACGCCTTCAGCGTCGCCAGCCCCTGGATCGAATCGAGGAACTCCGCGGCGAACGCCGCGTAGGCCTGCTGCCGGGCGCGCGACTTCTCGACGTCGAGCTTGTGCCAGATCGCCGGCGCGAACAGGGCCACGAGCGCGAAGGCCAGCATCACCGCGGCGACCGGCAGGTCGATGAGAGCGACGGCCACGAAGATCAGCAGCGGCGTCAGCAGAGCGATCAGGAACTGCGGCAGGAACTGCCCGAAATAGACCTCGAGCTGCTCCACCCCGTCGATCAGCGAGAGGGTGAGGGCGCCCGAGCGCTTGCCGCCGACCGTGCCGGGGCCGAGGGCGGCGATGCGATCGTAGATCGCCCGGCGCAGGCGCTTCTGCACCCGCGCGGCCGTCTCGTGGGCGACCAGCGCCCGCCAATGCTCGAAGACGCCGCGCAGCATCATCACCACGGCGATCAGCGCGATCGGGACGAGGAGGGAAGAGAGGGCGCGGCCGAGGAAGATCTGGCCGATCAGCCAGCCGAGCAGGCCGAGGCGGGCGACGCCGAGCGCCACCGAGGCGAGGCCGATCGCGACCGTCCCGGCGATCCTCGGGCGGACCTCGCTGGTGAACGCCCACAGGCGCGGCTCGAAATGCATCGGCTACCTCGGCGGGGACATGCTGTTGCGACGCATCCGCGTACACCGGTCCGGCAAGTCCCGGCGCGCGTCGGTCAGGCGGCACCATAGTCTGAACGTGCGCGTTCGTCAGTCGACAAAAATGCAGACCGGTCGTACGCTGGTGAACATCACCCCGCGGGAGCGGCCGATGTCCATCGAGTGGAGCGATCTGCGCGTCTTCCTCGCCCTGGCGCGCGAGGGCAGCCTCACGGCGGCGGCCCGCCGGCTGGGGGTCAGCCATCCGACGGTGGCGCGCCGCATCAAGGCGCTGGAGGAGGCGATCGGCGCCCGCCTGTTCGACCGGCTGCCCGACCGCTTCGCCATCACCGCGGCCGGCGAGGAGCTGCTGGCCGACGTGCAGGCGATGGACAGCGCGGCGGAATCGATCCACCGGCGCAGCGCCGGGCTCACCGACACCGCCCACGGCACGGTGCGCATCTCGGCCGGCGAGGCGATGATGGATTTCGTCGCCCACCACCTGCCGCGCCTGCGCCGCGGGATGCGCTGCGTCGAGCTGGAGCTGGTATCGAGCCACCGGCTGGCGAACCTGTCGCGACGCGAGGCCGACCTGCTGATCCGCGAGAACGCGCAGGACCTCGCCGGCATCGTCACGCGCAAGCTCGGCCGCGTCGCCCACTGCGTCTATGCCCACCCCGAGCTGGTGCCCGACGACACGGCGCCCGAGACGCTGCGCGGGCTCCCGTGGCTCGGCTTCGACGACGATCACGCCTACATGGCGGGCCAGCACTGGGTGATGGCCCTGCTGGCGGGTGCCCGGCCGGCCGTGCGCGTCAACAACTGGCTGGTGCTGCGCGAAGCGGCGCGCGCCGGCATCGGCCTCGCGGTGCTGCCGTGCTTCATGGGCGATGCGGACCCCGGGCTGACGCGTATCGGCCAGCCCATCGACGAGGCCGCGACCGACCAGTGGCTGCTGGTCCATCGCGACCTCCGCGTGCTGCCCCGCGTCCGCGCCGTCATGGACGCGCTGGTGGCCCTGTTCCAGGAGGAGAGGGCGGCGATCGAGGGAACCCGGGAGCGCACGCGGCGAACGCCGCCGCGGGAGCCCGCGCTCGTCGCCGGCTGAACGCCCGGCGTGCGCCCCGCCTTCTACGGCACGCCGCCCGCCGCGAGGTGCCGCAGCATCTCCCGCCGTGTCTTCGGGCCATATGTCGCGAAGCTCGGATTGGGTGCCGCGCAATAGTCCGCACGCAGCCGGTCGATGGCGTCGCCGCCGTCGGCCCGGCGCAGGGCGCCCGTGTCGATGGCGTGGATGCGCGCGGCGTTGAGGCCGAGGATCTTCGCCTTCGCGGTACGGGTCAGGGCGGGGTAGCCGAAGCGCTCCTGGAACTCGGGCGTGATCTCGAAGGCGCGGAACGCCTGGATCTGGTCCTGCGGGCTGCCGTACCACACGCTGTCGGTGCCCCAGCAGATGCGCTCCTCGCCGAAAGTCGCCAGCAGCTTGCCCATGAGATGGGCGGCCTGATCGGGCTTGCTCATGTAGTGGCGCCAGACGCTGCCGAGCTCGGCGTAGAGATTGCCCTGGTTCGGCCGGAAGCCGGCGTCGCGCGCGGCGCGCACGAAGCGGTCGACGCCGCGCTGGTTCCCGGGATCGTACGGCCCCTCGACGTAGCCCGGCTCGAAGCCGGAGTGGAAGCAGAGGAAGGTCAGATCGGGGAACAGGCGCGCGACGCGGGCGATGTCGCCCGGATGCGAGTAGGCGGCGTCGAGGAAGGGCAGCGGCAGGCCGCGATGGGCGCAGACCACGGTGACGCCGAGCGCGCGGGCACGCTCCAGCACCGGGATGCCGAAGCGCGGGTCGTCCATGTGGAAGCCCGTGCCGGCCGGGCCCCATTGCGGATAGAGCTTCCAGGCATCGACGCGGTGCTGCTTCGCCAGCACGTCCATGAACTCGATCTGGCCCGGCGCGTTGGGCAGCACGCCGCCATGGATCAGCAGGCGCTTGCGCCCGCCGGCCGCCGCGACGATGTCGCGCGCCCTGGCGGCGTAGTCGGGCGGCGTCGGGTTGCTTTCGGGCGCACCCCACAGGGCCGAGACGACGGCGGCGTCGGTGTCGCTGTCGAGGAACACGTCCTTCACGAGCTGCTCGGCGGAATAGCAGTCGAACGGCCCGCCGGAGCAGCGCAGGCGCTGCCCGAAGATCTGCGTCAGCGTGCGCGCCCAGCGCTCGCCGTCGGCGCCCTTGGCCCAGGCGCCCGCGGGGTCGACGCAATGGGTCTGCATGTCGATGACGACTTCGCCGCCGGCCAGCGCGGCGTCGGCCGCCGCCGGCTCCCAGCGCGCTTCCGCCGGGATCGCGAAGCGGCCGCCGCGGGCGGCATTGGCCTCGTCCAGGGCCAGCAACGTGGCGGCGGCGCCGCAGGCGGACTTGAGGAACATGCGCCGCCCCATCCCGACGCGCCGCGCCGCCTCGCCGACGCGCCGATGGGCCAGCGCGTTCGCCCGCTTCTGCGCGCGGGTCAGGGGCAGGGGAAAGAACTCGCCGTTGGTGGCGGTGTCGACCTTGATCGGCAGGCGCGCGCCGTCGGGATCGAGATCGAGAGGGTCGCGCATGACGGCACCTCGCGTGCATGGGGCGAGCCGCGAACCTATCGCGGAGATCGGGACCGCGGGAGGGCGCGGGCTCGCTTGACATAAATGTTGGTACGTTCCAACGTTTGCGTTCATGAGGGTCCTGCGTCTCGGCGTCCCGCTCTATCTCCAGATCTTCGAGATGCTGCTCGGGCAGATCCGCAGCGGCGCCTTTCCCTTGGGCGCCCAGCTTCCGACCGAGGAGGAGCTGCAGGCGCAGTTCGGGGTCAGCCGCAACACGGTGCGCGGCGCCCTCGACAAGCTGGTCCAGGCGGGCCTGATCAGCCGGCAGTCGGGGAAGGGCACCTTCGTGACGCGCAGCGATCCGCGCGTCACGGAATGGAGCATCTCCAGCGTCGAGGACCTGATCGACCTGAGCTTCGCCGAGTCCTACGACGTGCTGGGTGCCGGGCCGGTGCCGGCTTCCCGGCATCCGGCACCGGAGATCTTCGGCGCCGGGCCGGACGGGACGCTGTTCCTGGTGCGGCGCGTCCGCTCCAACGCGGCCGGCCCCTACTCCTATTCCGAGACCTGGTTCCCGGAGGACATCGGCGGCCGGCTGCCGGTCGCGGAGATGACCTCGCAGCCGCTGCTGCAGCTCGTCGAACGCACGCTCGGCGTGCGCATCGTCAAGGCCGAGCAGGTCGCCAGCGCGGAGGCGGCGCCGGCGGCGACCGCGTCCCTGCTCGACATGGAACCCGGCGCCCCGCTGCTGGTGCTGGTGCGGACCTACTACGACGCCACGGACCGCGTGCTGGAGCAGGCCCGCGTGTCCTATCGCGCAAACAGCTACACGCAATCGGTCACGTTCCGGCGCGACCAGGGAGCGGCTCTCGCCGGAGCCGTCGGGGCGTAGCCCGCCGGCGACGCCGTCTCTCCTCCGACCCTGCCACGAAGGACGAGCAGATCATGGATCAGGCCCGCATCACCGACATCGTCCAGAACTGGATGATCCCGACCGCCGAGGGCGCCTACATGGCGGGGCTGGAGACCAAGCCCGTCATCGTCTCGGCCAAGGGGTCGACGATGACCGATGCGAACGGCAAGACCTATCTCGACTTCCAGTCCGGGCAGATGGGTGCGGCGCTGGGCCACAACCACCCGACCATCGCCAAGAGCATCCGGCACAGCCTGGAGACGATCGTCCATTCGTCAAATCAGATGCTGAACGGCCCCCGGCTGGAGCTGCACGAGAAGCTGGGCAGGATCGCCGCTCCCCTGACGCGCTCGCTCTTCCTGGTCTCGGGCAGCGATTCGATCGAGGGCACGGTCGACCTCGCGCGCAAGGCGACCGGCGGGACGGAGATCCTCGGCCTGCACGACAGCCTGCACGGCTCGACCTCCTTCGTGTCGCGCTCGCTCAGCTTCGGCTGGAACCGCAGCAAGCACACCGTGGTCGCACCCGCGACCAGCTCGATCCTGACGCCCTACTGCTATCGCTGCCCGCTGAAGATGACGTTCCCCGGCTGCGGCTACCAGTGCCTGTCGGCCAGCATGGAGCTGGCCGACGCCAACTTCGCCGGCAAGCCCGCCGCGGCGATCGCCGAGCCGATCCTCAGCGCCGGCGGCCTGATCACGCCGCCGCCCGGCTACTTCGTTGCGCTCAAGAAGGCCTGCGCCGAGCGCGGGATGCTGCTGATCTTCGACGAGGCCCAGACCGGCCTCGGCAAGACGGGCAAGATGTTCGCCTGGCAGCATGAGGGGGTGACGCCCGACATCATGGCGCTCTCCAAGCATTTCGGCGGCGGCCTGCCGATCAGCGCGGTGTGCACCACGACTGAGGTCGCCGGCCGCGCCGTCGCCAACGGCTTCTTCGCGACGCGCTCGCACGCGACCGACCCGATCCTCTGCGCGGCCGGCGCGGCCAGCCTCGACGTCATCATCGACGAGGACCTGTGCGGCCGGGCGGCGGCGATCGAGAAGCGGATGAAGACCGCGTTCACCGCGATGCAGAAGGACGTGCCGCAGGTCGGCGACATCCGCGGCCGCGGCGTGCTGCTCGGGGTCGAGATCGTCGAGGATCCGGAGACGCGCGTCCCCGCCAACCGGAAGGCGAAGTTCATCGAGCGCCGCTGCCTGGAGCGCGGCCTGATCATCCAGACGCGCGGCAGCCACGGCCGCGCCAACGTCATCCGCTTCGTGCCGCCGATGAGCACGAGCGACGCCGAGATCGACCAGGGCCTGCAGATCTTCGACGAGGTGCTGCGCGAGGCGGTAGGCCGCAACGACCTGTGACGGACCCCGAGCCGGAGGAGAGCGACGCCGTGATGAACCGACGCCTGCTGATGAGCTCCGCGATCGCCGCCGCGGCGACCGCACCCCTTCTCCCCATCGCAGCCGCCGCGCAGCAGCCGGCGGAATCGCGCCTGCAACAGGTGCTCAAGCGCGGCTTCCTGGTCGCGGGCGTCACCACGACCGCGCCGCCCTTCGGCTATCGCGACGACAAGGGCGAAGTCGTCGGGTTCGACATCGACATGGCGCGCCTGCTCGCCAAGACGCTGTTCTCCGACGCGAGCAAGATCAAGCTGGAGACGCTGGCGCAGGACGCGCGCTGGGCCGCCGTGCAGCAGGGCCGCGTCGACGTCGCGATGATGGCGACCACGGTCTATCCCGACCGCGCCCAGCGCGTCGCCTTCACGCGCGCCTACATCGACAGCGGCTTCGCCGTCCTGGTGCAGAAGGGCAGCCGCTTCCAGAAGATCGCCGAGCTCAACGACCCGCAGGTCAAGATCGCCAGCCGGCCGATCCCCTCCCAGCGCGACCGCCTCTCTCGCTACTTCCCCAAGGCGCAGGGCCTCTTCTTCGACTCTCCCGCCGACCAGATCCTGGCGGTGAAGGCCGGCCGCGCCGACGCGCTGCAGAGCGATCTGCCGATCGTGAAGTGGTATGCGGCGACCAACGACGACCTGCGCTCGCTCGGCCTCTTCACCGGCTTCGCCAACAACGCCTGGTTCACCCAGCAGGGCGATTTCACCTGGTGGCTCTACCTCGACACCGTCGTGTCGGAGATGCTGACCGGCAGCCTCTACGACGACTACGCCGACATCTACCGCAAGTGGTTCCGCGAGGACCCGCCGCCGCAGCGCCCCTACGCCTCGCGCTGATGGGCCGTGGCGGCGCGGCGCGATGACGTTCGACGTCAACTACATCTGGCGCAACCTGCCGCTGCTGCTGGAGGGGCTGCAGCTCACCGTGCTCGTCTCGCTGTTCGGGCTGCTGCTGGCTGTGCCGCTCGGCCTCGTCGTGGCGCTGGCGCTGCTGCGACGCGGCCGGCCGGAGAATCTCGCGGCGCGGGCCTACGTCCAGTGGTTCCGCAACACGCCGCCGCTGATCCAGATCTACCTCGTCTATTTCGGCTTCCCGATGATCGGCCTCTCGTGGAACCCGCTCGCCACCGGCGTCGTCGGCCTCGCGATCTATCACGGCGCCTTCCTGGCGGAGGTGTTCCGGGCCGGCATCGCCGCGGTCAGCGACCGCCAGATGATGGCGGCGCGCGCGCTCGGCATGACCGACGGCAAGGCGATGCGGCGGATCATCATTCCCCAGGTCGTGCGGCTGATGCTGCCGGCGATCGCCAACGAGCTGGTGCTGCTCGCCAAGAACTCCTCGCTGCTCTCGACCATCGCCATCGTCGAGCTGACCATGGCCGGCAAGCTGCTGGCCGAGCAGAGCGGCGCCGTCTACGAGGTCTTCGCCGCGGTCGCGGCGCTCTACGTGATCCTCACCGTCGGCATGGGCCTCGCCCTGCGCCGCGCGGAATGGAAGCTGCGGCTGGAGCACTGAGGGATGCCGGAGATCGCCGCCCTCAAGTACCTGCCCGTGCTGGTCGCGGCGCTGGCCACCACGGCCAAGCTCTCGGCGATGGTGGTGGCGTGCGGCCTGGCGCTGGGCGTGACGCTGACGGCGGCCGCCCATCTCGGCGGCAAGGCGGTGGCGCTCGCCATCGGTGCCGTCGGCTACGTCGTGCGCGGCATGCCGCTGCTGGTCTTCGTGTTCGGCGTCTATTTCGCGCTGCCGCCCAGCTTCACCTTCGACACCAAGATGCTGGCCGCCGTGGTGGCGATGAGCGTCTACATGGCGGCCTTCGTGTTCGAGATCTTCCGCGGCGCCATCGCCGGGGTCCCCCGGGGCCTGACGGACGCGGCGAGCGCCATCGGCATGACGCCGCGCCTGGCGTTCCGCCGCATGGTGCTGCCGGTGGCGCTGCGCATGACCGTGGCGCCGATCGTCAACCGCACCGTCATGAGCATCAAGGGCACCTCGCTCGCGTCGGCGATCGGCGTGTGGGAGCTGTCGCTGGCGGGCCGCGAGATCATCCAGCGCGACCTGCAGCCCTTCCAGGTGCTCGGCATGATCGCGCTCTTCTACTTCGTCATCTGCTGGGCGGTGGCGCTCGCCGGCGCGGCCGTCGAGAGGCGGGTGAGCTTTGAGCACTGAGCCCGGACCACCGAGCCCGCGGGCGGCCCGATGATCGTCGTCGAGGGCGTGGTGAAGCGGTTCGGCGCACTGGTGGCGCTGCGCGGCATGACCTTCGAGGTGGCGCGCGGCGAGGTGGTGTGCCTGATCGGCCCGTCCGGGTCCGGCAAGAGCACCATGCTGCGCTGCATGAACTTCCTCGAGCGCTACGACGAGGGCCGCGTCGTCATCGACGGCGAGACCATCGGCTACGAGGGCGACGGCAGCGAGCGCAGGGTGCGCCGCGCCGTCGATCTCGCCCGCCAGCGCCGGCGCGTCGGCATGGTCTTCCAGAGCTACAACCTGTTCCCCCACCAGACGGTGCTGGAGAACGTGCTGGAAGGGCCGGTGCACGTGCTCGGGCGCCCCAAGGCGGAGGCACGCGCCGAGGCGCTGGCGCTGCTGGAGAAGATCGGCCTCGCGGCCAAGGCGGGCGAGCGGCCGGCCCGCCTCTCGGGCGGGCAACAGCAGCGCGTGGCCATCGCCCGCGCGCTCGCCATGAAGCCCGAGGTGATGCTGTTCGACGAGGTGACGTCGGCGCTCGACCCGGAGCTCGTCGGCGAGGTGCTGCAGGCGATCCGCGGCCTCGCCGAAGAAGGCATGACCATGGTGCTGGTGACGCACGAGATCGCGTTCGCGCGCGAGGTGGCCCACCGCATCATCTTCATGGACGAAGGCCAGATCGTCGAGGCGGGCCCCGCCCGCGAGCTGGTGATGAACCCGCGGACCGTCCGCCTGCAGGCATTCCTGCGGCGGTTCCGCGAAGGCTACATGCTGTAGGAAGAGGTATCAGGATGGCCGATTTTCGCGCGCTCAGCGTGCTGGGGATGCTGGGGTACGGCATCCCGGCGAATTCGCTCGCCCATGGCCTGGCGATGCAGCCGGACATGATCGGCGCCGACGCCGGCTCGACCGACGCCGGCCCGCACAAGCTCGGCCGCGGCGTCCACGACGTCAGCCGCACGACCACCAAGCGCGACCTCGCGATGATGCTGGAATCCGGCAAGGCCGCGGGCATCCCGGTGGTCGTCGGCTCGGCCGGCGGGTCGGGCGCGCGGCCG
The DNA here is from genome assembly GCA_020852355.1 of Alphaproteobacteria bacterium. Taxonomy (GTDB): domain Bacteria; phylum Pseudomonadota; class Alphaproteobacteria; order ATCC43930; family Allostellaceae; genus Allostella. The sequence continues at coordinate 26,152 of JADZBA010000022.1, forward strand.
CATCTCGACTGGACCTGGGATATCGTTCGCGAGATCGCCCAGGAGAAGGCGATGAAGCTGCGCGTCGCCGTGATCCATGCCGACGTGCCGATCGAGCGCGTGCGACAATCGCTGCGCGCCGGCAAGGTGACGCCGCTCGGTGCCGCTCCCGCGCTGACCGAGGAGGCGCTCGATGCCACCACCTGCGTTGTCGGCCAGATGGGGACGGAGCCGATCGCGGCCGCGCTCGACGGCGGCGCCGACCTGGTTCTGGCGGGCCGGTCCTGCGACGCCGCCATCTTCGCGGCGCCGGCCATCCGCGCCGGGGCCGACCCGGGCCTCGCCTGGCACATGGGCGAGATCCTGGAGTGCGGGGCGATGTGCGCCGATCCGGGCAGCGCCAACGACTGCATGGTCGGCACGATCCAGCGCGACCGCTTTCTGGTCGAGCCGACCAATCCCGATCTGGTCTGCACGCCGCTCTCGGTCGCGGGACATTCGCTCTACGAGCGCTCGCGGCCGTCGCAGAGCGAGGGGCCGGGCCATCTCCTCGACCTCTCCGAGGCGCAGTTCGAGGCGATCGACGGCCGCCGCGTCGGCGTGTCGCGCAGCCGCTTCGTGCGCACGCCGCTGAAGATCAAGCTCGAGGGCGCGCGGCCCATGGGCTTCCGCACCATCGTCATCGGCGGGGTGCGCGACCCGATCGGCATCGAGCGGCTGGACGAGACCATGGCGGCGGTGAAGGCGGCGACCGCCCGGTTCTTCGGCAACGATGCGCACTACACGCTGCGCTTCGTGGTCTATGGCCGCGACGGCGTCATGGGCGAGCGCGAGCCGCTGCGCCACCTCGTCGGCCACGAGGTCGGGCTGCTGCTCGACGTCGTCGCCCCGACCCAGGACGAGGCCGACGCGGTCTGCGCCTTCGCGCGCTCGCAGCTCCAGCACTACCACTATCACGGCATCCGGGCGACGGCGGCCAACGTGGCGTTTCCGACGGCGCCCTCGGACATCCAGTGCGGCAGCATCTTCGCCTTCTCGGTCTACCACCTGGTCGAGGTGGACTCGCCGACCGAGCTGTTCCCGATCGAATACCGCAGCCTCGGAGCCTGACGTCCGATGAAGCGCTCTCTCAGGGACCTCGCCAAGATCGTCCGCAGCAAGAACTCCGGTCCGTTCGAGGTCACCCTCGACGTCGTGTTCGACGACGCGCGCACCTACCGGATCGTCAAGGCATCGGGGGCGCTGTCGCGCGAGACGGTCGCCGCCCTCTACGGCCTGCGTCCCGACCAGGTGCTGACGGCGGAGTTCTTCGATCCGGCGCTGGCGTTCAAGGCGACCTTGCCGCGCGTCGTCTCGTCCGGCTCGCCGGCCGAACGCGACACCTATGGCGGCCAGCAGGGGGCGCCCCTGCTCGACATCGCCGTGGACATGCCGTGAAGGCGTCGCGTCGCGGGGACGGCAGTCCCCGCGAC
>JADZBA010000023.1 GCA_020852355.1 Alphaproteobacteria bacterium
GACCGTGGCTATGCCACCTGCCTGCGGCGGCTGGCCGCGGACGGGATGGGGATCGCCGATCCGGCGATCCGCGAGACCTTCCGGCAGTCGTTGGAACGCAAGCGTTCCCTGAACCGCGCCTATGCCGCATGGCGCGACGCGAGGGGCGGGGGGACCTTCCAGGAGTTCGTCGCCGACCGCGCCGGGGCACCCCCACCCTTGCAAAACCGGCGCGGCACGGCTATCTAGCGCGCCATTCCTCACGCGGGCTTGCGGTGCCGAACGATGTTCGGACCCGTTCCGGTGTTCGGCCCCTGGCCGGACCAGCGCCCGCGGCGGTCGAACCGGAAAAGGACCCGATCATGGCGATGCCTACCTTCAGCATGCGCCAGCTCCTTGAAGCTGGCGTGCATTTCGGCCATCACACGCGCCGCTGGAACCCGAAGATGCAGCCCTACATCTTCGGCACGCGCAACGGCGTGCATATCCTCGACCTCGAGCAGTCGGTGCCGCTGCTGCACCGCGCCATGCAGGCGGTGCGCGACGTCGTCGCCGGCGGCGGCCGGGTGCTGTTCGTCGGCACCAAGCGGCAGGCCCAGGAGCCGGTGGCGGCCGCCGCCAAGCGCTGCGGCCAGTACTACGTCAACCACCGCTGGCTCGGCGGCATGCTCACCAACTTCAAGACCATCTCGCAGTCGATCAAGCGCCTGCGCGAGCTGGAGGAGCGGCTGACCCAGGACGTCGCCGGATTCACCAAGCGCGAGCGCCTGGAGCTGACGCGCGACCGCGACAAGCTCGACCGCGCGCTCGGCGGCATCAAGGAGATGGGCGGCCTGCCGGACATGCTGTTCGTCATCGACACGAACAAGGAAGCGATCGCCGTCCAGGAGGCGCGCCGCCTCAACATCCCCGTGGTGGCGGTGATCGACAGCAACTCCGATCCCGACGGCGTGCTGCTGCCGATCCCGGGCAACGACGACGCGATCCGCGCGATCAACCTCTACTGCGACCTGATCTCGGGCGCGGTCCTCGACGGCATCCAGGCGGAGCTCTCGGCGGCCGGCGTCGACATCGGCGCGCAGGCCGAGATGGCCGAGGAGCTGCCCGAGGAAGAGCCCGAAGCCGCACCTGCACCGGTCGTCGCCGAGGCAGAGGCTCCGGCCACCGCCTGAGCGCCACTCGCCACGAGACCTGCGGCGACGGCGGCAGCCCCCTGCCGCCGTTCGCTTAACCAGACCTGACGATCGTCGCGTCCCGGCGATCGAAAGAAGAAACAAGGAGAAGACCGATGGCCGAGATCACCGCCGCCCTGGTGAAGGACCTGCGGGAGAAGACCGGCGCCGGCATGATGGACTGCAAGAAGGCGCTCGGCGAGACCTCCGGCGACATCGAGGCGGCCGTCGACTGGCTGCGCAAGAAGGGCCTGTCGGCGGCGGCCAAGAAGGCCGGCCGCGTAGCCGCCGAGGGCCTGGTCGGGGTCGCCGCGTCGGGCACCGCGGGCGCCATCGTCGAGGTCAATGCCGAAACCGACTTCGTTGCCCGCAACGACACCTTCCAGGGCTATGTCCGCGCGGTCGCCCAGGCGGCGCTCGCCAAGGGCGCCGACCTCGACGTGCTCAAGGCGGCGACCGTGCCGAGCGGGCGCAGCGTCGCCGACGAGCTGACGCATCTCATCGCCACGATCGGCGAGAACATGGCGCTGCGCCGTGCCGCGCGGCTGGCAGTGGGCCAGGGCATCGTGGCGAGCTACGTCCATAACGCGACGGCCCCCGGTCTCGGCAAGATCGGTGTGCTGGTGGCGCTGGAGTCGGCGGGCGACGCCGCGAAGCTGGAGGCGCTCGGCCGGCAGATCGCCATGCACGTCGCCGCCGCGAACCCGCAGTTCCTCGACGTGTCGTCGGTCGACCCGGCGGCGCTGGAGCGCGAGCGCGGCGTCCTGCGCGAGCAGGCGAAGGCCAGCGGCAAGGCCGACGCGATCATCGACAAGATGGTCGAGGGGCGGCTGCGCAAGTTCTACGAGGAGACCGTCCTCGTCGAGCAGGTCTACGTCATCGACGGCGAGACCCGCGTGTCGAAGGTCGTCGAGGCCGCGGCGAAGGAGATCGGCGCGCCGATCAAGGTTGTGGGCTTCGTGCGCTACGCGCTGGGCGAAGGCATCGAGAAGGCACAGGCCGACTTCGCGGCCGAGGTCGCAGCCCAGCTCGGCCGCTGAAGCGACCGGGGGCCGGGGCCATGGCCGCCGCCTATCGCCGCGTCCTCCTGAAGATCTCGGGAGAGGCGCTGCTCGGATCGCGCGAGTACGGCCTCGACGGCGAGACGCTCGAGCGGATCGCCGGCGAGTGCAAGGCGGTGCACGATCTCGGCATCGAGATCTGCGCGGTGATCGGCGGCGGCAACATCTATCGCGGCGTCTCCGGCGCCGCCGCGGGGATGGAGCGCGCCAGCGCCGACTACATGGGCATGCTGGCGACCGTGATAAACGCGCTCGCCCTGCAGAACGTCCTGGAGCGGCTCGGGCTGCACACCCGCGTGCTGTCGGCGATCCCCATGTCCACCGTGTGCGAGCCCTATATCCGCCGCCGTGCCATCCGGCACATGGAGAAGGGGCGGGTGGTGATCTTCGCCGCCGGCACGGGCAACCCGTTCTTCACCACCGACACCGCGGCGGCGCTGCGTGCCACTGAGATGGGCTGCGACGCCATCCTCAAGGCGACCAAGGTCGACGGGGTGTATTCCGACGACCCGGTCAAGGTGAAGGATGCCGAGCGCTATGCGCGGCTCACCTACATGGAAGTATTGTCTAGAGACCTCAAGGTGATGGATGCTTCGGCCATCTCGCTGGCGCGGGAGAACCGGATTCCCATCGTGGTGTTCTCGATCTACACCCACGGGGCGTTCGCCGAGGTGGTGCAGGGTCGGGGCCGCTTCACGATCATCACCGACTGAGGGGAGGAAGCCATGGCAGCAGCGGACCTCGCGGAATACCGGCGACGCATGGCGGGCGCGCTCGACGTGCTCCGCAAGGAGCTGACGGGCCTGCGGACCGGCCGGGCGTCGGCCGACCTGCTGAACCCGGTGATGGTCGAGGCCTACGGCCAACACACGCCGATCTCGCGCATCGGGACCGTCAACGTGCCGGAGCCGCGGCTCATCACGGTCCAGGTATGGGACCGCGGTCTGGTGAAGGCGGTCGACAAGGCGATCCGCGATTCCGGGCTCGGCCTTAACCCGCAGAGCGAAGGGCAGGTGATCCGCGTGCCGCTGCCCGACCTGACCCAGGAGCGCCGCAAGGAGCTGACCAAGGTCGCGCACAAGTACGCCGAGGCGGGGCGCGTCTCCGTGCGCAACGTCCGCCGCGACGCCATGGAGCACCTGAAGAAGCTGGAGAAGGACGGCGACCTGTCGCAGGACGACTTCCGCCGGGCCGGGACGGAAGTGCAGTCGCTGACCGACGAGCACATCAAGAAGATCGACGATCTCCTGCTGGCCAAGGAGAAGGACATCCTCCAGGTCTGACCCGCCCCGCTCCGATGACGCAGCTCGATCCTCCCGTGCCGTCTCATGTGGCGATCATCATGGACGGCAACGGGCGATGGGCTCGCGCCCGCGGCCTGCCGCGGGTGGCCGGCCATCGCCAGGGGGCGGAGGCGGTGCGCCGCACGCTGCGTGCGGCCGGCGAGATCGGCATCCAGTACCTGACGCTATTCGGCTTCTCGTCGGAGAACTGGAAGCGGCCGGCGTCCGAGGTCGCCGACCTCATGGGCCTGCTGCGCCACTACCTGCGCGCCGAGATCGCCGAGCTGCACGCCAACTGCGTCCGCCTGCGCGTGATCGGCGACCGCGAGCGCCTGGCGCGGGACATCCGCCAGCTCATCGACAACGCCGAGGAGACGACGCGGGCCAACGACGCGGTCCATCTCACGATCGCGCTCAGCTACGGCGCGCGGCAGGAGATCGTGGCGGCGGCACGCCAGCTCGCCGCCGCCGTGCGCGACGGACGGCTCGCCGCCGAGCAGATCGACGAGGCGATGTTCGCCGGCCGGCTCTTCACCCACGACCTGCCGGATCCGGATCTGGTAATCCGCACCAGCGGCGAGCAGCGCCTCAGCAACTTCATGCTGTGGCAGGCGGCCTATTCCGAACTCTACTTCACCAAGACGCTGTGGCCGGATTTCGGCAAGGTCCAGCTCGAGGAGGCGATCGACGAGTTCCGCTGCCGCGACCGCCGGTATGGCGCGGTCGCCGGCTGACGCCGTCGCCGTCGCATCGCATCGCGCTCGCACATGACGCGCACGCTGCTGCTGCGCATCGCGTCGGCCCTGGTCCTCGCTCCGGCGGCGATCGCCGCGGCGTGGGCCGGCGGCTGGGCGTTCGCGATCCTGGTGGCGGTGTTCGCCGTCGGCATGGCCTGGGAATGGTCGCGTCTGTGCAGCCGGGGCGGGCCGATCGAACGGCGCGGCGCGGCGATCATCCTGACCATCGCCGCGGCGACCGGCGCGGCGGCCGCGGGCGCCTTCGTGCCGGCGATGGTCGCACTGGCCGCGGGCACGGCCGTCGTCGTCGCGGTGCAGCAACGCACCGCGGCCCCATGGCTTCCGGCCACCGGCACCGCCTATATCGGGCTCGCCATGATCGCCGTCCTCGTCCTGCGCGGACCCGCCGCCGCGGCGCCCTGGCCCGTGTTCTGGCTGTTCGCGGTGATCTGGTCGACCGACATCGCGGCCTACGCGGCCGGCCGCACCTTCGGCGGCCCGCGCCTGGCGCCGGCGCTCAGCCCGAGGAAGACGTGGTCGGGGCTGATCGGCGGCGCCGGTGCGGCGGCCATCGCCGGAGGGCTGGTGGCGTGGCTGCTCGGCAGCCCCTCACCCGGCCTCGCCGCGGCGCTCGGCGGCGCGCTCGCGGTGGTCAGCCAGGCCGGGGACCTCGCCGAGTCGGCCGCGAAGCGCTATTTTGGCGTGAAGGATGCCAGCGGGCTGATCCCCGGCCATGGCGGGATGCTCGACCGGCTCGACGGGTTCATGGCCGCGGTGCTGGCGTTGGTCGCTCTGGAGTTGCTGGTGGGAGAGGACGTGCTCGGATGGCAGTGACCGAGGCTGCGGCGGCGGCAATGCCGGACCGGCGCCGCCGGGTGACGATCCTCGGGGCCACGGGGTCGGTCGGGCGCAGCACCGCCGACCTGCTGCTGCGCCATCGCGACCGCTACGCCGTCGAGGCGTTGACCGCCCACCGCGACGTGGTCGGTCTCGCCCAGCTCGCGCGCGACCTGCGGCCGCGGCTCGCCGTGATCGGCGACCCCGACGCCCACGACACCCTTCGTGCGGCGCTGGCCGGCACCGGCATCGCGACCGCGGCCGGGACCTCGGCCGTCGTAGAGGCGGCCTCGCGACCCGTCGACTGGGTGATGGCGGCGATCGTCGGCATGGCCGGCCTCGCGCCGACCATGGCGGCGATCCGGGCCGGCGCCACGGTGGCCTTCGCCAGCAAGGAGTGCCTGGTCGCCGCCGGGCCGGTGATGATGGCCGCCGTCGCCCGCCACCATGCCACCCTGCTGCCGGTCGACTCCGAGCACAACGCCATCTTCCAGGTCTTCGACGGCGTCCGGCCCGACAGCGTCGAGCGCATCATCCTCACCGCGTCGGGCGGGCCCTTCCGCGATCGCGATCCGGCCGAGCTGGAGGACGTCACGCCGGAGCAGGCGGTGGCCCATCCGAACTGGCGCATGGGCGCCAAGATCTCCGTCGATTCGGCGACCATGATGAACAAGGGCCTCGAGGTGATCGAGGCGCACCACCTGTTCGCGATGCCCGAGGAACGGATCGAGGTGGTGGTCCACCCGCAGTCGATCGTCCACAGCCTCGTCGCCTACGTCGACGGCTCGGTGCTGGCCCAGCTCGGGGCGCCCGACATGCGCACGCCGATCGCCCACGCGCTCGCCTGGCCGGAGCGGATCTCCACCCCCTCCGCCCGCCTCGACCTCGCGGCCATCGGCAGCCTGACCTTCATGGCCCCCGATCCGCGCCGCTTTCCCGCCCTGGCGCTCGCCCGCCATGCGCTCTGCGCCGGCGGCGGGGTGCCGGCGGTCCTGAACGCCGCCAACGAGGTCGCCGTGGCGGCCTTCCTCGCGCGGCGGATCGGCTTCCTCGAGATCGTCCGGGTGGTCGAGCGCACGCTGGAGCGCATGGCCGCGCCGACACCGGCCGACATCGGCGACGTGGTGGCGCTCGACGCCGAAGCCCGCCGCATCGCAACCACGACGCTGGCGGACGGCGCCGCGTCGGCGTAAGTCTTTCCGGGACCATGGAAACCTTCCTTCAGATTCCCCACTACGGACTGTCCTTCCTCGTCCTCCTCACGGTTCTCGTGTTCGTCCACGAGCTCGGCCACTACTGGGTCGCCCGACGCAACGGGGTCAGGGTCGAGGTGTTCTCCATCGGCTTCGGGCCGGAGCTGTTCGGCTGGAACGACCGGGCCGGTACGCGCTGGAAGGTCAGCGCCCTGCCGCTCGGCGGCTACGTCAAGATGTTCGGCGACGCGGGAGCGGCGAGCACGCCCGGCGAAGGGCTGGACCGCATGACCACCGAGGAGCGCGCGGTCTCGTTCCACCACAAGCGGCTCGGCCAGCGGGCGGCGATCGTCGCCGCGGGACCGATCGCCAACTTCCTGTTCGCGATCCTGGTGCTGGCGGGCCTCTTCATGACCCAGGGCCAGCCGTTCACCCCGCCCGAGGTCGGAACGGTGCGGCCGGGCAGCGCCGCCGACGCCGCCGGGTTCCGCCCCGGCGACCGCATCGTCGAGATCGACGGCCGCCGCATCGACCGCTTCGAGGACGTGCAGCAGATCGTCCGCCTGAACCAGGGAACGCCGCTCGCGACGGTCGTGCTCCGCGAGGGCCGCAACGTGTCGCTGCCGGTGACCCCGCAGGTCGTCGAGGTCCACGACCGCATGGGCGGGACCCAGCGCGTCGGCCAGCTCGGCATCGGCCGCAGCGGCGTCGAGTTCGTCCGGCACGGTCCCTTGACCGCACTCGCCGCTGGCTTCGAGGAGACCGCGACGCTGACCACCGGCACGCTGGCGGCCGTCTGGCAGATGATCACCGGCGCACGCACGACCGAGGAGCTGGGGGGACCGCTGCGAATCGCCCAGATGTCCGGCGAGGCGAGCCGCGCCGGAGTGGCCGGCTTCCTCTGGTTCGCGGCGATCCTTTCGATCAATCTCGGGCTCATCAACCTCTTCCCGATCCCCATGCTTGACGGAGGGCACCTGCTGTTCTACGCAGCGGAAGCCGTTCGGGGGAGACCGTTGGGCGAACGGGCACAGGAATATGGCTTCCGCATCGGGCTCGCTCTGGTCCTGACGCTGATGCTGTTCGCCACCTGGAACGACCTGGTGCAACTGCGGGTGTTTTCCTTCCTGCGGGGGCTCGTGACGTGACCGGCTTGGCCTCCGAGAAAGGACGTGGCGTGGTTCGTACGCTGGTCATCGCCCTGGCGCTGCTGTGCGGCATCGTCGTCGGGTCGAAGGCGCCCCTGGCGCAGCAGTTCGGGCAGGGGACCATCCAGGAGGTCCGTATCGAGGGCACGCAGCGCATCGAGCCCGAGACGGTGCGATCCTACCTCTCCGTCCAGCCCGGCCAGCAGTTCAGCTCGCAGGCCATCGACGCCTCCCTGAAGGCCCTGTTCGCGACCGGCCTCTTCGCCGACGTGACGCTGCGCCGGGAGGGCGACGCGCTGATCGTGCGCGTCGTGGAGAACCCGATCATCAACCGCATCGCCTTCGAAGGTAACAAGCGCATCACCACGGAGACGCTGAACACCGAGGTCCAGCTCCGGCCGCGCACGGTCTACACGCGCACCAAGATCCAGGCCGACGTGAAGCGCATCCTCGACCTCTATCGCCGCTCCGGGCGCTTCGCGGCCACCGTCGAGCCCAAGGTCATCCAGCGCGAGCAGAACCGCGTCGACCTCGTGTTCGAGATCGACGAGGGCGCGCTCACCGGGGTGCGGCGGATCAACTTCGTCGGCAACAAGCAGTTCAGCGACGGCCGCCTGCGCGAGGCGATCCAGACGAAGGAATCGCGCTGGTGGCGCTTCCTGACGTCGGACGACAGCTACGATCCCGACCGGCTGACCTTCGATCGCGAGATGCTGCGCAAGTTCTACCTGTCCGAGGGCTACGCCGACTTCCGCGTCGTCTCCTCGGTCGCGGAGCTGACGCCCGACCGCGAGGGCTTCGTCATCACCGTGACGGTGGACGAGGGCGAGAAGTACAAGTTCGGCAAGATCGACGTCGTGTCGCAGCTCAAGGATCTCGACCCGGAGACCCTGAAGGGGCTGATCACCACCACCGAGGGCAAGAGCTACAACGCCGATCAGGTCGAGGCCACCGTCAACCGGCTGACCGACGCGGTCGGCAACCGTGGCTACGCCTTCGTCGACGCGCGCCCGAACATCCAGCGCGACCGCGAGAAGAAGGAGATCGCCGTCACCTACGAGATCCAGGAGGGTCCGCGGGTGTTCGTCGAGCGCATCGACGTCGTCGGCAACGTGCGCACGCTCGACAAGGTGATCCGGCGCGAGTTCCAGATCGTCGAGGGCGACGCCTTCAACGCCGCCAAGCTGCGCCGGGCGCGCCAGCGCATCCGCGATCTCGGCTTCTTCAAGAAGGTCGACCTGACCAACGTCCCCGGATCGTCGCCCGACCGCACGCTGGTGACGGTCGAGGTCGAGGAGCAGTCGACCGGCGAGATCTCGTTCGGCGCCGGCTTCTCGACCAGCGTCGGCGTGCTGGGCGAGGTCAGCATCCGCGAACGGAACCTGCTGGGCCGCGGCCAGGACCTTCGGCTCGGCTTCTCGATTTCCGAGCGTTCCCAGGAGGTCGATCTCAGCTTCACCGAGCCGTACTTCCTCGACCGCAACGTCTCGGCCGGCTTCGACGTCTTCCGCATCGTGCGCGACCTCCAGGACGAGAGCTCCTACGACGAGGAGATCACGGGCTTCTCGCTGCGCGCGGGCTACCAGCTCACCGAGAACCTGCGCCAGTCGGTGCGCTACACGCTGCGCCAGGACAAGATCGACAACGTGCCGTCGACCGCATCGCGCTTCATCGCCGACCTGCAGGGCAGCTCGATCGCCTCGATCGTCGGCACGACGCTGACCTACGACCGGCGCGACAGCCGCACCGACCCGACGGACGGCTACTACGTGTCGCTGGCCGCCGACGTCGCGGGCGCCGGCGGCGACCGGCACTTCCTCAAGCCGAAGCTGACCGCCGGCTACTACATCCCCGTGTCCCTGCCGTGGGTGCTGTCGTTCCGCGGCGAGATCGGACACATCGTCAGCTTCGACGACGAGGTTCGCCTGACCGATCGCTACTTCCTCGGCGGCGACAACTGCCGCGGCTTCCGCAACTCCGGTGTCGGCCCGCGCGACACCACGACCCGCGACGCGCTCGGCGGCAACACCTACTATGCGGCCACGACCGAACTGTCCTTCCCGCTCGGCCTGCCGCAGGAGTTCGGCCTGACCGGCCGGGTGTTCGGCGACGCGTGCAGCCTGTGGGACTCCGATTCCAAGGGACCGGAGGTCGCCGACTCCGCCGCGGTGCGCTTCGCGACCGGCATCGGCCTGTCGTGGAAGTCTCCTCTCGGCCCGATCCGCATCGATTTCGCGGTTCCCGTGCTGAAGGAGAAGTCCGACCGCTCGGAGAATTTCCGGATCAGCTTCGGCACGAGGTTCTGACATGGTTCGTTCGTCCTTCTGGCGCGCGGCAGCGATCGCCGGCGCGCTCGCCGCGGCGTCGGCGGCGTCCGTCCCGCCGGCGGCCGCCCAGCAACTTCCGGCGCCGATCGTCATGATCGTCGACATCCAGGGCGTGCAGCAGGGGTCGAAGGCGTTCAAGAGCATCCAGGGCCAGATGCAGACCCACCGCCAGTCGTTCCAGAAGGAGATCGGCGAGCAGGAGAACCAGCTTCGCTCGGCCGAGCAGGAGCTGCAGCGCCAGCGCACGATCCTCGCGCCGGAGGCCTTCGCACAGAAGCAGCGCGAGTTCCAGGAGCGCGTGAACACGGTGCAGCGCAATGCCCAGTCGCGCCGTCGCCAGCTCGAGGAGGCGTTCAACGAGGCGATGCAGCAGGTGCAGCGCGCGCTGCTGACCGTCGTCGGCAAGCTCGCCGAGGAGCGCGGCGCCACGCTGGTCCTGCCGAAGTCGCTGGTGGTGCTCGTCGACAAGAAGTACGACGTGTCGGACGAGGCGCTGAAGCGCCTCGACCAGTCGATCACGCAGGTGAGCGTGAAGCTGCCCGCCAAGAAGTAGCGCCGTGCCCGATCCGCGATTCCATCGGGTCGCGGGCCCGTTCTCCCTGGCCGACCTCGCGCGCGCCAGCGGCGCCGAGGCGCGGCCGGGCGATCGCGCCGACATGTTCCGCGACGTCGGCACGATCGATGCCGCCGGCCCGGACGACGTCGTCTATGTCGAGAACAAGCGCTACATTCCCGCGCTCGCTGCATGCGGGGCCGGTCTCTGCATCATGCGGCCCGAGATCGCGGCGGAAGCCCCTCCCGGCATGGCGCTCCTGCTCACGCCCGCGCCGCAACGCGCCTTCACGCTGGTGGCCCGGGCTTTCTACCCGCCGCCCGCACCCGTGCCCGGGATCGCCGCGAGCGCCGTCATCGACTCCAGCGCCGTCATCGGCGACGGCTGCGAGATCGGCCCAGGGGTGGTGATCGGCGCCGAGGCGAGGATCGGGGAAGGGTGCATTCTCGGACCCGGGGTCGCGATCGGCCGCGGCGTCGTCATCGGACCGGGCGCGCGGATCGGGCACGGCGTATCGGTCAGCCACGCGCTGGTCGGCGGCCGCGTGACGATGCATCCGGGCGTCCGCATCGGTCAGGACGGCTTCGGGCTGATCCCCGGCGCCGCCGGGCACCTCGCGATCCCGCAGCTCGGCCGGGTCATCGTTCACGACGACGTCGAGATCGGCGCCAACAGCACGATCGATCGCGGAGCGCTCGGCGACACGGTGATCGGCCAGGGCTGCTTCATTGATAATCTGGTGCAGATCGGGCACAACGTGCGCCTCGGTCGGGGCTGCATCATCGTGGCCCAGGTCGGCATTTCCGGCAGCACCATCGTCGGCGACTTCGTCATGATGGGGGGGCAGGCCGGGGTCAGCGGGCACCTCGAGATCGGCGACGGCGCCAGGGTCGCGGCCAAGGGGGGCGTATTGAAGGACGTGCCGGCGGGGGTGACGGTCGGCGGCCATCCGGCGATGCCGCTGACGGAATGGCTGCGGCAGGGACTGGTGCTGCGCCGGCTGACGAAAGGGAAGGGCGCCTAGGAGCATGGACGGGAAGGAGCCTGCGGTCGCCGTGGCGACCATCGACATCGAACGCGTCATGGCGATGATTCCCCATCGCTATCCCTTCCTGATGATCGACCGGGTGATCGATGTCGTGCCCGACGTCGGCTGCACCGGCATCAAGAACGTCTCGATCAACGAGCCCTTCTTCCAGGGTCACTTCCCCACCCGGCCGGTGATGCCCGGCGTGCTGATCATCGAGGCCATGGCGCAGACCGCGGCCGTCCTCGTCGTCCATACGCTGGGGGCGGCGTCGGAAGGCAAGCTCGTGTACTTCATGTCGGTCGACGGTGCGCGCTTCCGCCGGCCGGTGGTGCCCGGCGACCAGCTCCACGTCCATGTCCGCAAGGACCGCAATCGCGGGAACGTCTGGAAGTTCTCCGCCGAGGCCAAGGTCGACGGGAAGACCGTCGCCGAGGCGACCTATGCCGCCATGATCCTGGACTAGAGGCGTCTTTCAGATCCACATGACCCAAATTCATCCGACGGCGGTGGTAGCGCCGGGAGCCGAGGTCGGCTCCGGCGCGACGGTCGGCCCGTTCTGCTGCATCGGCGCCAACGTCCGGCTCGGCGACGGCGCGTCGCTGGTGTCGCACGTCGTGGTCGACGGCCATACCACGATCGGGCCGGAGACCAAGGTGTATCCCTTCGCCGTCCTCGGCCTGCCGCCGCAGCACCTGCGCTACCAGGGCGAGCCCACGACGTTGGAGATCGGGCGCGGCAACACGATCCGCGAGCATGTCACCATGCATCCGGGCACGCCGTTCGGCATCGGAACGACCCGCATCGGCGACAACGGCCTGTTCATGGTGGGCACGCACGTCGCCCACGACTGCGTCATCGGCAACAACGTGGTGATGGCGAACAACGCGACCCTGGGCGGCCATGTCCAGGTCGGCGACCATGCCTATCTGGGCGGCCTCTGCGCGGTGCACCAGTATGTCCGCATCGGCCATCACGCCATGATCGGCGGCATGTCCGGCGTCGAGAGCGACGTCATCCCCTACGGCTCCGTGATGGGCGACCGGGCACGGCTCTCCGGCCTCAACGTCGTCGGGCTCAAGCGCCGCGGCTTCTCGCGCGACGACATCCATCACCTGCGCAACGCCTACCGGCTGCTGTTCGCCCAGGAGGGCACCATGGCCGAGCGGCTCGCCGACGTCTCCGAGCTGTTCCAGGAGCATGTCCCGGTGATGGATATCGTCAACTTCATCCGCGAGGATTCCAACCGCGCCATCTGCCAGCCCAAGGCGAATGGCGGGTAAGCTCGGCATCATCGCCGGCGGCGGCGTCCTCCCCGCCCGCGCCGTCGCCGCCTGTCGGGCCGAAGGCCGGCCCTATTTCATCCTCGGCCTCGAAGGCGTGACCGACCCGGAGACCCTGGCGGGCTCCCCCCACGCGGTCGCACGTCTCGGGGCCGCCGCGACGGTCCTGGAGCATCTGCGCGCCAACCGGGTCGAGGAGATCGTGCTCGCCGGCCGGGTCCCCCGGCCGTCCCTCGCGGCGCTGCGGCCGGACTGGCGCGGCATCCAGCTCCTGATGCGCATCGGCCTGCGCGCGGCGGGCGACGACGGGCTGCTCGGCGCGGTCGTCGGCGAACTGGAACGCGAGGGCTTCCGGGTCGTCGGGATCGAGCAGGTGATGGGCTCGCTGCTCATCCCGGAGGGTCCGCTCGGAAGCCGTCTTCCCGACGCCGCCGCGCGCATCGACATCGACCGCGGCCGCGAGGCGGCGCAGGCGCTGGGTCGTCTCGACATCGGCCAGGCGGTGGTGGTGCAGGCCGGGGTGGTGCTGGCCGTGGAGGCCGTCGAGGGCACGGACGCCATGCTGGAACGGGTCCGAACGGTGCGCCTGCAGGAGAGCGGCGGCGTGCTCGTCAAGATGAGGAAGCCGCAGCAGGAGCGCCGCGTCGACCTGCCCGCGATCGGTCCGGCGACCGTCGCCGGAGCCGCCGCGGCGGGCCTCGCGGGGATCGCGGTCGAGGCCGGCGGGGCGCTCGTCATCGACCGGGGAGAGGTCGCGGCGGCGGCCGATGCGGCCGGCCTGTTCGTCGTCGGCATCGCGCCGGGACCATGAACGGCACCCCGCCGCTGGTGTTCGTCGTCGCGGCCGAACCGTCCGGCGACGTCATCGGCGGACGCCTGATGGCGGCGATGCGCCGGCTCGCGGGCGGCGGCGTCCGCTTCGCGGGCATCGGCGGCGAGCGCATGGCGGCGGAGGGGCTGCAGAGCCGGGTGCCGCTCTCGGCGCTGTCGCTCTTCGGGGTGATCGAGGTGCTGCCGCAGGCGATGCGCATCCTCCGCCTCGTGCGCGAGACCGCCGCGGCGATCGTCGCTGCGCGTCCGGCCGCGGTGGTGACGATCGATTCCTCCGGGTTCAACTTCCGCCTGGCGGCGCGGCTGCGCGCGGCGGGCTATCGCGGTCCCCTCGTGCACTACGTCGCGCCGCAGCTCTGGGCCTGGTGGCGGCCGGCGAAGGCACGCGCGCTCGCCGCCCACTACGACCGCGTCCTGGCCCTGTTCCCCTTCGAGCCGGGGTTCTTCGCAGCCCGGGGCATTTCCTGCACCTTCGTCGGCCATCCCGCCGTGGAGGAGGGGTTCGGGCAGGGCGACGGGTGGGGCTTCCGCGCCCGCCACCGCATCCCGGCCTCGGCGCCGCTGCTCGCCGTGCTGCCGGGCAGCCGCGGCTCCGAAGTCTCGCGGCTGCTGCCGATCTTCGGTGCGACGGTCGCCATGCTGCGGCGCCGGATTTCCGATCTCGCCGTGATCCTGCCGACCGTGCCCAACGTCGCGGACCGCGTCGCCGCCGCTGCCGCGGCGTGGCCGGCGCCGACGACGGTGGTGCGCGACGCCGGCGAGAAGCGCGATGCCTTCGCGGCCGCGACCGCGGCGCTCGCCGCATCCGGGACGGTGACGTTCGAGCTGGCGCTGAGCGGCACGCCGTTCGTCACCGCCTACCGCCTCAACGCGCTGACGCTCTGGCTGATCCGCCGCAAGGCGACCGTGCGCTACGCGACCATCGTCAACATGCTGACCGACCGCGAGATCGCGCCGGAGCTGATCCAGGAGGACTGCCGGCCGGACCGCCTGGCGGCCGCCTGCCTGCCGCTCCTCACCGAGGAGAGCGCACGCGAGGCGCAGCGGCGGGAGCTCGCCGCCGCCGTCGCCCAGCTCGCCATGGAGGGCGAGCCGCCGAGCGAACGCGCCGCCCGCGTCGTGCTGGACCTCATGTCCGGCCGGCGCTGACCGCGGCGGCCACCACCGCGGCGATGCGGTCGATGGTGGCGGCGTCCAGCTCGGAATGCATCGGCAGCGACAGGTTGCGCCGGCCCAGCCGCTCGGTGACCGGCAGCGAGCCCGGCCCTTCGGAGAAGCGCGCGAAGGCCGGGTGCAGGTGCAGCGCCTTCTCGTAGTAGGAGCGGGCGGGGATCCGCGCGTCGGCGAGCGCCTTGCGGATCGCCTCCCGCCGATCGCTGAGGATGGTGTAAAGGGCCCACGCGCAGGTGCGGTCCGCCGCGCGGAACGGGACCTCGACATGGGCGGCGAGGGCGGCGTCGTAGCGCCGCGCCGCCGCCTCGCGACGCTCCAGGTCGTCGGGGAAGGCCTCCAGCTTCACCAGCAGGATCGCCGCCTGCAGCGTGTCGAGGCGGCCGGTCATCCCGACCGAGAGGCAGTCGCCGGCCGCGTCCAGGCCGTGCACGCGCAGGCGACGGAACTCCGCCGCGCGCCCGGCGTCCTCGGTGAAGAGCGCGCCGCCGTCGCCGGCCGCGCCGAGCGGCTTGGCGGGGAAGAAGCTGGTCGCCGTCGCCGCCGCGAGGCGGCCGGCGCGCCGGTTGCCGAAGGTGGCGCCGAAGCTCTGCGCGGCGTCGGCCAGCAGGTAGAGATTCTCGGCCTCGGCGACGGCGCCGATCGCGGCGTAGTCGGCGGGCATGCCGAAGATGTCGACCGGCATCACCGCTCGCGGCCGCCACACGCCGGCGCGGCGCACCGCTGCGACGCGCCGGGCGAGGTCGGCGGGATCGAGGGTGAAGGTGCGCTCGTCGACGTCGACGAAGATCGGTGCCGCGCCCACGGCCGCCACCGCCTCGGCGGTCGAGACGAAGGTGAAGGCCGGCACGAAGACCGCGTCGCCGGGCCCGATCCCCTCGGCCATCAGTGCGATGAGGATGGCGTCGTGGCCGCTGCCGGTGGTGACGACATGGCCGCCCCCGACATAGTCGGCCAGCGCCTCCTCCAGCTCGCGCACCTCGGGCCCGAGGATGAACTGCCCATGGTCGAGGACCCGGCGGATGCGCGCGTCGATGCGCTCGCGCAGGCGGCGCGTCTGGCCCTGGATGTCGACGAAGGGGACGGGAGCGGGAACGGGAGCTGTATCAGGCATCGATCGTCTCTACCGAAATCGCAGGGTTGGTGGTGCGGATGGACCGGATCACCGCCAGCGCCGTGGCCAGCGCGGCGCGACCGTCCCGGCCGCCGACGATCGGTCGCGACCCGCCGGCGATGCAGGCGAGGAACGAATCGATCTGGGCGCCGAGCGGATCGGCGTCGGGCTGCGCCGTCTCGATGGCGGTCGGCGCGTCGCCCCCGACGCTGGCGCGGGTGGCCAGCAGGCGGCGGCTGCGCAGGTCGACGGCGATCTCGCCCGACCGCTGGAGGACGCGGATGCTGCGCTCGGGCGCCGGGCTGACGCGGCTCGCCAGCAGGGTGGCGCGGCAGCCGCCGGCGAACAGCAGCTCGGCGGCGGCGACATCCTCGACGTCGGAGACGATGCTGCGCCCGACCGCGAAGACCGAGACCACCGGTGCCCGGACGATCGTGGTGACGAGGTCGATGTCGTGGATCATCAGGTCGAGCACGACGCTGACGTCGGCGCCGCGTCCGTGATAGGGCGTGAGGCGGCGGGCGTCGACGTAGATCGGCCCATCGAGCACGGTGTCGATGCCGAGGCCGCTCAATGAGAAGCGCTCGAGATGGCCGACCTGGAGCACGACCCCGCGCGCCTCCGCCGCGGCGATCATCGCGTCGGCGTCGGCGAGCGAATCGGCGATCGGCTTCTCGACCAGGACATGGATGCCGGCCGCGATGCACGACTGGGCGATCGTGGCGTGAACGGGCGTCGGCGCGCAGATGCTGACGGCATCGACGCGTCCGCGCAGCGCCTCGACCGACGGGACGACCTCGGCGCCGTGCGGACCCGCGACGGCGGCGGCGCGCTCGCGATGCGGGTCGACGACGGCGACCAGTCGCGCCTTCGGATGACGGGCGTACTTCTCGGCATGAAAGCGGCCGATGTGTCCGGCGCCGACGACGGCGCAACGCACTGGGGCGGACATGGAATGGCGACAATCGGCAATGATTCGAAGCCGCAATCTACACGTCCGCATCCCCCGTCGAAACCGGGCGGGCGGTCAAACATTGTGACCGCGGATGACGCCGGCGAGCCGCGGGTTCGACCCGCGCGGCGCCGCTTGCTAACATGGCGGTCCCACATCCGGAACGGAGCCCGCGCCATGAATGACGCCTCGCCTGCCCAGACCGCGTCGAGCGACATCGCCGCCAGGCCGCGGCTGCTGCACACGATGATCCGGGTCTTCGACCTGGACAAGTCCCTCGCCTTCTACACCGAGCAGCTCGGCATGAGCATGCTGCGCAAGAAGGACTATCCCAGCGGGGAGTTCACGCTCGCCTTCGTCGGCTACGGCGACGAGGCCGAGAGCAGCGTCGTCGAGCTGACGCACAACTGGGGCCGCAAGGAGCCGTACGTGATCGGCGACGGCTTCGGCCACCTCGCCGTCGGCGTCCGCGACATCTACGGCACCTGCGAGCGTCTCGCCGCCGCCGGGGTGAAGATCACGCGTCCGCCCGGCCCGATGAAGCACGGCGGCAGCGTCATCGCCTTCGTCGAGGATCCCGACGGCTACAAGGTCGAGCTGATCCAGAAGGGCTGAGCCGCGACCTACAGGAGCCAGCGCGCCGCAGCCGCCAGGACGGCCGCGAGGCATGCGGCGACGATCAACGGCCGCCGCAGCCTGACGGGCAGCGGCGGCCGGTTGTCGTTCACCGGAACCAGGATGCGGCGCTTGGCGGGGGGCGGGGAGCCCTGGGTCGGTCCGCCGGGGGACCGGCCGGGTGCGTGGAGCCGACTCACCGTCCCACCTCCCCCCGTCATCGTGCCGCGCCCACCGGATCAGGCCCGCTTTTCCATCGGCACGTAGGGACGCCGCGCCTCGCCGACATAGAGCTGCCGCGGCCGACCGATCTTCTGCTCGGGATCCTCGATCATCTCGCTCCACTGGGCGATCCAGCCGACGGTCCGCGCCAGCGCGAACAGCGCGGTGAACATGCTGACCGGGAAGCCCATCGCCTTCAGGATGATGCCCGAATAGAAGTCGACGTTCGGGTACAGCTTGCGGTCGACGAAATACCGGTCGTTGAGCGCGATCTTCTCGAGCTCCATGGCGAGGTCGAGCAGGGGATCGTTCTTGATGCCGAGCTCGCCCAGCACCTCGTAGCAGTCGCGGCGGATGACCGCCGCGCGCGGATCATAGTTCTTGTAGACGCGGTGGCCGAAGCCCATCAGCCGCACCGTGTCGTTCTTGTCCTTCACCCGCGCGAGGAACTCCGGGATACGCTCCTTGGAGCCGATGTCGGACAGCATCTTCAGCACGGCCTCGTTCGCGCCGCCGTGGGCCGGGCCCCATAGCGAGGCGATGCCGGCGGCGATGCAGGCGAAGGGATTGGCGCCGCTCGAGCCGGCGAGCCGCACGGTCGAGGTCGACGCGTTCTGCTCATGGTCGGCGTGCAGCATGAAGATGCGGTCGAGGGCGCGCGTCAGGACGACGCTCGGCTTGTAGGTCTCGCACGGCACGGCGAACGTCATGTAGAGGAAGTTCTCCGCGTAGCTCAGGTCGTTGCGCGGATACATGAAGGGCTGGCCGACCGAGTACTTGTACGCCATCGCGGCGATCGTCGGGATCTTGGCGATCAGCCGGTAGGACGCGATCATCCGCTGGTGCGGATCGTTGATGTCCAGGCTGTCGTGATAGAAGGCCGAGAGGGCACCGACGACGCCGCACATCACCGCCATGGGATGGGCGTCGCGGCGGAAGCCGCGGAAGAACTGGGTGATCTGCTCGTGCACCATGGTGTGGTGCGTGATGTCGGAGACGAACTTCGCCTTCTCCTCGGCCTTGGGCAGCTCGCCGAACAGGATGAGGTAGGCGACCTCCATGAAGTCGCTGTGCTCGGCCAGCTCCTCGATCGGATAGCCGCGGTACAGCAGCTCGCCCTTGTCGCCGTCGATGTAGGTGATCTTCGATTCGCAGCTCGCCGTCGAGGTGAAGCCGGGGTCGTACGTGAACAGGCCCGTCGCGCCGTAGAGCTTCCGGACGTCGATGACCTGCGGACCGACGGTGCCGTTGACGACGGGCAGCTCGATGGTCTTCCCGGACGGGTCGGTCAGCGATGCGGTAGGCGTGTTCTTGCGCGTCGCGGCGGGTGTCGGGCTGTTCATGCAGGCGGCTCCTCGAAGAGGCCTAGGGCCTTGAACGCGGCGATGGGCGCCGCAGGATAGGCGGCGGGGGTCGACGTATCAATTGGCGTGCCAGGGACGGCACGTCAAATGGTCGAACCCGCCACGTCGGAAATGCGCGCGAGCGATTCCTCGCGGCCCAGGATCTCCATCACCTCGAAGATGCCGGGCGATACGGACGAGCCGGTGAGCGCGGCGCGCAGCGGCTGCGCGATCGTGCCGAGCTTGCCGCCGTTGGCCTCGGCGAAGGCGCGCACGGCGGCCTCCGTGGTCGTCGCGTTCCACGGGTCGGCCGCGGCCAGGACCGGCGTCAGGCGTGCCAGCAGGCTGCGCCCGTCGCCCGCCAGCAGCTTCGCCGCCTTGTCGTCGATCGGCAGCGGCCGCCGGCGGACGTAGAAGGCGGCGAGGTCGGCCAGCTCGACGAGCGTCTTCGCGCGGACCTTGAGGCCGCCCATGCCGGCGCGCAGGCGGCGCAGCCCCTCGGCTTCGGGCGCCGCGCCGGTACGCTTCTCCAGGAAAGGGAGCAGCCCTTCGAGCAGGCGGTCGTCGTCGGCGGCGCGCATGTAGTGGCCGCTGAGATTGTCCAGCTTGGCGAAGTCGAAGCGCGCCGGCGAACGGCCCACCGCATCGAGGTCGAACCACGCGATCGCCTGCGCGGTCGAGATCAGCTCCTCGTCGCCGTGGCTCCAGCCCAGCCTGAGCAGATAGTTTCGGAGCGCCTCGGGGAGGTAGCCCATGTCGCGGTAGGCATCGACGCCGAGCGCGCCGTGGCGCTTGGAGAGCTTGGCGCCGTCGGGACCGTGGATCAGCGGGATGTGGGCGAAGGCCGGCAGCTCCCAGCCCATGGCGCGATAGATCTGGGCCTGGCGGAAGGCGTTCGTCAGGTGGTCGTCGCCGCGCACGACATGGGTGATATCCATGTCGTGGTCGTCGACGACGACGGAGAGCATGTAGGTCGGCGTCCCGTCGGCGCGCAGCAGCACCATGTCGTCGAGCTGGCCGTTCTCGACCTTGACCTCGCCCTGCACCAGGTCGTGGATCACCGTCTCGCCGCTCTGGGGCGCACGCAGCCGGATCACCGGCCGGACGCCGGCCGGCGCATCGCGCGGGTCGCGGTCGCGCCAGCGGCCGTCGTAGCGCATCGGCCGGCCCTCGGCCTTGGCCCTGGCACGCATCTCCTCCAGCTCTTCCGGGCTGGCGTAGCAGAGATAGGCGCCGCCCTGGTCCAGCATGGCGCGCGCGACCTCGGCGTGCCGCGGCGCACGCGCGAACTGGAAGACGATCGCATCGTCCCAGTCCAACCCCAGCCAGCGCAGGCCCTCGATGATCGCCGCCACCGCCGGCTCGGTCGAGCGCTGGCGGTCGGTGTCCTCGATGCGCAGGCGGAACACGCCGCCATGGTGGCGCGAGAACAGCCAGTTGAACAGCGCGGTACGCGCGCCGCCGATGTGCAGGAAGCCGGTCGGCGACGGCGCGAACCGGGTGACGACGGTCATCGTTTTGATCTTGGTCGAGAAAGGATGCGTGGGCTTAGCACAGGACGGCGCGCCGTCCAATCGCGGCAAACGCCCTTGGCCAACCGGCGGCTGCGCCGGCTAGGATCGGCGGTCAACCGCGGGCGAGGGGGGGAATGACGGCCGTCGGCTCGACGCAGGCCGTGATGCCGACGGCAGCGGGCCGCGCGCTCGCCGCGATCCGCCGCGACGTCGACCGCTGGGCGCTCTGGCTGCCGGTGGCGATGGGGGGTGGCGTCGCTCTCTACTTCGCACTGGCCGACGAGCCGGCGCCATGGCTGGGACCGGCCGCCCTGGCCGGCCTCGCGCTCCTCGCCGCGACGCTGCGCCGGCGCGGCGGCGCGGCGACCGCCCTGGTCATGGCGGCGGCCGCGGCGCTCGGCTTCGCGAGCGCACAGTTCTCGGCGATGCTGGCCGAGGCGCCGCGGGTCGAGCGGCGCACCGGGCCCGTCGCCGTCGAGGGCCGCATCCTCCAGGCGAGCGCGCGGGAGAACGGGGTGCGGCTGCTGCTCGCGCCGACCCGCGTCGAGGGATGGCAGGGGCCGTTGCCCCGTCGCATCCGGTTCACCGTCGCCGCCCGGCTCGCCGACCCGGCGGCGCGGCCGGGGCGGCTGGCCTCCTTCCGCGGGGTGCTGCTGCCGCTGCCGGCGCCGGCGGCTCCCGGTGCCTTCGATTTTCAGCGCCAGGCCTACTTCCAGGGGCTGGGCGGCCTCGGCTTCGCGACCTCGAAGGTGCATACCGGGAAGGGGGCAGGCGGCGGCGGCTTCCTGGAGGCGATCGAGGCGCTGCGTCACGACATGACGATGCGCATCCAGGGCACGATCGGCGGTGCCGCGGGCGCGGTCGCGGCCGCCCTCGTCACCGGCGAGCGCGCGGCCAGTCCCGAGGACGTCAACGTCGCCATGCGCGACACCGGGCTGGCCCATCTGCTGTCGATCTC
>JADZBA010000024.1 GCA_020852355.1 Alphaproteobacteria bacterium
AAGCAGGCGGCGATGACGCCGAGCAGCGCCACGATCAGCGCCTCGACCCAGCGGAAGCCGAGGGACTGCAGCCACAGCACCAGGAACACGTCGAGCGCCGTCAGGACGACGCCGATCTCCAGGGGGAGGCCGAACAGCAGGTTTAGGCCGATCGCGGTGCCGATGACCTCCGCGAGGTCGGTGGCACAGATCGCCGCCTCCGCCAGCACCCACAGCACCAGACCGACCGGCCGTGGGAAGGCGTCGCGGCAGGCGCGCGCGAGGTCGCGCCCGGTCGCCACGCCCAGGCGCACGCAGAGCGCCTGCAGCAGCACCGCCATGAGGTTGGAGAGGAGGGCTACGGCGAGCAGCGCGTAGCCGAAGCGCGCCCCACCCGCCAGCGACGTCGCCCAGTTGCCCGGGTCCATGTAGCCGACCGCCACGAGGTAGCCGGGCCCGAGGAACGCCAGCAGCCGCCGGGCGCCGCTGCGCACGGGCACGGCGACCGAGCCGTGGACCTCCGGCAGCGGCGGCTCCTCGGCCTCGCGGTACCAGGCGAGGCCCGGGATGTTACTGGATGGCATCAACATGGCGGCGACGTCCCGACCGGGTGAAGCGCGCCGGGCGCGCGGGCGTTCCCGGCGCAGCGGCACTGTCGCAGCGGGATTTAGTGCGAATGATTAGCAATAACAAGAGCGCGCAGCGGGACCGGCGCTGTCGCGCGCCCCCGGATTCGCCCGGGACGAGGCTCTTATCGCATTGCGGTCAGGGGCCGCGCGCGACCCCCTCCGCGTCAGGGCAGCAGCCGCTCGGCGATCTGGACGGCGTTCAGCGCCGCCCCCTTGAGAAGCTGGTCGCCGGCGACCATCAGCATGACGGAGCGGCCCGTGGGATCGCTGGGGTCGGGGCGGATGCGGCCGGCCAGCACGTCGCCCTGGCCGGAGGCCTCGCGCGGCATCGGGAAATGGTTGCGCGCGACGTCGTCGACGATACGGATGCCGTCCGCCGCCGCCAGCAGCCCCCGCACCTCGTCCGGGCCGGTCGGCCGCTCGAACTCGACGGTGAGCGCGATGGTGTGGGCGCGCAGCACCGGCACGCGCACGCAGGTGACGGCGATGCGCAGGTCGGGCGCGCCCATGATCTTGCGCAGCTCCTGCATCACCTTCGTCTCCTCGCCGTTGGCGCCGGTCGCGGGGTCGACGGCCGTGTCGTGGCTGAAGAGGTTGAAGGCGTAGGGATGCGCCAGCACGGTGTTGGCATGGTCGCGGCCCTCGAGATAGGCGGCGGTGGAGGCGCGCAGCTCCTCCATCGCGGCGGCACCGGCGCCGGACGCCGCTTGGTAGGTGGCGGCCACCACGCGGCGGATCGGGTTCGCACGATGCAGCGGCGCCAGCGGCACGGCGGCGATGATGGCGACGCAGTTGGGGTTGGCGATGATGCCGCGGTGGCCGGCGATGGCGCCCGCGTTGACCTCCGGCACCACCAGCGGCACGTCGGCGTCCATGCGGAAGGCCGAGGAGTTGTCGACGACGACGGCGCCCGCCGCCACCGCCGCCGGGCCGAACCGCTTCGACACGCCGCTGCCGGCCGAGAACAGCGCGAGGTCGACGCCGGCGAAACTGTCGTCGCCGAGCGCCTCCACCGTCAGCGTGCGCTCGCGGAAGGCCATCGCCTTGCCGGCCGAGCGCGGCGAGGCGAGCAGGCGCAGGCCGGAGAGCGGGAAGCCGCGCTCCTCCAGGCAGCGGATGAGCTCGACGCCGACCGCGCCGGTGGCGCCGACGATGGCGACCGCGGGGTCGGCGGGCAGACCGAGGCCGGCGCGCGCCGCGAGGTCGGCCTGGGACAGGAAATGCTGGTCGGGACTCATGACGCCTCTCCTCTGGTGGGACCGGAGGCGGGGGCCCGACAGACGAAGGGCCCCGCCAAGCCGGCGGGGCCCTCGGTTCGTGCTATGTCGCCGGTCTCAGCGCGCGCACGACCCGAAAAGCCCCGCGAGAGGCTTTTTGGTGGTGGTGCGCTTGGTGGTCGTGGCGAGCATGGGCGGCCGAAAAACTAGGGGCGCCGGGTCGCGGCGTCAACCGGCGCGCTTCGTGCTGCGCCCGCCACCCTTCATCAGTCCCTTGCGGCTCATCCAGTCCTGGATGATGGCCGCGATCTGGTCGGAGTTGGTGTCCATCATCAGCATGTGGCTGTTGCCGGTGATGCCGATCTTGGGCAGGTCGATCCACTCGACGTCGCCGCCGCGCGCCCGCAGGTCCTTCGCAAAGGCGGCGGATACCGGCTGCTGGCGCGTCCAGAGCTCCTGCGTGGCAACGTAGTCGCCCCAGACGATGAGCACCGGAATGCCCTTCAGCGCGTCGAGCGCCGGCCCCGGCGGCGGCGCGCCCGAGGGCTCGATCGCGATCAGCCCCTTGACCTTGTCGGGCGCCGCGAGTGCGGCGTGGAAGGCGAAATTGCCGGCCTGACTGTGGAACAGCAGCACCGAGCTCCCGACCTTCTGCACCAGCGCGTCGTAGGCGGCCTGGGTGGCGCTATCGTGGCCGGCCCAGCGCGGCACGAACTGCTTGGCGAACTGGTCGAAGGCGCCGACCGGGAACTTCACTCCGTCATGGGCGACGCGCCCGGCGGGATCGCTCGCGTAGGAACCTGGCGGGCCGATGCGGAAGAGCTCCCAGGCATCCTTCTTGGTGCGGAAGAAGGGCGCGGTCTCGTAGATCTCCGGATAGCGGGCCCAGGACGCTCGCCCGCGCTCGACCGCATCCGACACGTAGACCGGGTGACCGGCCCGGAAGAAGTAGTTCATCCAGCCGGGCCCACCATCGGGCTTGGTCTCCCACGTCACGCCCGACATGCCGCCGCCGTGCCAGATCAGCAGCGGATACCGAGAGGCCCGCGGCGCCGGGCCAGGTACTGCACGTACATTTGCCCGACCTCGAACTCGCCGTTCGGGTCGACCCGGCTCGGTGCAGCGCCCCCGATGAACACCGCCTCGGTGACGGGATGGCCGCTGAGGCGGACCTGCCGGCCGCCGACATGAAAGCTGCCGAACTCCTTCAGTTCCCGGCCGCCCGCGGACGATCGCGATGGCGGCATCAACGCCGCCGACGGACAGCGGTACACGGACCTCGCATGCTGCGGTCTCCCCCATGACAAACGCGAACCGCGCCCGGATTCCCTTGATCCGCCGCCTCAGTCCCCCGCCGCCGCCTTCTCCTCCGCCGCGCGGAACGAATGCGGCAGGCGGTCCGCCACCTCCTTCGGCACGACCTGCCAGAAACGGCCGATCTCCGTCTGCCAGTCGTTGAGGAGCTGGGCGGCGAAGCGCGACTGGGTCTCGCGGGCGTGCTCGACCACGAGGTCGCGCAGGACCGCCTCCCAGTACGGCGTCTCGACGCGGCTCCACAGCAGCGTCTCGGCGTTGACGCGCACCGGGAAGCGGCCGGCCGGGTCGTAGACGAAGGCCATGCCGCCGGTCATGCCGGCGCCGAAATTGTCGCCGACCGCGCCGAGCACGACGCAGGTGCCGCCGGTCATGTACTCGCAGCCGTTGGAGCCGCAGCCCTCGACCACCGCGGTGGCGCCGGAGTTGCGCACCGCGAAGCGTTCCCCCGCCTGGCCGGCGGCGAAGAGGCGGCCGGCGGTGGCGCCGTAGAGCACGGTGTTGCCGATGATGGTGTTGGCGTTGCTGGCGAGCGGGCTCGCCGTCATCGGGCGCAGCACGATGGTGCCGCCCGACAGCCCCTTGCCGACATAGTCGTTGGCGTCGCCGAACACCTCGAGCTTGAT
The DNA here is from genome assembly GCA_020852355.1 of Alphaproteobacteria bacterium. Taxonomy (GTDB): domain Bacteria; phylum Pseudomonadota; class Alphaproteobacteria; order ATCC43930; family Allostellaceae; genus Allostella. The sequence goes on from JADZBA010000024.1 coordinate 3,766, forward strand.
GCCCTGCACGGCGAAGGCGCCCAGCGACTGCCCGGCCGAGCCGCGCAGGCGCACGGTGATGTGGCCCGGCTGCAGCCCCGCCATCCCGAAGCGCCTTGTGACGAGCGAGGACAGCCGCGTGCCGATGGCGCGCTGCGTGTTGCGGATGTTGTAGGTGAGCTGCATCTTCTCGCCGGCCTCGAAGAGGGCCTTGGCGTCCTGCAGCATCTGCGCATCCAGGGTGTCGGGCACCTCGGTGCGGCCCTCCTGGGTGCAGAAGCGGGCATAGCCGCCCGGATCGGGCTCGACCAGGATCGGGTTGAGGTCGAGGTCGTCGAGGTCGGCGCTGCCGCGGCTGACCTGGGCCAGGAGGTCGGTGCGGCCGATCACCTCCTCCAGCGAGCGGGCGCCCAGCCCGGCCAGGATCTCGCGCACCTCCTCGGCCACGAAGCTGAAGAGGTTCACCACCTTCTCGGGCGTGCCGTCGAACTTCGCGCGCAGGCGCTCGTCCTGGCTGCAGATTCCGACCGGGCAGGTGTTGGAATGGCACTGCCGGACCAGGATGCAGCCCATGGCGATCAGCGAGGCGGTGCCGAGGCCGTATTCCTCCGCCCCCAGGATGGCGCCGATGACGACGTCGCGCCCGGTCTTGATGCCGCCGTCGACGCGCAGCCGCACGCGGTGGCGCAGCCGGTTCAGCACCAGCACCTGGTGCACCTCCGACAGCCCCATCTCCCACGGCACGCCGGCATGCTTGATGCTGGACTGCGGGCTGGCGCCGGTGCCGCCGGAATGGCCGGAGATCAGGATGACGTCGGCCTTCGCCTTGGCGACGCCGGCCGCGATGGTGCCGATGCCCGAGCGCGCCACCAGCTTCACGCAGACCTTGGCGTCGGGGTTGATCTGCTTGAGGTCGTAGATGAGCTGCGCCAGGTCCTCGATCGAGTAGATGTCGTGGTGTGGCGGCGGCGAGATCAGGCTGACGCCGGGGGTGGCGTGGCGCAGCTTCGCGATCATGCCCGAGACCTTGAAGCCCGGGAGCTGGCCGCCCTCGCCGGGCTTGGCGCCCTGGGCGACCTTGATCTCGATCTCGCGGCAGTTGTTGAGATACTCCGCCGTGACCCCGAAGCGGCCCGACGCGATCTGCTTGATCGCCGACGACGCGTTGTCGCCGTTGGGCCGGGGGCGATAGCGCGCCGGGTCCTCGCCGCCCTCGCCCGAATCGGACTTGGCGCCGATGCGGTTCATGGCGATCGACAGCGTCTCGTGCGCCTCGGGGCTGAGCGCGCCCAGCGAGATGCCGGGCGAGACCAGCCGCTTGCGGATCTCGGTGATCGACTGCACCTCGTCCAGCGACACGGGCGCGCGCCTGGAGCGGAAGTCGAGGAGGTCGCGCAGCGTGATCGGCGGCATCTTCCTCACGCCCTCGGAATAGCGCTTGTAGGTCGCGTAGGAGTCGGTGGCACAGGCCTGCTGCAGGGTGTGGATCAGCGTGCCCTCGAAGGCGTGCGGGTCGCCGCCGCGGCGGAAGCGGTAGAAGCCGCCGACCGGCAGCGCCACGAAATCCTCGTCGAAGGCGCGGCGATGGATCTCCAGCGTGCGGCGCTGCAGGCCGGTCAGCCCGATGCCCGACAGCCGCGAGGTCATGCCCGGGAAGTACTCCCCGACCAGGGTGCGCGACAGGCCGACCGCCTCGAAATTGTAGCCGCCGCGGTACGAGCTGATGACCGAGATGCCCATCTTGGACATGATCTTCAGCAGCCCCTGGTCGACCGCCGACTTGTAGCGCGCGAGGCAGGCCGCCAGCGGCGCGTCGCCGAGCAGGCCGCGGCGATGGCGCTCGGCCACCGTCTCCTGGGCGAGGTAGGCGTTGACCGTGGTGGCGCCGACGCCGATCAGCACCGCGAAGTAGTGCACGTCCAGACACTCGCCCGAGCGCACGTTGACCGAGGTGAAGGTGCGGAGCTGCTGGCGCACCAGGTAGGAATGGACCGCGCCGGCGGCCAGGATCATCGGCACCGGGGCGCGGGCCGGGCCCATCGCCTTGTCGGTCAGCACGACGTGGCTGCAGCCGCCGCGCACCGCGTCCTCCGCCTCCTGGCGGATGCGGGCGACGGCGTCGCGCAGCGCGTGCTCGCCGCCGGCGGCGTCGAAGGTGCAGTCGATGTCGACGGCGGTGTCGCCCATGTGGGCGCGCATCGCCTCGAACTCGGCATTGAGCAACACCGGCGAATCGAGCTGGAGGAGGCGCATCTGCGTCTCGTCCTCGTCCAGCACGTTGCCGAGGTTGCCGAGCCGCGTCGTCAGCGTCATCACCCGCTTCTCGCGCAGCGAGTCGATCGGCGGGTTGGTGACCTGGCTGAAGTTCTGCCGGAAGAAATGGTGCAGGCCGCGATACTTGTCGGAGAGCACGGCGAGCGGCGCGTCGTCGCCCATCGAGCCGATCGCCTCCTTGCCCTCCTCGGCCATCGGCTGGAGGATCAGCTCGATGTCCTCGAGCGACCAGCCGACGGCGACCTGGCGGCGGCGCAGCTCCTCGCGGTCGAACTCGACGCTCTCGCTGCGGCCCTTGCGGATGAGCTGGTCGATGACGGTGATGTTTTCGACCCAGCTGGAGAAGGGCAGCGAGGCCGCCAGCATCTCCTTCATCTCGCGGTCCTTGTAGAGGCGGCCTTCCGCGAGATCGACGGCGATCATCTGGCCCGGGCCGACGCGCCCCTTGGCGACGACCGCGCTCTCGTCGACGCGGACCATGCCGGTCTCCGAGCCGACGACGAGCAGCCCGTCGCCGGTGAGCGTGTAGCGCATCGGCCGCAGCCCGTTGCGGTCCATGCCGCCGATCACCCAGCGCCCGTCGGTGGCGGCCAGGGCCGCCGGCCCGTCCCACGGCTCCATCACCGAGTTGCAGTAGCTGTACATGTCCTGCAGCGCCTGCGGCATGTCCTTGTGGCCGACCCAGGCCTCGGGAACGAGCAGGGTCTTCACCATCGGCGCCGAGCGGCCGCCGCGCACCAGCACCTCGAAGACGTTGTCGAGGGCGGCGGAATCCGAGCCGCCGGACTGCACGATCGGCTTCACGTCCGACATGAAGGCGCCGAACTCCTCGGCGCTCATGCGCGTCTCGTGGCTCTTCATCCAGTTGATGTTGCCGCGCAGCGTGTTGATCTCGCCGTTGTGGGCGAGCATGCGGAACGGCTGGGCCAGCGGCCAGGTCGGGAAGGTGTTGGTCGAGTAGCGCTGGTGGTAGATCGCGAAGCTCGACACGAAGCGCTCGTCGAGCAGGTCGGGATAGAACGCGGTGAGCTGCTCGGCCAGGAACATGCCCTTGTAGATGATCGACCGGCCGCTCAGCGAGCAGATGTAGAAGTCCTTGATCTGGTCGGCGATCACCCGCTTCTCGATGCGCCGGCGGATGATGTAGAGGTCGCGCTCGAAGCGATCGGGATCGGGCTGCACCCCGTTCGCGATCATGATCTGCTCGATCTCCGGCCGCGTCGCGTTCGCCTTGTCGCCGATGATGTCGATGTTCACCGGCACCTGGCGCCAGCCATGGATGGCGTAGCCGAAATTGATGATCTCGGTCTCGACGATGGAGCGACAGCGCTCCTGCCCGTCGAGATCGGTGCGCGGCAGGAAGACCATGCCGACGGCGAGCCGGTTGGCGCCCGGCTCGTGGCCGGTGCGGCGGATGTGCTCCAGGAAGAAGTCGTGCGGGATCTGCACATGGATGCCGGCGCCGTCGCCGGTCTTGCCGTCGGCGTCGACGGCGCCGCGGTGCCACACCGACTTCAGCGCCCCGATGGCGGCCTCGACCACGGCGCGCCTGGGCTTGCCGTCGATGGCGCAGACGAAGCCGACGCCGCACGCGTCGTGCTCGTCCGCCGGGTCGTAGAGCCCCTTCGCCGCCAGATGCTCGGCGTTGCGGCGGTAGGCGGCGACGAATTCGGCGCCGCCCTCATGCGTGCGATCGCTCATGGTCGGCCCTCGCTCACGAAGCCCGGGCCAGGGCGGCGGACGCCTTGGCCGAGAGGTAGAGATGCATCTGCTCGGCCGCGTCGCGGCCGTCGCGCACCGCCCATACGACCAGCGAGGCGCCGCGGACGATGTCGCCGGCCGCGAAGACGCCGTCGAGGCTGGTCATCATGGTGCGCTGGTCGATGCGGATGGTGCCCCAGCGGCTGACCGCCAGCTCCGGCGCGTCGAACATCGCCGGCACGTCCTCGGGATCGAAGCCGAGCGCCTTGACGACGAGGTCGGCCTTCAACGTGAAGGACGAGCCGTCGATCTTCTGCGGCGTCTGGCGGCCGGTCGAATCCGCCATGCCGAGATGGATGCGGTGGGCGCGCACGCCCTTGACGGCCGCGGCACCGGTGAAGGCGTCGGGAGCGGCCTGCCAGACGAACTCCACCCCCTCCTCCTCGGCGTGCTGCACCTCGCGCTGCGAGCCCGGCATGTTGCGCCGGTCGCGGCGATAGAGGCACTTCACCGACTTCGCGCCCTGGCGCACCGCGGTGCGCACGCAGTCCATCGCCGTGTCGCCGCCGCCGATCACCACGACGCTCTTGCCGGCGGCGTCGAGCGCGCCGTCGTCGAAGGCCGGCACGGCGTCGCCGAAGCCCTTGCGGTTGCTCGCCGTGAGATAGTCGAGCGCGGCCACGACGTTGGGCAGGCCGACGCCGGGCATCTGCATGTCGCGCGCCTTGTAGACGCCGGTCGCGATCAGCACCGCGTCGTGGCGGGCGCGCAGGTCGGCGAGGCACACGTCGCGCCCCACCGCGACGCCGAGATGGAAGCGGATGCCGCCCGCCGCCAGCAGCTCGGCGCGGCGCGTGACGATCGCCTTCTCCAGCTTGAAGTTGGGGATGCCGTAGACGAGCAGCCCGCCGATCCGGTCGTAGCGGTCGTAGACATGCACGTCGTAGCCGCGCCGGCGCAGCATCTCGGCCGCGGCGAGGCCGCCCGGCCCGGCGCCGATGATGCCGACCGACTGTCCGAGCTCGCGCCGCGGCGTCGGCGGGCGCACCCAGCCCCGCTCGAAGGCGGTGTCGGTGATGTACTTCTCGACCGAGCCGATGGTCACCGACGCGAAGCCCTTCTCGATGACGCAGTTGCCCTCGCACAACCGGTCCTGGGGGCAGATGCGGCCGCAGATCTCCGGGAAGTTGTTGGTCGCGGCGGAGACCTCGTAGGCCTCCTCCAGCCGCCCCTCGGCGGTCAGCTTCAGCCAGTCCGGGATGTTGTTCTGCAACGGGCAGTGGATCTGGCAGAACGGGATGCCGCATTGCGAGCAGCGGCTCGCCTGGGCCTCGGCGCGGCCCTGGTCGAACTCGGCGTAGATCTCGGCGAAGTCGTGCCGACGCCCCTCCGCCGGACGCTTGTCCGGCATCTGCTTGGCGACCGACACGAACCGCAGCAGCTTCTCCGCCATACGCCCCTCCGGCAGCCGCGCGAACGGAAGTCGCCGCGCCTTCCGTGGGTTTTCTTAGGCGAAGCCGGGGAGGCGCGCGAGCGAAAAAACGCGCCTATGTCAAATCTATTGACCTATTTTTCGAACTCGGTCCCGACATCCGGCAATCTCGATGAATAATTGAGCACGTGAGGCTGGATATAGTCTCAAATCGGTCTCATATCGACCGTTCAGCGGTAATGACGCTGGGCGAAGGCGTTGCCGCGGCGGAAACGGTCGAGATAGGTCGGCAGGATGGCCTCGACCGACGTGGGCTCGATGCCCAGCTCCGCCAGCCCGGGCATGCCGGTGGCGACGACGTTGTCGCGCTCCAGCAGCGTCACCTGGTCGCGGGTCAAGGGCGGCACCGGCAGCAGCTCCAGCAGGCGGGCCTGCAGCCGGGCGATCGCGAAGGGCAGCGTGACCAGGCAGCGCCGGCGCCCGATGGTCGCCAGCAGCAGGCGCATCAGCTCGGCGAAGCTGTAGGCCCGGGGACCGCCCAGCTCGTAGGTGCGGCCGGCTGCCGCCGGATCGTCGATCGCGCGCAGCACGGCGTCGGCGACGTCGGCGACGTAGACCGGCTGGAAGCGGGTGTGCCCGCCGCCGATCAGCGGCAGGGCCGGTACCATGCGTGCCATCGCCGCGAAGCGGTTGAAGAAATCGTCCTCCGGCCCGAACACGATGCTGGGGCGCAGGATGGTCGCCTCCGGGAAGGCGGCGCGCACCGCGACCTCGCCCAGCCCCTTCGAGCGCGCATAGGCCGACGGGGCGGCGGGGTCGGCACCGATCGCGGAGACGTGGATCAGCCGGCCGACGCCGGCCGCCTTGGCGAGGCGGGCGACGCGCCCCGCGCCCTGGTGGTGCACGGCCTCGAAGGTCTGGGCACCGTGCTCGTAGAGGATGCCGACGAGGTTCACGACCACGTCGCTGCCGGCGACCGCGGCGGCAACCGCCGCTTCCTCGGTCACCGCGGCGCGCACCGGCGCCACCTGGCCGACATCGCCCATCGGCTTGAGGAAGAGCGCAGCGTCGGGGTGCCGCACCGCGGCAACCACCACCGCGCCGCGCGCCGCCAGGCGCTTCACCACGTAGCGTCCGATGAAGCCCGACGCACCGAAGACCGTCGCTCGCATCGCCCTCTTCCTCTCGTCCCGCGGACCCGACCGCGCCGCTTATATAGCGGGACGCCGTCGCAGCACCACACGACCGAACGCGACGATCGTGCCACGCGACGATTGACACCGGCCCGTCGGGAGCGGTAACGACAGCGCCGCCCGTGCCCAGGTGGCGGAATTGGTAGACGCGCAGGTTTCAGGTACCTGTGGCCGAAAGGTCGTGGAAGTTCGAGTCTTCTCCTGGGCACCATCACCGCCGCCGGCCCTTCGCCGGGGCGGCCTTTCACCCCCGACGGCGAACCGGTGAGCATCACCCTGCATCGCGGCGATCTCGCCGAGGGGGTCTCGTTCGGACCCTGTGTGGCGATCGACACGGAGACGATGGGCCTCAACCCCCACCGCGACCGCCTCTGCCTCGTCCAGCTCTCCGCCGGCGACGGGACCAGCCACCTCGTGCAATTCGCCAAGGGCGCCTACGACGCCCCCCGGCTGACCGCGCTGCTCGTCGACCCCGGCGTCATCAAGCTCTTCCATTTCGCGCGTTTCGACGTCGCCATGCTGCGCCGCTATCTCGGCGTCACCTGCCAGCCGATCTACTGCACCAAGATCGCCTCGCGCCTGGTCCGCACCTTCACCGACCGGCACGGGCTCAAGGACCTCTGCAAGGAGCTGCTCGGCGTCGACCTCTCGAAGCAGCAACAGTCCTCGGACTGGGGCGCCGACCGCCTGACCGACGAGCAGCTCCGCTACGCCGCCTCCGACGTGCTGCACCTCCATGCGCTGAAGGCGCGCTTCGACGAGATGCTGGCGCGCGAGGGACGCAGCGAGCTCGCCCGGGAGTGCTTCCGCTTCCTGCCGACGCGCGCGGAGCTCGATCTCGCCGGTTGGGGCGAGGAGGACATCTTCGCCCACTGACCCCGTCGCGTTGACCTTTCCGGGGGTGGAGCGCATATTTTCGCAAAGCAGCAAATACTCGCTTCGTTCCCACGCGCGGCCGCCCCAGGCGGTTCCGACGCGCCCATTCGAACGCTGGAATATCGGACGCACGTGACGGCACTCGCGGAAACCCCCACCCAGCCTGCCGACATCGCGTCCGCGCGTCGTACCCTGCGCCTGGAGATCGCCGGCATCGAGGCGCTGGCGGCCGGCCTCGGCCAGCCCTTCGTCGCGGCACTCGATCTGTTCGCCGCCGCCGCCGGCCGGATCGTCGTCACCGGCATGGGCAAGAGCGGCCATGTCGCCCGTAAGATCGCCGCCACGCTGGCCTCCACCGGGGCGCCCGCCCTCTTCGTGCATCCCGCCGAGGCGAGCCACGGCGATCTCGGCATGATCGCCGGCGGCGACGCCGTGCTCGCCCTCTCCAACTCCGGCGAGACGCCCGAGCTGACCGACATCGTCGCCTACTCCAGGCGCTTCCAGATCCCGCTGGTGGCGATGACCCGCCGCCGGCCGAGCACGCTCGCCGACGCCGCCGACGTCGCCCTGGTGCTGCCCGACGTCGAGGAAGCCTGCCCGCTCGGCCTCGCGCCGACCACCTCGACCACGCAAATGCTGGCGCTCGGCGACGCGATCGCGGTGGCGCTGCTGGAGCGCCGCGGCTTCTCCGCCGCCGACTTCCGCGTCTTCCATCCCGGCGGCAAGCTCGGCCGCCGGCTGCTGCGCGTCGCCGACCTGATGCACGGCGGCGACGAGGTGCCGGTGTGCAGCCCCGGTGCGGCGATGGCCGAGGCCATCCTGGAGATGTCCGCCAAGACCTTCGGCGTCGTCGGCGTCGTCGCGCCGGACGGGAGCCTCGTCGGCATCATCACCGACGGCGACCTGCGCCGGCATATGGGGCCCGCCCTGCTGGAGCGCACCGCGGCGTCCGTGATGACCCGCACGCCGCGGACGATCGGCCCGGACGCACTCGCCGCCGAAGCTCTCGGCTTCATGAGCAACAGCAAGGTCTACTGCGTGTTCGTCGTCGACGCGCAGCACCGGCCGGTCGGCGTCCTGCGCATGCACGACCTGCTGCGTGCCGGGATCGTCTGACGCCATGCCGCCGCTCCCCGCCACGCCGGCCGCCGGCGCCACGCCGCGCCCGGGCAGGGGCGGCGGCCTCGCCTGGACGCCGGCGGCACAGCCGCGCCGCCACCACGTCGCCTACAGCCGCCTCGTCTCGCTGCTGCGCTATCTGCTGCCCATCCTGGCGGTCGGCCTGTTGGCGCTGGTCGCAGTGTGGCCGCAGATCCAGCGCGGGGTCGAGGGGATGCGGCTGCAGACCCTGCAGCTCGACCCCAACGAGGTGTCGACGCTGCGCATGTCGAATGCCCGCTACCAGGGCCTGGACGAACGCAACCGGCCCTACCTGCTGACCGCCGACGCGGCGATCCAGAACCCCAAGGACAAGAACTTCCTGGCGCTGGAGGGACCCAAGGCGGACATGACGCTGGAGAGCGGGGCCTGGGTGACGATCAGCGCCGCGAGCGGCGTCTACGACAACGCCCACAAGGCACTCGATCTGATGGGAACGGTGCGCGTCTTCCACGACAACGGCCACACGTTCGAGACCGAGATCGCCCGCGTCGACCTCGCGACCGGGCAGATCGAGGGCGACGACCCGGTGCACGGCCAGGGGCCGAGCGGCACCATCGACGCCGAGGGCTTTCGCGTCCTGAAGAAGGGCGAGACCATCCAGTTCAAGGGCAAGTCGCGGCTCGTCGTGGAGCCCGCCGCGCCGTCGCCCCTGCCATGAGACGGCTCCGACTCATGAGGCGGCCCCGGCCCATGTGGCGGATCGTCGCAGCCCTGGGGACGGTGTTCGCCCTCGCCGTCCCGCCCGCCGCCGCGCAGATCGGCGGCATCCTCGGCCAGGGCGGCGGCGACAAGCCGGTCGAGATCATCGCCGACGACGGCATCGAGTGGCAGCAGGACACCAAGACCTACATCGCCCGCGGCAACGCGCACGCCAGCCGCGGCGAGACGACCATCTATGCCGACACGCTGACCGCCTACTACCGCGAAGGAAAGGGCGGCCGCGACGGCCAGGGCGGCGGCACGGAGATCTTCCGCGTCGTCGCCGACGGCAAGGTGCGCATCGTCTCGCCGCAGGGCGAGACGATCGGCGACCGCGGCGTCTACGAGGTCGACCGCGGCGTCTTCGTGCTGACCGGCAAGGACCTGCGCCTGACCTCCGGCACGGACGTGGTGACCGCTCGCGACAGCCTCGAATACTGGGAACAGCGCCAGCTCGCGGTCGCCCGCGGTGCCGCGAGCGCCGCGCGCGAGGACAAGCGCATCCGCGCCGACACCCTGACCGCGGCGATCGGCAACGACGAGAAGGGCGGCCAGCAGGTGCGCCGCGTCGACGCCTTCGGCAACGTCACCGTCGCCACCGCGACGGAGGTCGCCCGATCGGACACCGGCGTCTATAACCTGGAGAAAGGCGTCGCGACGCTGCGCGGCAAGGTCAGGATCACGCGAGGCCAGAACCAGCTCAACGGGGAATACGCGGTGGTCGACCTCAACAGCGGCGTGAGCCGGCTCCTTCCGGCGCCGGGGCGCGACGGCCAGCCCGGCCGCGTCAGCGGCCTGTTCGTGCCGCAGGAATCGCCCGGTGCCGGGCCGGCGACGCCCGGTGGCGCGCCGCCCGCCGCGGCCGGCACGGGGCCGAGCCCGGTCATGCCCGGCCGCAAGCCCGCCCCGGCGGGGCGGAGCCCGCGATGACGACGGTGGCCGAGCGCGTCGCCCCGGCCGAGCGCGATGGGTTGCGTCTGGTCGCGGACAATCCGGGCCTGGTCGCCAGCAACCTCGGCAAGCAGTTCAAGAAGCGGCCGGTCCTGCGCGACGTCAGCCTGTCGCTGCGCCGCGGCGAGGCGGTGGGCCTGCTCGGCCCCAACGGCGCCGGCAAGACCACCTGCTTCTACATCATCACCGGCCTGATCGCGCCCGACGTCGGCACCATCGCGCTCGACGGGCAGGACATCACCGACCTGCCGATGTACCGCCGCGCCCGGCTGGGAATCGGCTACCTGCCGCAGGAGGCCTCGATCTTCCGCGGCCTGACGGTGGAGCAGAACATCCGCGCCGTGCTCGAGGTCGCCGAGCCGGTGCGCGACGCGCGCGAGACCATGCTCGAGGAGCTGCTCGCGGAGTTCTCGATCACCCATCTCCGCCGGGCTCCGGCGCTGGCGCTCTCCGGCGGCGAGCGCCGGCGCGTGGAGATCGCGCGCGCCCTCGCCACCCGGCCGCACTTCATCCTGCTCGACGAGCCGCTCGCCGGCATCGACCCGATCGCCCTCGGCGATATCCGCTCGCTCGTCTCGCACCTCAAGAATCGCGGCATTGGCGTGCTGATCACCGACCACAACGTCCGCGAGACGCTGGAGATCGTCGACCGCGCCTACATCCTCCACGAAGGGCGTGTGCTCATGGAGGGCCCGCCTTCGGCGATCGTCGCCCACGCCGACGTCCGCAGGGTGTATCTCGGAGAGCGGTTCAGCCTGTAGGGATATCGGGCGATGCTGCTCGCACAGCGCTTGGAGCTGCGCCAGGCCCAGTCCCTGGTGATGACGCCGCAGCTCCAGCAGGCGATCAAGCTGCTGCAGATGTCCAACCTCGAGCTGGCAGCGTTCGTCGACGAGGAGATGGAACGCAACCCGCTGCTGGAGCGCGAGGATCCCAACGCCGCGGCACCCGGCGAGCCGGCCGAGCGGCCGGCCGCCGAGCCCGACGCGGAAGGGCCGTTCGGTCCGGAGTTCGACGCCTACTGGAATCCCGAGGAATCGACCAACGGTCCGGCAGACGGCGGCCCCGGGCAGGGTGTCGCCACGGGCGACGGCGACGGGCTGCGCTGGAACCGCGTCAGCGGCGGCAGCTTCGACGACGACGCCACCGACCCGATGGATTCGCTGCACCGGCCGGAGACGCTGCGCGAGCATCTCCTGTCGCAGCTCATGGTCGAGATCGCCGAGCCGGCCGACCGCCTCATCGGCGTCTACCTCATCGACGCCATCGCACCGACCGGCTACCTGGAAGGCGAAACCGCGGCGATCGCCGCAGTGCTCGGCTGCGAGCCGGCGCGCGTCGAGGCGGTGCTCGCGCGCATGCAGCGCTTCGACCCGCCCGGCATCCTCGCCCGCTCCCTCGCCCAGTGCCTCGCCCTGCAGCTCGAGGACAAGGGGCTGCTGACGCCGGCGATGCGCACGCTCCTCGACAACCTCGAGCTGCTGGCGCGCCGCGACCGCTCGGCGCTGGCGCGCGCCTGCCAGGTGGACGGCGAGACGCTGGTCCGCATGATCGGCGACATTCGCGCCCTCGACCCGAAGCCGGGGCTGGCCTTCGACGGCGAGCCGGCCCAGCCGATCGTCCCCGACATCCTGATGCGGCCGCAGGCCGACGGCGGCTGGTCGGTCGAGCTCAATCCCGACACGCTGCCGCAGGTGCTGGTCAACCACCGCTATTTCGCCAACGTCTCACGCCAGACCCGCGACAAGGGGGAGCGCGGCTATATCGCCGAGCGGCTGCAGTCGGCGAACTGGCTGGTGCGCTCGATGCATCAGCGGGCGACGACCATCCTGCGGGTGGCCGCCGAGATCGTCCGGCAGCAGCACGCATTCTTCCTGCATGGGGTGTCGCAGCTGCGCCCCCTGGTGCTCCGCGACATCGCCGGCGCCGTCTCGCTGCACGAGAGCACCATCAGTCGCGTCACCAGCAACAAGTACATCGCCACCCCGCGCGGCATCTTCGAGCTGAAGTACTTCTTCACCGCGGCGATCGCCGCGGTCGACGGCGGCGCCGCCCATTCGGCCGAGGCGGTGCGGCACCGCATCCGGATGCTGATCGAGGCCGAGAGCGCGCAGACCGTGCTCTCGGACGACCAGATCGTGGCCGAGCTGCAGCGCGACGGCGTCGACATCGCCAGGCGGACGGTGGCCAAGTACCGCGAGGCGATGCGCATCCCATCCTCGGTGGAGCGCCGACGCAGCCGTGCGGTCGGTGCCTAGCCGCCACCTTGACTTCGCATGGGGCCGATCTTAGGTTCCCGCCCGCGCCCGAACGCCGGAGCGGCGGGCATGCGGCCAAGGGGATTGGGGTGGCCGCGGTGATATGTTGCTCAATCGACGGAAGCGGCTTCGATCTGCGCATGGCTGGGCGGCGTGGCCGCCCAGGCCGACGGTCACATTGCGGACGCGCATCCGCGCCGGGGGCTGTTCCCCGCGCGAGGCGCGATACTTGCGTGCTGCGTGATCGTGCGGCGGCGCGTCGGCAGCCGGCCTCTTCGGCCGGGCCGGACGCACGGCGTGGATTCACCCGAGGGTGGACATGGACATCGACAATCTACTGACCCCGGAGGCGGTGATCGCCCGCCTCAAGGTCGGCAGCAAGAAGCAGGCCCTCCAGGAGCTGGCGAAGAAGGCCGCGCTGCTGACCGGCATCGCCGAGCGGCCGATCTTCGAGGTCTTGCTGGAGCGCGAGCGGCTCGGCACGACCGGGGTCGGCAACGGCATCGCCATCCCGCACGGCAAGCTGTCCGAGCTCGGCCGCATCGTCGGCGTGTTCGCCCGGCTCGAGCGGCCGATCGACTTCGAGGCGATCGACGAGCATCCCGTCGACCTGCTGTTCCTGCTGCTGGCGCCCGAGAGCGCCGGCGCCGATCACCTGAAGGCGCTCGCCCGGGTCTCTCGCCTGTTCCGCGACCGCGGCATCTGCGAGAAGCTGCGCGGCACCGACAAGGCCGACGCGCTCTACGCCATCCTGACCAGCCAGACGGTCGGCCACGCCGCCTGAAGGGCGCCGCCGGCGGGGCGCCCTTCAGGACGGCTGCGGGCAGCGCGCGGCGCGCGTCCCGGTCAATGGACGCTGACCGGCTCCATGTCGTGCTGGCGAACGGCGGCGAACGCCACATCGAGCGCATCCGTCTCGCCCATCGCCGAGCCGTCGGCGGCGTGGATGGCGAAGCGGACCTGGTCGTTGACCACCACCCGCCGGACATAGGCGAGGTAAGGCATGCCGAGCTGGGCGAACGCCTGCACCGACAGCTCCTTGAACTTCTGCGTCTGATTCATCGTACGACTCCTTGGTGCTACCCGCGTCCCGCGGTCGCCCGGCCGTCAGCCGCGGCGCGCCACGCCTACCGTTCGGTCCGTCGGTTCCGCGGCGCCCCGGGTATCGATGCGGACGGTGCGGACCCGGCTCTCCAGCGGCGGCCGCCTCAGATCGATGTGCAGCAGGCCGTTGTCGAGACGAGCCGCCGTCACCTCGATGCCCTCGGCGAGCACGAAGCTGCGCTGGAACTGGCGAGCGGCGATTCCGCGATGAAGGTAGACCCTTCCCGCGTCGTCGCGCTGCTTGCCGCGGATGACGAGCTGGCTGTCCTGGATCTGGACCTCGAGCTCGTCCATCGCGAAGCCGGCGACGGCCAGCGTGATGCGCAGGCCGTCATCGCCGATCTGCTCGATGTTATAGGGCGGATAGCCGTCGGTGGAGGCCTTCGAGACCCGGTCGAGCACGCGCTCGACATGATCGAATCCCAGCAGCAACGGGCTGTTCAGCAGCGACAGGCGGGTCATGTGCCTCCCCCTCGTGGTGCGAGCGAGCAGGTGGTTGGGCCCTTGCGGCGCCCGGATCGGCCGCGCCCCGCAGGCCGCGACCACTGACCGCAAAATTGGTGCTTCCCGGTGTCGGGATCAAGCCGGTACCGCAAACGCGAAACGGGGCCAGCCCGGTCGGGCTGGCCCCGCGTCTTCGTCTGGTGGAGCCAAGGGGAGTCGAACCCCTGACCTCTTGAATGCCATTCAAGCGCTCTCCCAACTGAGCTATGGCCCCGGAATTCGGTACGGGCGGTTGGGAAGAACCGCGCCCGTTTCAGGAGCGCCTCTTTAGGAGGCGGCGGCAAGCCGGCGCAAGCGGAAAATCGCCGCCGCGCGCGATCAGCGCTCCTCGTCCTCGTCGACGTTCTCGATGACCTCGGCCACGTCGTCCTCGTCCTCGCCGAGCTCGGAGGTGTCCTCGATCAGCTCCTCCTCCTCGTCGGCCTTCTCGGCCTCGTCGCCGATGGGCGCGTCCTCTTCGCCGGCCGTGACCCCGCCCAGCTCCACCGCCGCCGGGCCGCCGGCAACCACGGACGGACGTCCGCGCCGGCTCTTCAGCAACGCCTCGGGATCGAACTCGGTGCCGCACTTGGGGCAGACGATCGGCGCCCGGCGCATGTCGTAGTAGCGCGTGCCGCAGCTATGGCAGATGCGCTTCAGGCCCCATTCCGCTTTCGCCACGTCGTTCGCTCCAGATCTTCCGTCGGGCCGGATGTTCCGTCGGTACGCCCGAATGCCGACCGCGGGCGCGCGAATTGCCACGCGGGCGCGCCCCTGTCAAAGAATTTACGGCGCGCCGCCACAGCGGCCGCCGCGCGTTGTTGCCGAAGCCGCGTATATGGTAAGCAGCCTGCGCCCGGCAAGCCTCGTGCCGCCGCCGCCCCTCCCTCCCGACAGGATCGGCCCTTGACCGCGCTCCGTTCCGCCGCCGCCGGCCCGCTTTCCGGGGACATCGCCGTTCCCGGCGACAAGTCGATCTCCCACCGCGCGCTGATGCTCGGCAGCCTCGCCGTCGGCGAGACGACGATCACCGGCCTGCTGGAGGGCGAGGACGTGCTGCGCACCGCGGCGGCGATGCGCGCCCTCGGCGCCGAGGTGCTGCAGCGCGCCGACGGCACCTGGCGGGTCCAGGGGGCCGGCGTCGGGTCGCTGGTCGAGCCCGCGCAGGTCCTCGACATGGGCAACGCCGGCACCGGCGCGCGGCTGCTGATGGGCGTCGTCGCGGCCCATCCGATCACCGCGCTGTTCACCGGCGATGCCTCCCTGGTGCGCCGGCCGATGGGCCGGGTGATGACGCCGCTGCGCCAGATGGGCGCCCGCTTCATGGCCCGAACCGGCGATCGCATGCCGCTGGCGCTGGCCGGCGCGGCGACGCCCATGCCGATCACCTACCGGCTGCCGGTCGCCTCGGCCCAGGTCAAGTCCGCGATCCTGCTGGCCGGCCTCAACACGCCGGGCCGCACCACCGTCGTCGAGCCCGAGCCGACGCGTGACCACACCGAGCTGATGCTGCGGCACTTCGGCGCCGGCGTCACGGTCGAGGACGGTGCCGAGGGCCGGGTCGTCGCGCTGACCGGCCAGCCCGAGCTCACCGGCCGCCCGGTGGTGGTGCCGGGCGACCCGTCGTCGGCGGCCTTCCCGATCGTCGCCGCCCTGCTCGTCGAGGGCTCCGACGTGCTGGTGCGCAATGTCGGCCTCAACCCGCTGCGCACCGGCCTGCTGACGACGCTGGCGGAGATGGGCGCGGACATCACGGTGGAAGGCGGGCGCGTCGAGGCGGGCGAGCCGGTCGGCGACCTCCGGGTGCGCGGGACCGGGCCGCTGCGCGGCGTCACCGTGCCGGCGGCGCGCGCGCCCAGCATGATCGACGAGTATCCCGTGCTCGCCTGCCTCGCCGCCGCCGCGCGCGGCGACACGGTGATGGAGGGTCTGGGCGAGCTGCGGGTGAAGGAGAGCGACCGCCTGAGCGCGGTCGCCGAGGGACTGGCCGCCTGCGGCGCCGCCGTGACGGTCGAGGGCGACACCCTGACCGTGCGGGGCGCCGGCCGGGCGCCGCGCGGCGGCGGGCGGATCGTCACCCGGCTCGACCACCGCATCGCCATGGCGTTCCTGGTGCTGGGCCTGGCCACCGACGAGCCCGTGGCGATCGACGACGACGAGGCGATCGCCACCAGCTTCCCGGGCTTCGTCCGCCTGCTGAACGGGCTGGGCGGCCGCATCACCGCCCCGGAGCCGGCCACCGCCGGTCACCGCTGACGCCGCCGCGTCGCTTGATCATCGCCATCGACGGCCCGGCGGCGGCCGGCAAGGGCACGCTGGCGCGCCGCCTGGCCGCGCATTTCGGCCTCGCCTATCTCGACACCGGCGCGGTCTACCGGGCGGTGGCGCGCCGCCTGCTGGACGCGGGCGCGGTCCCGACCGACGAGGCCGCGGCCCTGGCCGCCGCCCGGACCGTCACCGCCGACGATCTGCACGACCCCCGCCTGCGCGACGAGGCCGTGGGCCGCGCCACCTCCGTCGTCTCGGCCTTGCCTGCGGTGCGCGCGGCCCTGCTCGACTTCCAGCGGCGCTTCGCGGCCCGTCCCCCGGGCGGCGAGCCCGGCGCCGTGCTCGACGGCCGCGACATCGGCACCGTGGTCTGCCCGGACGCCACGATCAAGATCTTCCTGACCGCCGACCCGGTCGAGCGCGCCCGCCGCCGTGCGAAGGAGTTGCGGGAGCGCGGGCTGGACACTATAGATAGCCGCGTTCTGCGGGATATTCGGGAACGCGACGCGCGGGACAGCAGCCGTGCGACGGCCCCGCTGGTCCCGGCCGCCGATGCGCACGTGATCGACACGACGCAGCTCGACGCCGATGCCGCCTTCGCGGCGGCCTTGGCGTATATCGCCACACGCGAGATCTGAAGCCGGCTCGCACCCCGGACCGGGGTGCAAGTCCGGGACAGCCCGCAGGACACGGGTCCATGCCGCCGCGCCCGACTTCGTCGGCGGCTCCGGTCGTGATCGCCGCCTCTCCCGGGCGACGGCCGGACATCCAAGCGGGGGAGCGAGGGACGACATGGCGGAAGCGGCACGCAAGGAGAGCTTTGCCGAACTCCTTAACGAGAGCCTGGGCCGGAGCGGCGGGCTCGAAGGCTCGGTCATCAAGGGCACGGTCATCTCGGTCGAGGGCGACTTCGCCCTCGTGGATGTCGGCCTGAAGTCGGAGGGGCGGGTGCCCCTCAAGGAATTCTCGGTGGCCGGCCAGCCACCGGACATCAAGACGGGCGACCTCGTCGAGGTCTTCCTCGAGCGGATGGAAGACAAGAACGGCGAGGCGGTGCTGAGCCGCGAGAAGGCGCGCCGCGAGGAGGCCTGGTCGCAGCTCGAGAAGTCCTTCCAGGACAATGCGCGCGTCACCGGCGTCATCTTCGGCCGCGTCAAGGGCGGCTTCACGGTCGACCTCTCGGGCGCCGTCGCCTTCCTGCCGGGCAGCCAGGTCGACATCCGCCCGATGCGCGACGTGACGCCGCTGATGGGCACGCCGCAGCCCTTCCAGATCCTCAAGATGGACCGCTCGCGCGGCAACATCGTGGTGTCGCGCCGCGCCGTCCTCGAGGAATCGCGCGCCGAGGCCCGCTCGGAGCTGGTCGCCAGCCTGAAGGAAGGCCAGATCCTCACGGGCGTGGTGAAGAACATCACCGACTACGGCGCCTTCGTCGATCTCGGCGGCGTCGACGGCCTGCTGCACGTCACCGACATCGCGTGGCGGCGCATCAACCACCCGTCCGAGGCACTGACCATCGGCCAGACCGTCAAGGTCCAGGTGATCCGCTTCAATCCCGAGACGCAGCGCATCTCGCTCGGCATGAAGCAGCTCGAGGCCGATCCGTGGGAGGGCGTCGACCTGAAGTACCCGGTCGGCGCGAAGTTCCGCGGCCGCGTCACCAACATCACCGACTACGGCGCCTTCGTCGAGCTGGAGCCCGGCGTGGAAGGCCTCGTGCACGTGTCGGAGATGAGCTGGACCAAGAAGAACGTCCATCCCGGCAAGATCGTCTCCACCAGCCAGGAGGTCGAGGTCATGGTCCTCGACGTCGATCCGCAGAAGCGGCGGATCAGCCTGGGCCTGAAGCAGTGCCTGGAGAATCCCTGGGAGGCGTTCATCGAGAAGTACCCCGCCGGCACCGAGCTGGAAGGCGAGGTCCGCAACATCACCGAGTTCGGCCTGTTCGTCGGCCTGCCCGGAGACATCGACGGGATGGTGCATCTCTCCGACCTCGACTGGAGCCGTCCGGGCGAAGCCGCGATCCAGGACTTCCGCAAGGGCGACCAGGTCAAGGTCAAGGTGCTCGACGTCGACATCGACAAGGAGCGCATCAGCCTCGGCATCAAGCAGCTCGAGAGCGATCCGTTCGAATCGGCGCTCGGCAAGCTGACCAAGGGCCAGGTGGTGACCTGCACGGTCTCCGGGGTCCAGGAAGGCGGCCTCGACGTCACGATGGCCGACGGCGTGCCGGGCTTCATCCGGAAGTCCGAGCTGTCGCGCGATCGCAGCGAGCAGCGGCCCGACCGTTTCGCCGTCGGCGAGAAAGTCGACGCCAAGGTGACCAACATCGACCGCGCGACCCGCAAGGTCACGCTCTCGATCAAGGCGCGCGAGCTCGACGAGGAGAAGCGGGCGATGGCGGAGTTCGGCTCGTCGGACTCCGGCGCCAGCCTCGGCGACATCCTGGGTGCCGCGATCAGCCGCGCGCGCCAGGACCGCGAGAAGACCGGCGAAGGCTGACGAAGTGCGGGCGGCCGCCGCGGTGGCCGCCCGCCCCTTCCCATGCCGCCCGCCGATTCCGACTCCCTGGTCGACCGCCGCCGCCTGAAGCGGCGGCTCAGCCTGTGGCGGACGCTGGCGGTCGTCGCCGCCATGGCGGCGGCCGCGCTGGCGATCGACGCCGAGGGGGATATCTTCGGCCGCCCCTACGTCGCCCGCCTGTGGGTGACCGGCTTCATCTCCGACGATTCGCAGCGCGACGAGACCCTGGCCCGCCTCGCCAAGGACGACGACGTCAAGGCGGTGGTCGTGCGCATCGACAGCCCCGGCGGCAGCGTCGGCGGCGGCGAGGCGCTCTACCGCACGCTGGCCGACCTCGCC
Source organism: Alphaproteobacteria bacterium (assembly GCA_020852355.1). Lineage (GTDB taxonomy): Bacteria > Pseudomonadota > Alphaproteobacteria > ATCC43930 > Allostellaceae > Allostella. The sequence goes on from JADZBA010000024.1 coordinate 23,007, forward strand.
GCCAAGAAGCCGACCGTCGCCGTCATCGGCTCGCTCGGCACCTCGGCCGCATACATGGCGGCGCTCGGCACCGAACGCATCTTCGTGCGCGATTCCAGCGTCACCGGCTCGATCGGCGTCATCATGCAGACCGCCGACGTGACCAGCCTGCTGGACCGTCTCGGCATCAAGCCCGAGACGATCAAGAGTGCGCCGCTCAAGGCCGTGCCCAACCCGGTCGAGACGCTGACGCCCGAAGGACGCGAGGCGGCCCAGGCCATCGTCCGCGATCTCTTCGAGCAGTTCGTCGACATGGTGGCCCTGCGCCGCCGCATGGAGCGCGCCGACGCGCTGCGCTACGCCGACGGCCGGGTGTTCACCGGCCGCCAGGCGAAGGCCATGGGGCTGGTCGACGACACCGGCGGGGAGACCGCCGCGCGGGCCTGGCTGGCCGAGACGAAGGCGGTGCCGACCACCGTGCGCGCCGTCGACGTCCGTCCGGACGATGCCGGCGGCTGGCTCGGGGCGACCCTGCACGCGATCGGAAAATCCCTTTTCTCTGAGAGACTTAGTATTGACGGTCCGATCGCCGTTTGGCACCCTGGGTTGCGGGTGGGGGAGTGACCCTGCCCGGCGCGGAGTACCGGCCATGACCAAGTCCGAGCTGATCCTGCAGCTGGCGGAGATGAATCCGCACCTCTACCAGCGCGACGTCGAGCGGATCGTCACGACGATCTTCGAGGAGATCACCGAGGCGCTGGCGCGCGGCGACCGGGTCGAGCTGCGCGGCTTCGGCGCCTTCTCGATCAAGGAGCGCGATCCCCGCGTCGGGCGCAACCCGCGCACCGGCGAGGCGGTCAAGGTCGAGCGCAAGCGCACGCCGTTCTTCAAGACGGGCAAGCAGCTTCGCGAGCGGCTGAACACCGCGGCGTGAGCGGGTGGCCCGGTTCGCCTTCTGGCTGATCGCGCTGCCGCTCCTCGTCGCGATCGCCGCCTTCGCCGTGGTCAATCGCGGGCCGATGGCGCTCGAGCTGTGGCCGTTGCCCTTCGTCGTCACCGTGCCGGCCTTCCTGGTGATCCTGCTGGCGCTGCTGGCCGGGCTCGTCGTCGGCGCACTGGCGGCGTGGCTGGCGGCCGGGGTGCAGCGGCGCGAGATGCGCCGGCGGGGGCGGCGCATCGCGGCGCTGGAATCCGAGGTGCAGGCGCTGCGGCGGCGCGTCGCCGAAGGTCCCGAGCCCGCGGTGTCGCGGCCGCTCGCGATCGGTGCCGCCGCCGGCCGCAGGTGACCCCAATCGCAGGTGACACGATGAGCGACGACGCCGAAGACGCCCGCTTCGCCCCGCCGCGGATGATCGACGCCGCGGCGGTCGAGCGCGTCCTCGACTTCCCGTCGCTGGTGGCCGCCCTCGCCGCGGCCTTCCGCGAGGGCCGCGAGGTGCCGCTGCGCCATCACCATCCGATCCCGCAGCCCACCGGCGGCGACGCCATGCTGCTGCTGATGCCGGCGTGGAGCCGCGGCGGCGCCGTCGGCATCAAGATCGTCACCTTCTATCCCGACAACGGCGCCCGCGGCCTGCCGGCCGTGCTCGGCACCTACCTGCTGCTCGACGGCGAGACCGGCGCACCGCGGGCCGTGATCGACGGCCGCATGCTGACGCTGCGCCGCACCGCCGCCGCCTCGGCGCTCGCCGCTTCCTACCTGGCGCGCCCGGACGCGCGCCGCCTGGTGATCGTCGGCACCGGCGCGCTGGCGCCCCATCTCGTGCGCGCCCACGCCGCGGTGCGGCCGGTTCGCGAAGTGGCGGTGTGGGGCCGGCGCCGCGATCGCGCCGCCGCGCTGGCCCGCACGCGGGCCGGCGAAGGCTTCGCCGCGACCGCCGTCGACGACCTCGCCGCGGCGGTGCGTGCGGCCGACCTGGTGAGCTGCGCCACGCCATCCGACGAGCCGCTGGTGCAGGGCGCCTGGCTGTCGCCGGGGACCCATCTCGACCTCGTCGGCGGCTTCACGCCGGCGATGCGCGAAGCCGACGACGAGGCGGTGCGGCGTGCGCGCGTCTATGTCGACACCCGGGCCGGCGCGCTGCACGAGGCGGGCGACCTCGTCCAGCCCCTGCGTGCCGGCGTCATCGCCGAGGGCGACGTGGTCGGCGATCTCTTCGACCTCGCCGCCGGGACGGTCGCGGGGCGCGGGTCGCCGCTGGAGATCACCTACTTCAAGTCCGTCGGCACTGCGCTCGAGGATCTCGCCGCCGCCGAGCTCGTCGTCGCACGGACCTAGGGAGCCCGTCCCCGCCATGGCTGTCCAGGTCAAGATCTGCGGGCTCAACGACCCCGCCGCCGTCGCGGCGGCGGTGGAGGGCGGTGCGGCGTTCGTTGGATTCGTCTTCTATCCCCGCTCGCCCCGCGCCGTGACGCCGGAGCGCGCCGGCGCGCTCGGCGCGGCGGTGCCCGCGGGCATCATCAAGACCGGCCTCTTCGTCGATGCCGACGACGCGACCATCGCGGCGACCATCGCGGCCGCGCGGCTCGACCTGCTGCAGCTCCAGGGCCACGAGACGCCGGCACGCGTCGGCGAGATCCGCCGGCGCTTCGCGGTGCCGGTGATGAAGGCGCTGCCGGTCGCGACCGCAGCCGACGTCGCCGCGGCCGACGCCTACCTCGCGGTGGCCGACCGCCTGATGTTCGATGCCAGGCCGTCGACCAGCCCGGGCGCCCTGCCCGGGGGCAACGGGCAGTCCTTCGACTGGGGCTTGCTGGCGGGACGCCACGTCGCGCTGCCGTGGATGCTGGCGGGGGGACTGACCGCCGACGACCTCGCCACCGCGGTCGCGATCAGCGGCGCGCGGGCGGTCGACGTGTCGTCGGGCGTCGAGGACCGGCCCGGCGTCAAGAACCCGGCGAAGATCCGCGCCTTCCTCGCGGCCGCCCGCGCCCTCTGACGATCACGCGGCGCGGCCGGGGACGCCGCGCGTCGTCGAATACTCGAAATGCAGCACCTCGCCCGGATGGACGCGCGGATGGATCGCGTGCGCCGCCGACGCCGCCTCGGCGAAGCCCGAGAGGATGAGCTTGAGCTTGCCCGGGTAGGCGGCGATGTCGCCGATCGCATGCACGCCCGGCACGCTGGTGGCGCAGGTCGACTGGTCGACGGCGACGTGGCCGCGCTCGAGGTCGAGGCCCCAGTCGGCGATCGGGCCGAGATTCATCGCGAGCCCGAAGAACGGCAGCAGCACGTCCGCCTCCAGCCGCCGCGGGGTGCCGTCGAGCGTGGCGACGGTGACCCCCGCGAGCCGCCCGTCGGCCCCGTCGAGGCCCGCGAGCTGGTAGGGCACCACCAGCTCGATCGCGCCCTCGCGGGCCAGCGCGTCGAGGCGCGCCGCGCTTTCGGGCGCCGCGCGGAACTTCGGACGGCGATGGACGACCATGATGCGCGCCGCGACGCCGGCCAGCGCCAGCGCCCAGTCGACCGCCGAATCGCCGCCGCCGGCGATGACCACGCGCTTGCCGCGCAGATCCTCGCGCCGTTTCACCATGTAAAAGACGCTGGTCCCCTCGTAGGCCTCGATGCCGTCGAGCGGCGGCCGATTGGGGCCGAACGCGCCGACCCCGGCCGCCACGATCACCGCCTTGGCGTCGATGCGCGTGCCCGCCGTCGTCGCCAGCCGGAACCCGCCCTCGTGCGGCGCCAGGGTCGTCACCTGGTGGCCGAGATGGTAGACGGGAGCGAACGGGGCGGCCTGCTCGGCGAGCCGGTCGACGAGATCGGCCGCGTCGATCTGCGGGTAGCCCGGGATGTCGTAGATGGGCTTTTCCGGGTAGAGCGCGGTACATTGGCCGCCCAGCATGTCGAGCGCATCGATGACATGGCAGCGCATGCGCAGCATGCCGCACTCGAAGACGGCGAAGAGCCCGACGGGGCCGGCGCCGATGATGGCGACGTCGGTCTCGTGCGCAACGCTTGACATGGCGACTCCCGGCTTGGGACTTTCGGCGACGGCTGGCGCGTAACATGATGGCGACCCCGGCGCCCCGCAACCCTGCAAAGCCGCCGCCGCCGGGCCCGTCCCGGCGGGCACCGGCGCTCCCGAGACCCCGGCGCGAGACCCCGCACGCGATGACCACCGTGACCATCAGGCTGGCCGATCTCGCCGCCACCGCACGCCTGGCCGCCGCCGTCGCGGCGCGGGCACGGCCGGGCGACACGATCGCGCTGTCGGGCGATCTCGGCGCCGGCAAGACCGCCTTCGCCCGCGCCTTCGTCCGGGCGCGCTGCGGCAGCGGCGAAGACGTGCCGAGCCCGACCTTCACGCTCGTCCAGACCTACGGTGACCCCGGTGGCGGCGAAATCTGGCACGTCGACCTCTACCGCATCGCCGATCCTTCGGAGGCGGTGGAGCTGGGCCTGGAGGACGCCTTCGGCGACGCCCTGGTGATCCTCGAGTGGCCCGAGCGAATCGCCGGCCTGCTGCCGGTCGATCGGCTGGACATCGCGCTCGCCTACGCCGGACCCGACGGCGCGCGCTCGGCGACCCTGACCGGCCGCGGCGGCTGGGCCGCGCGTCTCGCCGGGATCGACGCATGACGAGCCGGGCCGCCGCGATCGACCGCTTCCTGGAGAGAGCCGGCTGGGCCGGCGCCGAGCGCCGTCCGCTCGCCGGCGACGCCTCGTTCCGACGCTACCTGCGCCTGCGCCGCGGCGGCGAGAGCGCGGTGCTGATGGACGCGCCGCCGCCGATGGAGGACGTGCGGCCGTTCGTGCGCGTCGCCGCGACCCTGCGCGCGCTCGGCCTCAGCGCCCCCGCGGTGCTCGCGGTCGACGACGCGAACGGCCTCGTGCTCGAGGAGGATCTCGGCGACGGGACCTACGCGCGCCTGCTGGGCGAGGGTGCCGACGAGCGCGCGCTCTACCGGCTCGCCGTCGACGTCCTGGCCGCGCTGCAGGCGCGCGTGCCGGCGGACGCGGTCGCCGCGCTGCCGGCCTACGACAGCGCGCGCATCCTCGACGAGCTGGCCGTGCTGGTCGACTGGTTCCTGCCGGCGGCGACCGGCGCGGCCACCGCGCCCGCGGTGCGCGAGGACTATCTCGCGCGCTGGCGCACGGTGCTGGAAGCGGCCCCGCTCGGTCCGCCGACGCTGGTGCTGCGCGACCATCACGTCGGCAACCTGATGTGGCTGCCCGGCCGGCCGGGCATCGCCGCCTGCGGCCTCCTCGACTTCCAGGATGCGGTCGCCGGCCCGCGCGCCTATGACCTCGTCTCGCTGCTGGAGGATGCGCGGCGCGACGTTCACCCCGACCTGCAGGCCGCGATGTACGCCCACTACCTCGACGTCGCCGGCGTCGCCGACCGCGACGCCTTCGCCCATGCCTATGCCGTGCTCGGCGCGCAGCGGAACTGCCGCATCATCGGCGTCTTCACGCGGCTCGACCGGCGCGACGGCAAGCCGCACTACCTGCCCTTCTTGCCGCGCGTGTGGGCGCTGGTCGGCCGCGACCTGCGCCACCCCGCGCTCGGCCCCGTCGCCGAGTGGCTCGACCGGCACGTGCCGCCGGCGCTGCGCACCGTCCCGCCGCGGCGGAGCGCGGCATGACGGTGACCCGCGCCATGGTGCTGGCGGCCGGCCTCGGCAGCCGCCTGCGCCCGCTGACCGACAGCCTGCCGAAGCCGCTCGTCATGGTCGCCGGCGAGACGCTCATCGACCGTATCCTCGACCGCCTCGTCGAGGCCGGCGTCGAGGAGGTCACCGTCAACCTGCACCACAGGGCCGACCAGCTCGCCGGGCATCTCGCGCGGCGCCAGCGGCCGCGCATCGCGCTGAGCCGCGAGGATGCGCTGCTGGAGACCGGCGGCGGGGTACGCAAGGCGCTCCCGCATTTCGGCGACGCACCGTTCTTCGTCGTCAACGGCGACGTCCTCTGGCGCAACGGGCGCCGATCGGCCCTGGAGCGGCTGGCCAGCGGCTGGGACGCCGGGACGATGGATGCGATCCTGCTGCTGCAGCGCACCGTCACCGCCGTCGGCTATGACGGCAACGGCGACTTCATGCTGAGCCAGGACGGGCGCATCCGGAGGCCCGACCCGGGCGAGATCCCGCCCTACGTCTATGCCGGGGTGCAAATCCTCCACCCCAGGCTGTTCGCCGGCACGCCCGAGGGGCCGTTCTCGCTGAATCGCCTCTACGACCGCGCCGCCGCCGCGGGACGCCTCGGCGGCATCGTCCACGACGGCGAGTGGTACCATATCGGCACCCCCGAGGCCCTGCGCGAGGCGGAGGACATCCTCGGGCGCGCGCGCATCTGGGTCTGACTTCCATGGGCGAGACGCCGGCGATCTACACGATCCCCGCCGGCGTCCCGTTCGTCGACGCGCTCGCCGAAGGGCTGCTCGCGCGGGCCGACGGCGATCCCCTGCGGCTCGCCGCGATGA